>JAFZEP010000076.1 GCA_017560625.1 Bacteroidales bacterium
ACGTACGCGCTTACCTGAAGCAGCGAACTTGGCGATAGCACCTGCTGGAGTCGCCTTAGATGACTGTCCACCTGTGTTAGAGTAAACCTCTGTATCGAGAACGAGGATGTTTACATTCTCACCTGAAGCGAGTACGTGGTCGAGACCGCCGTATCCGATGTCGTATGATGCACCGTCACCACCGATGATCCACTGGCTGCGTGCTGGGATAAATGTCTTGTACTCGACGAGACCCTTGCATACGTCGCAGCTGCATGCCTCGCAGAGAGGGATGAGCTTGTCAGCAACCTCGCGTGTTACCTTCGCGTCGTGCTTGTTCTCAAGCCACTGAGTGAAGAGGCCCTTCATCTCGTCTGTGCAGCAGCTGCATGAGAGACCCTGCTCCATGAGCTTGGCAACAGTCATACGTGCTCTGTCAGAACCGAGCTTCATACCGAGACCGAACTCGCAGAAGTCCTCGAAGAGTGAGTTAGCCCATGCTGGACCGTGACCCTCAGAGTTCTTGCAGTAAGGAGCTGCAGGGAATGATGCACCGTAGATTGAAGAACAACCGGTAGCGTTGGCAACCATCATGTGGTCGCCGAAGAGCTGAGTGATAGTCTTGATGTATGGAGTCTCACCGCAACCTGCACAAGCACCTGAGTACTCGAAGAGCGGCTGTGCGAACTGAGCGTTCTTGATGTTTGCAGTCTTAGGCTGAACATTGTCCTTGTAGCCTACGTGAGCGTTGAGGTAGTCGAAGTTTGCCTGCTCTGCCTCCTGTGTTCCGAGCGGCTTCATAACGAGAGCCTTCTCCTTTGATGGACATACGTCAGCACAGTTGCCGCAACCTGTACAGTCGAGTACTGATACGCTGAGGCCGTACTTGTACTCCTTGAACACTGCCTTACCCTGAGTAAGCTTAACGCACTCTGGTGCATTTGCAGCCTCTTCGTCAGTGAGGAGGAATGGACGGATTGCAGCGTGAGGACAAACGAATGCACAAGTGTTACACTGGATACACTTGTCAGCCTGCCACTCAGGGACGTTCACTGCGATGCCACGCTTCTCGTAAGCAGTTGTACCTGCAGGAATTGTTCCGTCTACCCACTCGTTGAATACGCTTACAGGGAGAGTGTCGCCTGCCTGTGCGTTTACAACGTCAGCGATGTTCTTCACGAACTCTGGAGCAAGACGTGCTGTGTTCGGATTCTCGAACTTGGCTGTGATGTCCTTCCAGTCAGCTGGGATCTCAACCTTTACATACTCACCACCGCGGTCAACTGCTGCGTAGTTCATGTTCACGATGTGCTCACCCTTCTTGCCGTAGCTCTTCACGATAGCCTTCTTCATGTACTCTACCGCCTGCTCGTAAGGGATGATGCCTGTGATCTTGAAGAATGCAGACTGGAGGATTGTGTTTGTACGTCCGCCGAGTCCGATCTCTGCAGCGATCTTAGTCGCATTGATGATATAGAGAGTGATGTTCTTCTTTCCGATGATAGCCTTCACATGGTCAGGGATTCTCTTGAGAGTCTCCTCTACGTCCCAGAGGCTGTTGAGAAGGAATGTACCGTTCTCCTTGATGCCCTTGAGTACGTCATACTTAGTGAGGTATGAAGGAACGTGGCATGCTACGAAATCTGGAGTACCTACAAGGTAAGGAGCCTTGATAGGGAGATCTCCGAAGCGGAGGTGTGAACATGTGTAACCGCCTGACTTCTTGGAGTCGTAGTCGAAATATGCCTGGCTGTATTTCTCAGTGTTGTCACCGATGATCTTGATGGTGTTCTTGTTTGCACCTACTGTTCCGTCTGAACCAAGTCCGAAGAACTTGCACTCAGTTGTACCTGGCTTAACGATCGAGAACTCTTCCTTCTGAGGAAGTGACTTGAATGTCACGTCGTCTACGATACCGATTGTGAAGCCGTCCTTTGGCTCAGCAAGCTCGAGGTTCTCGTATACTGCAACGATCTGAGCTGGAGTTGTGTCCTTTGAAGAAAGACCATAGCGGCCACCAACTACGAGCGGTGCATCCTCTACGCCCTGGAAGAGTGCCTTGATGTCGAGGAACAATGGCTCGCCGAGTGATCCTGGCTCCTTTGTTCTGTCGAGAACAGCGATTCTCTTCACGCTCTGTGGAAGAGCCTTCATGAAATATTTAGCTGAGAACGGTCTGTATAGACGGACGATGAGCACGCCGACCTTCTTGCCCTGAGCTGCGAGGTAGTCGATAGTCTCCTTGATTGTCTCAGTTACAGAACCCATAGCGATGATTACGTTCTCTGCCTCAGGATCTCCGTAGTAGTCAAACGGACGGTACTCGCGGCCTGTGAGCTCGCTGATCTCGCCCATGTAGCGTGCCACTACGTCTGGAACTGCGTCATAATACTGGTTGCAAGCCTCGCGTGCCTGGAAGTATACGTCGGCATTCTGAGCTGTACCGCGTGTTACAGGAGCATCTGGTGAGAGGGCCTTTGCGCGGAACTTCGCGAGAGCCTTCTTGCTTACCATTCCCTTGAGTGCCTGCTCGTCGATGAGCTCGATCTTCTGGATCTCGTGTGATGTACGGAAGCCGTCGAAGAAGTGGAGGAATGGAACGCTTGACTTGATTGCTGAAAGGTGAGCCACTGCTGCCATGTCGAGAGCCTCCTGTACAGAAGCTGAAGCGAGCATTGCGAAGCCGGTCTGGCGGCATGCCATGACGTCCTGGTGGTCGCCGAAGATCGAAAGTGCATGAGATGCAAGTGCACGTGCTGACACGTGGAATACTGTAGGGAGAAGCTCACCTGCAATCTTATACATGTTAGGGATCATCAGAAGAAGACCCTGTGATGCAGTAAATGTTGTTGTAAGAGCACCTGCCTGAAGTGAACCGTGAACTGCACCTGCAGCACCACCTTCACTCTGCATCTCTGTTACCTTCACGATCTCACCGAAGAGGTTCTTCTTGCCCTGAGCTGCCCACTCATCCACGTACTCTGCCATGGTAGAAGAAGGCGTGATAGGGTAGATCGCTGCATGCTCACTGAAGAGGTAAGCGATGTGCGCTGCTGCCCAGTTACCGTCACATGTGACGAATTTTTTCTCGTTTGCCATAATTAGTCAAAGTTTATGTAGTATAACTTATTTGTTGTCAAACAATTATAGTCGTCGTGTCCGTTCACGACAACACAATTCATGCAAATTTATAGAAAATAATTGATAACTCCCCTCAAAAAAGGTCAAAATTTAACTACCTTTGTAATACAAAAATGCCCCTATAGTTTAATGGATAGAATTTCAGATTCCGGTTCTGAAGGTTGCGGTTCGATTCCGCATGGGGGTACGAAAAAGGCTTCGAGTAATTTGCGCCGGCTAGATTGTGTGCCAG
>JAFZEP010000077.1 GCA_017560625.1 Bacteroidales bacterium
CCAAACGCTTCCCTGCCAGGAGCAGAGCCACTATAAAGGGCAACATCCGCCTCAAGATCGACAAGCACCTGATGGCCACCGGCAAACACCTGTCCAAGTATAATGTCTGCATCGATGACCTGCTCGCCAAGATAGTCCTGGCCATAAAAATCGTAGTTGAGTTTATCCTCAGCGAATCTGTAAGCCGCAGCCACATCATACTTGAAATGCGGCACATTCTTAGGCTTCGACGACACACCGAGTCTGACGTCCAAAGCATCATACATGCGTGTCTTGCTCATATCCTTTGAAGCAAGGCCGTAGTAAGCCACGTCAAAGCCTGCAGAAAGGGATTCAAGTTCAAGCCTTCCGTCCACTCCGGCCCTTGACATGAAGTCATATCCGCTCCACTTTGCATTCCTGTCTCCAGACCAGTCAACTCTGCTTCCGTCAGACGGATCGATCGAACGGTATGCACCCACATATGAGCGGTGGCGCGCATAGACATCCATCTTGAAGGTCCTGCTCTCCAACGGAGACCACACAACATCCAATGCCGGATGGACAGTATATCCGGCACCCGCATTAAGATAGAGTTTCCTCAATGTCTGGACAGCGACCTCAGGCTTCATCTTCACCACATACGGAGTGAATCCGTCCGCACCCTTATACGGCTGCTCCGACACAAGATAGTCGAAATGCAGATCAAACCTGGTCACCGAGTCCGGCACTTCCATGTCGAATGTCGGCTTATGCACCTCCACAAGTTTACCCTCGTAGGCCTTGTTCACCACGACTGTAGGGTCGAGATCCTGCGCATGCGATGCGTTCTGAGCCGCAAACAGCGCGGCTAGTGCTATAACAGTATGTTTCAGTTTCATGTTCATTCTCTAATTGGTCTGTGCAATCATCTCCTCGAGTCTGGTAAGGCGCATGCGCACATTATCCAGGATGTCATCGTCCGACGAAGCCGGCTGATAACCGTCACGAACGCTCTCGAACGTAGCCTTCGCCTGCTTCAGATTTTCTTTCTCCACATATGAGTCTCCAAGCGTGATGAAGCTCTTTGCAAGCCAGTATGTCTGGTCCGAGCCCGCATCAGCAAACGCGAAGACCTTCTCTTCCACGGCATCGAAATCGCCCTTGTCATATGCATCAAGAACCAATGTGTATGCAGCTTCAGCACCATAAGCATCATGGACATTCTCAGCAAGAGCCTCCATCACCATGATAGCCTCCGCTCTGCGGCTTGACGCCATGAGAGACTTGGCCTTCACATATGAAGCCTCCCTCTTCACGTCGGCTCCGATGCTGCTCTCATACATGATCTGATCCACAGCCTTGAGAGCCGCGCTCCAGTTGTGCCACCTGTACGCCGCACGCATCATACCCTTGAGAGCCTCTATCTTATTGCCCGGCTGCTTGGCCTCAGCATAAAGCGAAGAATATCCGCCGTATGCATCCTCCCAGTTCTCAAGTTTGAAAGAGAGTTCCGAATATGCCAGCATCGACTGCTCCGCATATGACACATCTCCCCTTTCTATCACCTTTGTATAGTAGTCGCAGGCCTGCTCGTATTTGCCGAGCATACGATATGAATCGGCCATGTAGTAGTCTGCCTTGTATGCATATTTTCCAGAAGGATATTTTTCGAGATACGACTCCAGAGTCACAAGAGCTCTCTCAAAGTTTTCTGTCAGATAGACCTGCTCGGCAGAGTTGAAGATCATGTCTTCCCTCTCGTCCTCGGTCTTTGTCGCACCCTTTCCGATGCTCTCGATGTACTTGAGATAAGCCTCAGGCTCATTCTTGGTCTGGTACACAGACTCGATGGCCACAAGGGCATCCTCAGCATAGCCCGAAAGCGGCATCTTCTCGACTACAGTCTTGTAGTACTCCAGCGCCTCGTTGAACTGAGACTGGTTACGCGAAAGCGAACCCATCTCGATATATGCCCTAGCCACAAATGTAACATCATTCGACTTTTCAGCCAACATCCTGAAGCATTCGAATGCCTTGTCGTCATTCTCCTTCACGACATATGATCTGCCGAGCTCGAAAAGCGCCTCCGGATAGAATCTAGACGAAGGATCGGCCTTCAGTACATTCGAAAGGATGCTCACCTTCTTGTTGCTGTTGCCGGCCAGGCCGTATGAAATCGCAGACTGATAGTAAGGATAGATGTCGTTCACATCGAAATAGTCCTTAAGCACCTTGTCGTAGCACTCTGCAGCTGTCTTATACTCTCTGGTTGCAAAATAGCAGTCGGCAGCACGCTCAAGCGCATCCTTGCGGTAGATTACAGACTGCTCCTTCAGATATCTGTCGAACCACTTCCGCGACTGCGCATAGTTACCTTCCTTATAATAGCAGTAAGCAATGTTGTATGTTATCAGATAAGACTCAGGCTTCCTGTTCAGAGCGCCCTGGTTGTAGAGTTCCATGAAAAGTTCGCGTGCCTGCGCATACTGGTCGTTGCGATAGTACGACTCTGCCAGCCAGAAACGTGTCATCTGATTGAATCGGCTTGACTTATCGGAATAGTATGCCGCAACCTTGAGGCACGGAACCGCCTGACGGTATGAGCCCGAAAGGACAAGCTGATTGGCTCTGAGGTAGTTAGCCTTCATATAGTTGTTCCTCATGCCCTCATCAAGCTCCTCGATCATGCCGTATGCATCCACAGCTGTTGCATAATCGCGGTTGTGCAGGGCAGCCACAGCAATGTAGTTGTAGATCCTGTCATCCTTTGCCTTGTTGGAATATATCTTCATGTATTCCTGGAAGACTGCAGAGTCGTTGTTGATGTCGAAGGCCAGTTTCGCCCAGTTGAAATGGGCATCCTCGGCGATCACCGGATCCGAACCTGAATACACGGCAGCCTTGAAAGCCTCAAGAGCCGCCACCTTATTCTTGGTCTGGATGTAACTGAAAGCAAGATGATAATTTGCGACCTGTCCGATGGAGTCGTTTCTTGACACCATGTTGGTGAAGCTTTCGATCGCTCCCTTATAATCCTTCACGGCATAAAGCACAGAGCCGCTGTAGAACCAGTCCGCTCTGGTGTTCTGGCTTGCAGACGCGTTGACAGCAAGATCATAGTACTCCCTCGCCTTTTCCGCATTGCCCATCACAAGGAACGACTCCGAAAGGATGCGGGCAAGGAAAGGCTTTCTGTCCTGGAGGATCTGCTTGTAGACCTTCTCGCCCTTTGAAGTCACATATGCGTAGTCCTTGAGAAGGAAGCGGCACTCCATCATGTAATATGACGACACCTCCTCGAATCTGATGTCATCAGAAGACTTGGAGAACCAGTCGAAGGCCTCAGCGAAGTCGCCGGCACCATATTTTATTGTCGCAATGGAATATCTTGCAGGCGCTGTGTAGTCCGAAAGCGGACGCTCCTCCAGATAGAGGAACTGCAGAAGCGCTCTGTCCACCTCACCGGCCTCAAGATCACAGTAGGCCTTCTTGAAGAGGTATTCATCGAGTTCGTCCTCAGGAACATGGGTTGCAGGCACCTCATAAAGCATCTGCGCAGCACCGTCATAATCCTGTACGTCGAAAAGATTCAAGGCATGGCGGAATTTGAGCTCGGAGATGAGGACAGAATGAGGATTTTTCCTGATGTACTCTTCCAGACGTGGAAGATATGACTCCATGTTCATGGTAACATCCGAAAGAAGAGCGTAACCCTCTGGTTCCAAAGCCTTTGCCTCGCGAGCGAGCTCGTTTGACAGAATGGAAGCACGATTGTGCATTCCGTGGTGCTGAAGGTTCAGGATCTCCCTGAAATCCTGGGCCGAAAGTGCCGTCACAGACATCACCAGGGCCGAAAACGCAGCCAATATATTTTTACGGTTCATCATCAAACAAAAATTTCACAAATTTAACCATTTTCCATTATATTTGTGTGATTAATCCTAAGTTTCTCAACATGTCAGAAAACACTCCAATCATCACATTCAAGGACGCCGACATACTCAACGGAGAGGCCACTGTGATCTATTCGCTCGATATGGAAATCTACCCTAGCGACTTCGTCTATATCGTAGGAAAAGTCGGCACAGGCAAGACATCCATCATCAGGACAATGATTGCAGAAAACAAGCTGAAGAAAGGCACAGGACTGGTGTGTGACTATGACCTGCTGAAGATAAAGAGCAAGGACATCCCCTATCTGAGACGCAAGATGGGAGTCGTTTTCCAGGACTTCCAGCTGCTTATGGACAGGACAGTGGAGGAGAATCTCAGATTTGTGCTCAAGGCCACAGGCTGGAAAAACGAAGACGACATGGACAATAGGATCAAGGAGGTCCTAGTTGCAGTGGGAATGGAACTCAAGGCGCACAAGATGCCGTTCCAGCTTTCAGGAGGAGAGCAGCAGCGCGTGGCGATCGCCAGGTCGCTTCTCAACGATCCGGCAGTCATCATCGCTGACGAGCCGACAGGAAATCTCGACGCAGAGACGGCAGACGGCATCCTGAGACTCCTCACAAAGATCAACATCGAAAAGGGCACGGCCATCGTGATGGTCACCCACAACAGACAGATATTCGAGACCTACCCGGGCAGAGTGTTCGAGTGCAAAAACGAGCGCTGCCTCGAGGAAGGAGCATCAACCGAACTGGAAGCAGCAGTTTAATATGGAAGTCAAGGATCTGTTCCACCATGTCACTGCATGGTTCTCTGAAAACATGGAGGTAGCCGAGACAGAACTCGACTACGACACTCCGTTCCACCTTCTGATTGCAGTGATTCTTTCCGCTCAGTGCACCGACAAAAGAGTCAACATGCACACTCCGGCCATCTTCAAAAGATTCCCGGAGCCTTCCGACCTTGCATCAGCAACATTCGAAGAAGTCTATGAGATGATCAAGTCCATCTCATTCCCAAACAATAAAGCCAAACACCTCATCGGCATGGCCACAATGCTGGTCAACGACTTTGGAAGCGTGGTTCCGTCAGAGCCATCTGAGCTGGAGAAACTCCCAGGAGTCGGAAGAAAGACCGCAAACGTCATAGCCTCAGTCATTTACGACAAGCCTGTCATTGCAGTCGACACCCACGTATTCAGGGTTTCACGACGAATGGGACTGTCCGACGGCACCACAGTCGAGGCTGTAGAGCGCGACCTCACGGCAGGATTTGCTCCCGAACTTCGTCCAAAGGCCCACCACTGGCTTATCCTTCACGGCCGCTACGTCTGCACAGCCCGCAAGCCAAAATGCGCCGAATGCGGCTTGAGCGACATCTGCAGAGAATACAAACTCAACAACATAACACTTTGATACACAGATTCCTAGAAGATTTCATCCTTGATGAGCCGTGCGGTCTGGACAACCCTTTCAGATACGCGCCCCATCCTTCTGTCAAGGAGGCTGCCAGACTTGTCATGCAACGTCTGGATGAGAATGCGGCTCTGGCTTCAGATTTCGCTGAAGGAAAGATGCTGGGAGTGCTGGTAATCAAAGACGGGGCCGACAGTTTCGGCTACCTGGCAGCCTTCTCCGGAAACGTCGGTGGAAAAAGCATGATCGACGGCTTCGTACCGCCGATTTACGACCTCACGGATCCTGACGGCGACTTCAAGAAAGGAGAAGCGGAAATCACAGATATCAATAAGACCATAGCAAGGCTCACCACTTCCGAAGAACTCAGCAGACTTAAGTCACAACTAACTGATGCTGAGAGAGATAGAGACACAGAACTCAATGCTGCGCGCACGAAGATTTCCGAGGCGAAAAAGAGAAGGGAGCAGATCAGACAGACATGCTCTGAAGCATCGCTTCTTGAAGCTATGATAAAGGAAAGCCAGTTTGAGAAAGCCGAACTCAAGAGGCTGAAGACCCTATGGGAAAAACGGATTTCAGACCTACGTGGCCAGATTGTCAGCATCACAAGTGAAATAGAAGAGCTAAAGTCCAAGCGGGCTTCTATGTCAGAGGCTCTGCAGGAATGGATCTTCAGACAATACATTGTCCACAACTCATTGGGAGAAGAATCATCGATTCCCGACATATTCGCCGCTGCCGGCACAACCCCTCCGGGAGGCACAGGCGAATGCGCTGCACCAAAGCTCCTTGAATATGCCTACCGTCATGGCCTTCAGCCACTTGCAATGGGAGAATTCTGGTACGGGCAGTCACCGGCGACCGCAGTACGCACCCATGGACACTTCTATCCGTCGTGCACCAGCAAATGCGGCCCGCTTCTGGGCTACATGCTCCGCGGCATTGAATTCCCGACAGACCCCATCCACGCAGAACCGGCAATCATCTACGAAGACGAGCACATGCTTGCTGTTGCCAAGCCATCAGGAATGCCATCTGTGCCCGGTCTTGACGGCAAGACATCACTTCTGGAATACATATGCTCCACAACAGGCCCTGTCGAGCCGGTGCATCGTCTTGACATGGACACTTCCGGCGTAATGCTGTTTGCCAAGACTGGCTCAGCAGCAACTTCATTACGAGCTCAGTTCCAGGAACATACAATCAAGAAGACCTATCATGCAAGGCTAAGCCCGGCAGCCGAAGGCACAGCCCTGCACGTCGGCGACACAGGCACAATCGAGATCCCGCTCAGCCCCGACTACGACGAAAGGCCACGCCAGAAAGCAGACACTGCCCAGGGAAAGCAATCACTCACAGCATATGAGGTCTCAGAGGTCTTGCCTGACGGCAGCATCGAGATCGTCTTCCATCCGCACACAGGACGCACCCACCAGCTGCGCGTGCATTCAGCGCACATCCGCGGCCTTGGCCACCCAATCGCCGGCGACATGCTCTACGGAGGAAGCAATGCCGAAAGACTATGCCTGCATGCCTACAGCATCTGTTTCAACCATCCTTGCACAGGAGAAGAGACAGTAATCTCAAGCGAAATCAACCACTACAGATAACCTACACTAATGGACAGACTGTTTGACATATTAGCCTTTCCGACAAATCTGCTGCTTGCGGCTTTGTGGGTCGCCATATGTTGCATGACATGGAAACGATTCCGATTCCTTGCAAGCCCGGCAGCCGTCATATCATCGATCCTGCTGTTCATGGGTTCATGCATCTGGATCGGAGTCTCAGGAAACGTTGCATTCACAGGTTCGGTGTTCTTCATCATCGTGATGCTCTACCTTATGACCGTCCTTCTGTGCGTTCTGCTCAGAGGATGGAAGACCGCTTCAGGAAAACTCCGCTACCACTTCATCCTGCACCATGCCGGACTTCTCATCGCCCTTGGCTCAGCATTCTGGGGCAGCCCGGACAACCGGCAGATGCGCATGCTGCTTCACGAGGGCGAGACATCCTCAGCCGCCGTCCACATGAACGGCAAGCAGAGCACCCTGAAAGACGAGATTTCCCTTATCAGCATCGAATGCAAAAGATACGAAAACGGCACTCCGATGCAGTACACAGCCACCATATCCATTGATGAGCAGACACATAGCATCCAGGTAAACCACCCTCTCTCCAGAGGCATCGGCGAGGACATCTACCTCGTTGGCACAGGCGATGACTACTGCATCCTGGAGATAGTCAATGAGCCATGGAAGTACTTCGCGCTTGTGGGCATCATAATGATGATAGCAGGTGCAGTCATATTATTCATTAAAGGTCCAAGGTCATGATAGGATGGAATGAATTCATATGGTTTGGAGCAGGAGCCACAGTGGCAGCTCTTGTCGCCTCGGTCATGTCGTTCTGCTCACGCAGAAAGGCTTCCGTCATTTTCGCATCAGTCACGATCGGAATCCTGCTAGCCTTCATCATCGGCCTTTGGATAACTCTTGATAGGCCACCGATGCGCACCACCGGAGAGACCAGACTCTGGTACTCGTTCTTCGCGATGGTCTCAGGACTGGCGACCTACCTGAGATGGGGCTACAAATGGATACTCCCCTTCTCCAGCGTCCTGTCGACAGTTTTCATACTGCTCAACATCCTCAAGCCCGAGATCCACGACCAGACGCTGATGCCGGCTCTTCAGAGTCCATGGTTCATCCCTCATGTTACAGTCTACATGTTCTCGTATTCTCTGCTGGGATGCTCTTTCCTGATCGCACTGTACTCCCTGATAAAGGGCAGCGACGAAAAGATGATGAAGGCGGCTGACACCTTAGTATATATAGGTACAGCATTCCTCACCTTCGGCATGCTGTCCGGATCGATCTGGGCAAAGCAGGCATGGGGACACTACTGGGCATGGGATCCGAAGGAGACCTGGGCGCTCATCACCTGGCTAGGTTACATTCTTTACATTCATCTGCGAATTTTGAAAAAAGGACAGGCAAATATTTTGTGTATTTTACTTATATTTGCTTTCGTCTGCCTGCAGATGTGCTGGTGGGGAGTCAACCTCCTTCCGGCAGCTGAAAACAGCATGCACATATATTAACACTTTGCTATATGAAAAAAGTAATCAAAATCGGTCTGATTTCGCTGCTGGTATTGGCGGTGATCTCAACAATCGTCTACAAGGCGGTCAACAAAGCTCCTTCAGCTGAGCTTGCACAGAACGAGCAAGTGCTGGAGATCTTCAAGGCAGGAGGCTGCATCGACTGCCACACAGCCGAACCTGAACTTCCATTCTATGCCGAGTTCCCTGTAATCGGCGGCATGGTGAAGAAGGACAGCCAGGACGGATACAAAGCCTTCGACATCACAGGACTCATGGCAGCCCTTGAGAATGGAGCAGTAGCAGACCCTGTTGACCTTGCCAAGGTCGAGAAAGTGGTTCTTGACGACCGCATGCCGATGTTCAAGTATTACATCATGCATTGGGGAAGTTCATTGAACGCAGAAGAGCGCGACATCGTTCTTGACTGGGCAAAGAATGCAAGAGCATCTCTTTATGCTGACAACGTTGCAGAAGCATACGCAAACGAGCCGATCCGCCCTATCGCAGAGGAATTGCCATACGATGCAGACAAGGCAGCACTCGGATATATGCTTTTCCACGACACAAGACTTTCTCTTGACAACACAGTGTCATGCGCAAGCTGCCATGACCTTTCGACTGCAGGAGTGGACAACCACCAGTACTCACACGGTGTTGACGATCAGCTCGGCGGCGTAAACGCACCAACAGTCTACAACGCTGTCTATAACTTCGTTCAGTTCTGGGACGGACGTGCAAAGACACTTGCTGACCAGGCTGCAGGCCCACCTCTCAATCCAGTGGAGATGGCATCAGAATCATTTGACCAGATCATCGCAAAGCTCGAGCAGGACAAGGAATTTGCTGCTGAATTCGCAGCCGTTTATCCTGACGGTCTTACAGAGGCAAACATCACAGACGCTATCCAGCAGTTCGAGTACACACTCCTCACTCCAAACTCAAGATTCGACAAGTGGCTCCGCGGAGACGCTGAGGCCTTGACAGCAGAGGAGATCGAAGGATACGAACTCTTCAAGAAATATGATTGTGCAACATGCCACAACGGTCCTATCGCAGGTGGTCTTTCATACGAACTCATGGGTCATCGCAACGAATACTTCGCTGAGAGAGGCCTTGAAATGACAATTGAAGACAACGGCCGCTACAAAGAAACTCAGCTTGAGCGTGACCGCCACCGCTTCAAAGTGCCTGGCCTCAGAAACGTTGAGCACACATGGCCATACTACCACGACGGCACACGCATCACTCTCGAAGATGCAGTCCGCGACATGGGCTACTACCAGAGCGACGTTAAGATGACAGACTCAGAAGTTGCCAAGGTTACAGCATTCCTCAAGACCCTCACAGGTGAACACCAGGGATTTGCAATCACAACAACAAACTCTGTCGACGACATCTACGGACACGACGACGAGCACGACGACGAGCACGGCCACGACGACGAGCAGTAGAATTTACTTAAAACGTGATCATGAATTAAATCATGATCACGTTTTTGTATAAGTGCCCGCCGCACAGACCAATACAAAAATAGAGCACTCGAATCGAGTGCTCTATTTTTATTACCGTATTTTGTGGAAGAATTACTTCTTCTTTGCGTATCTCTGATAGAACTTGTCAACACGACCAGCTGTATCCACGAGCTTCATCTTACCTGTGTAGAATGGGTGAGATGTGTTTGAGATCTCAAGCTTAATAACTGGGTACTCAACGCCCTCGATTTCGATGGTCTCCTTAGTGTTCGCGCATGAGCGAGTGATGAACACTACATCGTTTGACATATCCTTGAAAGCCACAAGACGGTAGTTTTCGGGATGTAAACCTTGTTTCATAATGCTTAATAAATTTAGTTAA
>JAFZEP010000078.1 GCA_017560625.1 Bacteroidales bacterium
AAGAGTATCTCTATCAAGGATACTCGTGGAATTATCGACGCTATCCTCGATGGTTCTATCGACAAGGCTCCTACTAAGCAGATCCCTTACTTCAACTTCACAGTTCCTACAGAACTCCCTGGCGTTGACCCAGCTATCCTCGACCCACGCGACACTTACGAGTGCGCTTGCCAGTGGGAGGAGAAGGCTAAGGATCTCGCAGGTCGCTTCATCAAGAACTTCGCTAAGTTCACAGGCAACGACCTCGGTAAGGCTCTCGTAGCAGCTGGTCCAGCTCTCTAATCTGAACACAATACAGATTACAATACAAGGCAGTCACCATCATGGTGGCTGCCTTATTTTATATTGTTTATCAAAATGATAAACTGGCAGACGTATTAATGAATTTCACGCACCCAACTGACTCATTCTCAGGGGAATGCGTAGTTATGCCTGCTGCAGATTGCAGCAGGCATAACTACGCAACACATTGTATATCAATATATTAGCTGACTAGCCCGACGCCCCGGGGCGGCAGGCTATATAGACAATAAGCTGAAAATCAGGCAGATACGTTGCGCGCATATCATTGCGCACATATAATTCGTCGCGACGCAACAAATACAAGGTCAAACGTTGCGTCGATGCAACATCTCCTACCCCAGACGAAGAACTGAGTCGCAGTAGTCGATGATGCGCTCGCGGTGAGTGATGAAGATCATGGTGTGATCTGGAAGGGATGCCGTCAGGCGCTGCATAAGGGTGATTTCAGTCTCATTGTCAAGGGCTGAGCTGAATTCGTCGAGGAGCAGGATAGTACCAGGACGCAGCAGCGCGCGGGCAATGGCAATACGCTGAGCCTGACCCTCAGAAAGGCCTGCACCAGACTCGAAGCAGTGAGCATCCAGTCCACCTGGCAGATCGAAAACAAAGTCTGCCGCAGCGATATGAAGCGCATGACGAAGCTGTTCATCCGTAGCTTCCGGATTACCCATCAAAAGGTTATCGCGCACGCTGCCGCTGAAAAGGCTGTTGCCTTGAGGGACGTATACGAGATTACAACGGGTTGCTGGGGAGGCAGGAGATAGCCACGGCTCATTCTGAGCCTCGCAATGACGTGAGGAAGCAGCAAGTTCACCATTAGAGTAGACCGTGATAGAGCCGGACTGAGGGCGTAGCAGGGACAGCAGCAGGCGGATCATCGTGCTCTTGCCAACGCCAGTAGGACCGAGGATCGCAGTACGTGTGCCTGGTTTGAAATCATATGAGAAGTCATCCAAGACAGGTTTCAGCGAGTCAGGAAAGGCAAATCGAACATTTTCAAAACGAACACCTGCAGTGCCTGGAAGCATGCATGGCTCGACGTCTTCCTCCTGAGGCAGAGTCTCAAGTTCCATGATTCTGTCGATTGAAGCAGTCGCATGAATGACTGTAGGGACCTGAGAGCTGAGTTCCATCAATGGTCTCTGAATCTGACCCACAAGCTGAAGGAATGCCGTCATCATACCATATGTGACTGTTCCTTTGCTGATTCCGAATACAGCCCAAAGGAATGCCACGGTCTGAGCTGCTTGGAATGCAAGAGCCATGACCACTCGTGACAGGATGCTGAACTTGACCCTACGCATCTCATTTCCATAAAGTCCGCCCTGAAGCTCTCCCAATGACGATGCACTCACATCGGTATATTCCATCGATTGGAGCAATGTGATATTCTGAACACTTTCCTGAAGATGAGACTGCACCTTTGCATCACTCTCCCTTATGTCATGAGTAAGTCTTCTGACACGAGCCGCAACGTATTTTCCGGCGACGATTCCCAAAGGTGCAATGACGATGATCAGCAGGCCCAACATAGGCTCAAGAATCATCAGGAAAACAAATGCAGCAAGCAGCTGAAGCATTGTACCGAAAACATTCGGCAAAGAAACAGCACATACATTCGCAACTACACGAACATCTTCCTGCATTCTGCTGATGATATCACCTGTATGTCTGCGATTGCCACCATCACTCTGCATGCGCAACAAAATATCAAACAGTCTGCGGCGGAGTCTATTCTTCAGACGGATTTCAGTGGCGACCTGAAGATACCCTTTCAATGCATTCAGACCGATACGCGCTATAACGATAGCAACCATGACGGCTGCCAGTACGCCAAGATCATCTGCACTCTTTCCCTGGAGCATCAAGACTGCGCAATCTACAAGCCTTTTGCTGACATAGACAAAGCCTACGGCACAACCGGCCAGCAAAACATGACACAGCAACATCACTGCAATAGCAGAACGGTGTCTACGCAAAATGCTTGATATCCACTTGAGGTATTTCATGTCTTATCTTTTTACTGTAGAATTACAGAGGACAGCCGCAGCTTCGTCTGGAAGACATTCCAGATGCCAGCATGGGACCACACCTATGACTTTCTCCACTGTAGAATGAAGCGCCGAAACTGAACGTCCATCCCATCTCATGCATGAACATGCAGGCATCAGCGAAGCGAATGACTGAAGCGGAGCCAGGCGTACGATCTTATTATACGGAGCCTGCGAGAGTCGCACAACCGCCCTCAGCGGCATGGACTCATTCTTATAGCATGGAGTCTTACCGCTCCAAGGAGTACCATATATATAAGCTTCCCCATCAACGAATCTTACGACAGGATTGTCATCATTAAGCAAATAGGTATCTTCGATATGATTGAGCCAGAGACGGCTGTGTGTGCTCTTTCCTGTACCGCTTCGTCCGAGGAACATATATCCGCCGCCATCATGCGCTATGACTGAAGCATGCACCATCAGTGTCTGGAAAGGAGAAGTGCAGAAAGTATAAAGAAGCATCATGGCATTGCTGAGCGCAAACTCCGCAAAACGACGTGCCATCGCCTCACTGATATATACCACGCTGGATTTATAATCCTCAGAAGTTATAAGAATACAATCCGGATGAGCCTTGGTATATGAAAAGCCGAAGCTGTATCGTCCATCCTCCCCTTCAAAAATCCAGAAGTAAGGAGCCTCATCATTGAGACATTCACGTACCTTGCCCTGAACCTTTTCACGAAGAGCAGGAACGACCTTGAGTTCCAATGAGAACAATGGTTCCACCTCACCGGCCTCAGCAAAAGGTTCATAAGGCCTCAGATGCTCTGCGCTTGAAAATCCATCAGGAAGGGTCACACAAAAGGTGTGGCCTGCGACAGTATATTTATATGTATTTTCCATAAATCTTTCAAAGATAAGAAATTTTGTCCTTATACAGCCTTTTTTGCTTATCTTTGACTCGCTATGGCTACGATTATCAAAGACCAGACTCTAATGATGACGGAAATCAGCAAACTGATTTCTGAAGGCAAGACCGTGTCTATCATAGGCAAAGGATATAGCATGAACCCTTTCATCATGCACATGCGTGATC
>JAFZEP010000079.1 GCA_017560625.1 Bacteroidales bacterium
ATGCACTGAAGGCTGTTTGTCCTGGACAAACAGCCTTCAGTGTTGTTGCAGTATGATTACTTTACGCGCTCGCCGTATGAGCGGTCAGTTGTGTTTACGCGGATCTTCTCACCGATGTTGATGAAGAGAGGAGCCATGATGATAGCACCAGTCTCGAGAGTAACCTCCTTCTGAGCGTTTGTAGAAGCAGTGTCACCCTTTACAGCAGGCTCAGTGTAAGTAACCTCAAGCTCAACATATGTAGGAAGCTCGCAAGTGAGGCAGCGCTCCTCGTCAGCAAGGAACATCATCTCAACGTGCTGACCCTCCTTCATGAGGTCTGCGTTGTCAACGAGAGCAGCGTCGAGGTGGATCTGCTCGTAAGTCTCCTCGTGCATGAAGTTGAATCCGTCCTCATCCTTGTAAAGGAACTGGTAAGGTCTTCTCTCAACGTTGATAGTGTCGATCTTTGCACCTGCAGTGAAAGTGTTCTCGAGGATACGACCGTTCTCGAGGTTTCTGAGTTTGCTCTTTACGAAAGCAGGACCCTTACCTGGCTTTACGTGCTGGAACCATACGATCTGGCATGGCTTGCCGTTGAAGCTAAGATAAAGTCCGTTCTTGAAATCAGCTGTTGTTGCCATAAAAATGTCTTATTATTAATTTGTTAATGAATTATTCGTTTGGAAATTTCTCCTCCCATGCCGGCACATACTTGTTGAAGTCCAGGATGTATTCCGCAACTTCTTCAAGAAGCCATTTCGGTGTCGATGTGGCTCCGCACACGCCGACCTTGTCGTCTGCTCGGAACCACTCCCTCTTGATCTCGGACACTGAGTCTACATGGTATGTCCTGATGTTGAGAGACTTGCAAAGCTCGCAGAGCACCTTTCCGTTTGAGCTTGCCTTGCCTGACACGAATATGATGATGTCGTGTGCGAGTGCAAACTGAGAAAGTCTTTCATGGCGAGCCGCCACCTGTGCACATATTGTTTCGTGGATCACCAGAAGCCTTCTGCCTCTGAATCTCTCCACGGAGAGTTCGTTGTAGTCTGCCATCATCTCCTCAAGTCTTGAGCAGAGTCTTGAATACTCCGCCGGACTCTTGGTCGTCTGGCTGAAGATCTCGGTTGGGACATCCAGCTTGATCGTGCCGTTCTGCACCATCTCTTCGAGCATGGCGACATTCTCCACCACGATCGCAGTGCCGTCTGTCTGGCCGATCAGTCCAAGCACCTCGGCGTGTCCGATCTTGCCGAAAATCACGATCTGTCCGCCAGCCATCTGCGCATTGTAGGCCTCCTTGATGCTCTGCTGAAGCCTGAGCACTACAGGACAGGTGCAGTCGATGATCTTGAAACCGAGCCTGTCTGCAGTCTCGTAGGTCTGAGGCGGCTCACCGTGAGCCCTAATCAGAAGGTATTCGCCCTGGGCGTCTACCATCTCCTCCAGATCCTCCTTGTCGATGGTCACGAGACCCTGTTCCACAAGGCGGTTGAGCTCTGCGTCGTTGTGCACGATCGCCCCCAGAGAGTACAGACGTCGTCCTTCTTCTCCTGCTTCGTGAGTCTTCTTGAGGAACTCCTCAGCAGTGGAAATTGCCTTGATGACTCCTGCGCAGAATCCGGAATTCTTATCAATGTCTACCGTTAGCATAACCAACTGTTCTTTAGCAGCCGAAACGTTCCTTGATGATGTTCTTGATCCATTCAACCTGGTCTTCCATGGTCATGTGCGAGTTGTCGAGAACGAGGGCGTCTTCTGCCTGAGTGAGCGGGGAAGCCTCTCTGTGAGAGTCGATGTAGTCGCGCTCCTGAAGGTTCTTCAGAACCTCCTCCACGTCCACCTGGTCGCCCTTGGCGATCATTTCGTCTGCTCTTCTCTGTGCTCTGATCATCGGGTCTGCCGTCATGAAGAGCTTCAGCTCCGCATCCGGGAAGACTGTTGTTCCGATGTCGCGTCCGTCCATCACGACCCTTTTCATGCGTCCGAACTCGCGGAGCTTTCTGTCCACGAAGTCCCTCACCTGAGCGACAGTCGCTATCGGGCTTACCTTGCCGGCAACCTCAAGCGATCTGATCTCGTCCTCGATGCATCTTTCACCGATATATGTGCCGCCCTTGCCGAAGTGGATGTCAAGATTTTCCATCGCTTCGGTGAGCGCCGGCACGTCGATTGTGCAGGCTTCGTCGATATATCCGTTTTCTATTGCAAACAGAGTGACACCCCTGTAGAGGGCGCCAGAATCAAGATACAGGAATCCGAACTCGTTTGCTATGATTTTTGCAAAGGAGCTTTTTCCTGTGGATGAGTAGCCGTCGATGGCGATTATTATATCAGGTACTTGCATGAAATTTGCTTATAACCGGGCAAAATTATAAAATATTCTTAACTTTAGCAAATGACGCAAGGTCTGGGAGGTCTTGTGTAATGACTTTAAATTGCTCATATTTGTAAAAGGATTTTCCTCAAACCAACCGTAAATAGAGTTAAAACATTTTGAGCGAAGCGATAGTAAGTCCCTTTCCCGAGGAAAGGGATTTAGGGATAGGGTAACGTACATATCTTCATGTTCTGTACGGCATTCCCAAAATCGCTGGCCAAACCAACCGTAAATAGAGTTAAAACATACGAAACATGAAGATTCTTATTATCGATGATGAAAGATCCATCAGAAACTCCTTGAAGGAGATTCTCTTGGACGAGGACTATGAGGTGGATACAGCAGAAAACGGTGCTGAGGGCTGTGCAATGGTGGAGAAGGAGAAGTACGACGTGATCTTCTGCGACATCAAGATGCCGGAAATGGACGGCAACGAAGTCCTCGACAGAATGGTCGGCATGGGCATCGACTCTGCCATCGTCATGATCTCCGGACATGGAGACATCGCCCAGGCGGTAGACTGCATAAAGAGGGGAGCGTTCGACTTCATCCCTAAGCCTCTTGACCTGAACCGCATCCTCATCACCATCAAGAATGCCACAGAGAAGGTAAACCTTGTCAAGGAGACCCGCATCCTGAAGAAGAAGGTCTATGGCCAGCAGATGATAGGTGAGTCAGTAGGCATCACCAACATCAAGGACATGATCGACAAGGTCGCTCCCACAGATGCAAGAGTCCTGATCATCGGATCCAACGGTACAGGAAAGGAACTTGTGGCGCGTAACCTCCATCAGAAGAGCCGCCGATCAGCGATGCCTTACATCGAGGTGAACTGTGCGGCCATCCCGTCAGAGCTCATTGAGAGCGAACTCTTCGGCCACGAAAAGGGATCATTCACATCTGCCATCAAGCAGCACAAGGGCAAGTTCGAGCAGGCCGACGGCGGCACGCTTTTCCTTGACGAGATCGGAGACATGTCGCTCGCAGCCCAGGCCAAGGTGCTCAGGGTGCTCCAGGAAAAGAAACTCTCAAGAGTGGGCAGCGACAAGGACATCACAGTAGACGTGCGCGTAGTGGCGGCTACAAACAAGAATCTTAAGGAAGAGATTGCGAAAGGAAACTTCCGCGAAGACCTCTACCACCGTCTGAGCGTCATCGTCATCAACGTACCAACCCTTGATGAGAGAAAGGACGACATTCCTCTCCTTGTAGACCATTTCATCGAGCAGATCTGTTCTGAGACAGGCATGCAGCCGCGTCCCGTCGAGCCGGATGCCATGAAACTCCTTGTGAACAAGACATGGACCGGAAACATCAGAGAGCTCCGCAACGTGGTGGAGCGCCTGCTCATCCTCTCAGGAGCAAAGATCACAGCGGCAGATGTAAAGGCATACGTGCTGGCGAATGTTTAAATATAGAATATAAAATAGAAATAGAAATAGAAATGGAAAAGGCCTCGTGTTTTAGACACGAGGCCTTTTCTATTTCGGTAAGCTTACAATGAAACTTGCCCCGCCAAGGGCGAATGACTTCTGGTAACTGATCTCACCGTTGCACTTCTCAATGATGTTGCGGCAGATTGCCAGACCGAGACCTGTGCCGCTGGACTTTGTCGTGAAGTTTGGAGTGAACAGTTTGTCAAGGTTCTCTCCCTTCACGCCAGGACCATTGTCTTCGAATGTAACGTCGTAGAACCCGTCCTTGGTGCTGTGTCTGAGGCATATGAGGATCTTGCCCTCCGGCATGTCCTCGCCCCTCTCAAGAGCCTCTTTCTGCTGGATCTCCACAGCCTGCACGGCATTGGTGATGAGATTCACAAACACGCGTATCAGCTGAGGCTTAGGCCCCATGATAGTGGCATTCTCAAGTCCCATGTATGATATGCGTATGTTTTCCTTGTTGTCGAAGATCATGATCTGATCTTGCAGTACCTTGTCAAGGTCCATCTGCACAGGCTCCTCTGTATACAGCTTGGCGAAGGTCGAGAACTCATTGGCTGTGTCGGCGAGTATCTGGATGTGCTCCAATACTACAGCTGTCACCTGGTCGAACTTCTCCTCCCATTTAGGATTGTTGTTCTGCTTGAGGCGGATAAGCCTCTGGATTTCAAGCTGTATAGGTGTAAGAGGGTTCTTGATCTCGTGCGCCACCTGGCGTGCCATCTGGCTCCATGCGTTGTCGCGCTCGGCCTGGGCCAGCTGCCTTGTGGAGTCGGAAAGATCCTTGACCATTCGGTTGTATGCATCCACGAGTGACGTGATCTCGTCCTCACGCTTATAGACGATGTATTCAAGGTTGTTGATGCTTCCTCCGCTCATCTTCTTGCCCATTTCCAGAAGCGGCGTGAACATCGAGTTGATGATCCTGTTGGTGATCACCAGCGAGATGATGAGCAGCAGGATGAAGACATTGATGATGATAGCAGCATGGAAGAAACTCTCCTTCATGAAATCATAGTCAGTGTCGGTGTATGGCGCGCAGAGGATGGCGACGATCTTGCCGTTGTTGTTGATCAGAGGAGCATAGATGGTCCAGTAGCTGTATCCGTCCACTTCTTCCTCCATGATGTAGAACCTCTTGCTACGGCTTCTGATGCTCTGGAACGCCTTTGCCTTCATGCGGCTTCCCAGCACTCTGCTTTCGAAGATCTCGGGCGAGGTCGATGTGAAAAGCTTTCCTTCAGGGGTATAGAGCGTGATGTCCGATTTTGTAGTGTTGCCGATGTCGTTCAGACGTGTGGTGAACGATGTGGTTGAAAGTTCTCTCCAGCTCTCGGCGCTTCTTACACGCGACTCGAACATACTGTTCATCGTGCCGACTCTGGCCTTCATCATGTCGAACATGTTCTGCTCGTTGCGGTTATATACGAACATGATGCTCACCGCCGCCATGCACGAAAGCAGCAGGAACGATGACACAAAGATGATGATACTGATCCTTGTCCTGAAGTAGTTGCTTCTGAAACTGCTTCTGTTCTTGCGTCGTGTAGGGATCAGGAGGCTGAACAATGTCATTGCCAGGAACAGGTAGGACAGTGATGTGAAATACAGCAGTCCCGTCCTCTGAGGCCTTGAAAGCACCACGATCTCGTTGTCGGCTGTGCGCACAATGAAATGCACATGTCCCTCCGTCCTGTAGATTGCAATATATCTGTCCCCCTCGAGCAGTCCCTGATAGATATCTGAGACGTTCGGATAAGGGAAGGTTCCGTTTGACGTGGTCAGACGTCCCTCCATATATTTTGCATATGAATATAAGGTAGGGATGTTGATGCCCTCGGTGTTCTGCAGATGGCTGAGGATGTTGTGGTAGCCTCGTCCCTCCTTGTTGCTCTTCGGCTCAATCTGAAGGATGATTCTGCTGACGCCTGACTTCCTGTCGAAATAGAGGAACACACCGGCATACTGTCCCAATCCCTGCTTGTCATAACGGAAGAGGAAGCGTCCGCCGTATGTCACCACAATGCTGTTCGCTACGATCTCGTTGAGCAGGCCATATCCCAGCCTGTCCTTCTCCTGGATCAGAGAGACTGTGATGTCGTAGGTCTCGTCATAGTCGTTGAGGTAGTACTCCTTGATCCTGTTCTGGATGATCTGGCTTCCATACTCATTGTTGATGGCTGCAGCTATGTTCTGGTCTTCTACAATCAGTTCCTCGATCTCGTTGAGGGTCTTCTCCAGCACAGGATTCCTGTCGTTGGACAGCGTCTGCGCCCATCTTACGACCTTTACCTGTTCCTTGCGGAAACCCAGCACGGCCGTGATGGTGGTGAAGTATGCTGCACATATGAACGCGAAGATGATGAGGCTTCTGCGGGTGAGGATGTCATAATGCTTGCCTGTGAGCTCCCACACTGCCGGACGCATCTCCTGGATAAGGAATGGGATGCAGGCCAGCAGGAAGGTGTATGACAGATACACGATCACCGCATGGAAGATGTTGTCGCTGGCCTTGTACAGCTCCAGACTCACATTGGAGTGGATGATGAAGCTGCGGAGTGAAAGGTGTATATAGACAAGGATGGCGATCAGACATATGAGGATTGCCGATCCGTAGATCACGGCTTTTCTCTTGGCTGTATTTCTGTCTTTGTTGATGAACTTCGCGATGCGACCCTTGATGATGAACGTGCATATGCCCAGGAAGAAGATGTAGGCATTTGTCAGAATGAGCGAGCCCAGCGACGAGAACAGCCCGTCCGAGAATATCTCTGGAGAGAATATGTCGTGGCTTTCGCCCAGCTGCAGGCTCCAGAAATGGGCTGCCATGCTCAGCGCAGATAGGATGATGACCACAGCCAGGTAGACCTTGAAGGTCCTGTGTCCGGCCAGGAACAGCACCAACGCAAACGCAAATATCATGATGGAGATCCATCGCAATGTGCAGTCGTCCAGCACAGGTGAGTGCTGGGTCGGATCGTGGGATATCTTGAACAGGGGAACTCCGTCGATGTTTACAGCCGTACCTCCGTTATAGCTGAGTGGCTGTATGTCAAAAGTAGACCTGAGTCCCAGGTCCGGATTGATCTCCCCAAGCGAGTTTGTGACCTCGATGCCGGCGATTGCCTTGTCGTTCCATACTCCTTCCTGGGACTTTATCAGATAGGTTTTTGTTCCGATCTGCATGAAACTGAGGTGCTCAGTAACGTCGGCCAGAGGCGACTCGATCCTGTTGTCGATAGGACTGAGTCTGTGGAAGACCATCTTGCGGGAGATGTCGTCGTTGAGGATAGGGAACTGGTTGTTCCAGAAGACGAGGGAGTCGTTGACGTAACGGTAGATGACAAGATCGTCGTCGATCTCTTCCGGCGTGATGTCGGCCATCGGATCGGTGGAAAGCGTGCTGCTTATAAGGGCATCAAGCGCCTCTATGCGCGCTTTGACCCTGTGCTCCGTCCTTGTGACGGCTCTTTCCATATTTCCGGTGCTGCCGATGTTGGCAAGCGACAATGCAAAAATGACCAGTGACAGCACTAGGCAGGCCAGTGGCAGCTTCCTGTGGATGAGGTCGTGTCTTGTCATGCGGCGTTGTTATTCGTGGTGGTATGGCTCTCCTCTCATGATGGTGAAGGCGCGGTATATCTGTTCGGCAAAAATGGCGCGTACCATCTGATGTGAAAAGGTCATCTTCGACAGGGATATCTTTGAATTGGCCCTGCTGTACACGTCGTCGGAGAAGCCATAGGCACCTCCGATGACGAATACGATGTCCTTTCCGACATATGAGATCTTATCCTGCAAAACTCGTGCAAGTTCCACCGATGTGTACTGCTTTCCTCTTTCATCCATGAGGATCACATCATCGTTGGGGCGCAGGTTCTTTAGGATCAGCTCTCCCTCGCGGGTCTTGATCTGGTCCTTGCTCAGAGCCGAAACGTTCTTGAGCTCGGGGATCTCGACCACACTGAAGGGTATATAATGCTTTAGCCTGGACACGTAGATGTCCAGGCCTTCTTTTACCCAATCCTTGTCGGTCTTGCCGACTGTAAGTAGAGTTATCTTCAAACTATTTCTGTCTTAAGAAAATATGTACAGGGCATCCGAGGAAGTCGAACTTCGAGCGGAGCTTGTTCTCCAGGAATCGTCTGTAAGGCTCGCGGATGTACTGCGGAAGGTTACAGAAGAATGCGAATGAAGGAGAACGTGTAGGGAGCTGAGTGATGTACTTGATCTTGATGTACTTGCCCTTCCATGCCGGTGGTGGGTAGTTCTCGATCTCAGGAAGCATCTCCTCGTTGATCTTCGATGTAGGGATCTTGCGTGAGTAGTTGTCGTACACGTGTGCCGCTGCGTCGAGCACGTCCATGATCCTCTGCTTGTTGATCACTGAAGTGAAGATGATAGGGAGGTCGTTGAACGGTGCGAGGCGCTCTTTGATGGCGATTGTGTACTCCTTCATGGTGTTGCTGTCCTTCTCGATTGTGTCCCACTTGTTGACAACAACCACACAGCCCTTCTTGTTGCGCTGGATGAGGTTGAAGATCGCCATGTCCTGTGCCTCGATACCTGTCTGTGCATCGATCATGAGGATGCAGACGTCAGAGTGTTCGATCGCGCGGATCGATCTCATCACTGAGTAGAACTCAAGGTCTTCGTGTACCTTGGTCTTCTTTCTCATTCCGGCTGTGTCCACGAGCATGAACTCATGGCCGAACTTGTTGTATAGAGTCGCGATGGAGTCACGTGTTGTGCCGGCGATAGGAGTCACGATGTTTCTCTCCTTGCCAAGAAGCGCATTTGTGAGTGATGACTTACCTACGTTAGGCTTGCCCACGATTGTGAAGTGAGGAAGGTCTGGACGCTCGTCCTTGTCCGGATCCTCTGCAGGAAGCACCTTGATGATGGCATCAAGAAGGTCTCCTGTGCCGCCGCCGTTTGCTGCCGAGATGCTGTAGAGCTCGCCAAGTCCGAGTGAATAGAACTGGAAGGCGTCATACATCTTCTCGCCTGAGTCGATCTTGTTTACAGCGAGGATGACAGGTTTTCCGCTGCGGCGGAGAATGTCTGCGATCTCCTCGTCATAGTCGGTGATGCCGGTTGCAGCCTCCACCATGAAGAGCACTACGTTTGCCTCCTCGATGGCGAGCACGACCTGCTTGCGGATCTCCTCCTCGAAGATATCGTCAGAGTTTGATGTGTATCCACCAGTGTCAACTACTGAGAATTCCACTCCACACCACTCGCACTTTCCATAGTGTCTGTCGCGTGTTACTCCTGCTGTCTCGTCTACGATCGCCTGACGCATTCCGACCAGGCGGTTAAAAAGTGTGGACTTACCTACATTTGGGCGTCCTACAATAGCTAAAAGGCTCATAATCTTTAATTTAGTTGTTAAAATCCCGCCTCGCGGCGATAGTTGCACATCCCTATCCGGGACCGTATTAATGGCAATTGGTTCCGCATGACGAACAGCCGCCGTCGCTGCACTCAGGCTTGCCGTCCGGACCTTTCTTGCCCCAAATCTTTATTTCTTCTTCTTTAGCGCACTTGATGCCTCTCTTGCGCATCTCCCTGTTGTTCTCGATCTCTGTTTCAGGGAACTTGCCGTCCTTCCTGAAGATGATGTTGAAGCAAAGGCCGAATACGCAGAGCGCCACCAGCACTAGCGCTGCAATGAAAACTTTCATATATAAAATCAATAAAATTCCGTCGGGAGTCATCTCCCGGCGGAATCTATATCAAAACCAGTTCCTAGTTGATGAAGCTAGAGCTGATCTCCTCGTAGTTGTAGACCTTGTTGATGATGTCTGCAAACATGTCTGTCATTGAGAGGACAGTGATCTTGCGAGTGTCCTTTTCAGGGTCTGAAGTCAAAGGAATAGTGTCAGCTACGATAACCTCCTCAAGTGCAGACTCGGCGATTCTCTCATAAGCCGGACCTGAGAATACAGGGTGTGTTGCGCATGCGCGTACGCTGACAGCACCCATTTCCTTGAGTACGTTTGCTGCCTTTGCGAGTGTGCCGGCAGTGTCGATCATGTCGTCCACGATTACGACGTTCTTGCCTTCAACTTCACCGATGGCTGTGATCGAACCTACAACGTTTGCCTTCTCACGGGACTTGTGGCAGATGATCACCGGGCACTGGAGGTAGCGTGCATATGCGTTTGCTCTCTTTGCGCCGCCCATGTCTGGTGCTGCGATTGCAAGGTTCTCGATGTTCATTTTCTTGAGGTAAGGGAGGAACACCGCGCTTGCGTAGAGGTGGTCAACCGGAATGTCGAAGAATCCCTGGATCTGGTCTGCATGAAGATCACATGTCATTACGCGGTCGCATCCTGCAGCCTCAAGCATGTTTGCAACGAGCTTTGCTCCGATAGAAACTCTTGGCTTGTCCTTGCGGTCCTGTCTTGCCCATCCGAAGTATGGCATTACAGCGATTACCTTGTGAGCGGAAGCTCTCTTGGCTGCGTCGATCATGAGGAGAAGCTCAAAGAGGTTGTCTGTCGGAGGGAAAGTAGACTGGATGATGAATACTGTCGCTCCACGTACGCTCTCGTTGTAGCATGGCGCGAACTCGCCGTCGCTGAATGTGAGTACATCAGATTCTCCGACCTTGAGGCCGAGCTTCATGGCTACTTTCTCTGCGAAATCTCTTGATGCTTTGCAGGTAAAGACTTTGATTTTGTGTTCGTCGTGCATGGGATTGAGGGTTTTTGTTATTTGTTCTGTTCTTTGATGTTTTCAAGGACTTCGCCGATGTAGTCCAGGATCTCCTGCCTTCCGAGGCCGGTCTCCGATGAACTTACAAATGTCGGCGGAAGCTCTTCCCATAGTTCAAGGATCTGCTTTTTCATCTTCTCGATCTGGGCTGCGAGGGCATTCGGACCGTTCTTGTCTCCCTTTGTGAAGATGATCGCAAACGGGATCTGACCCTGGCCCAATTCAATAAGAAAGTCCATATCGACCTTGCCGATGTCGTGGCGAGAGTCAATAAGGACGAAAAGCATTACCATCTCCTCGGAGAGGTTGATATAGTTGCGGATCACCTGCTCAAGCTTCTGCTTGCCGGTTGCGGACATCTTTGCGTATCCGTAGCCCGGAAGGTCGACCAGGTACCACTCTCTGTTGATGAGGAAGTGGTTCACCAGGCGGGTCTTGCCCGGCTTGCTGGATGTCATAGCGAGCTTTTTGTTGTTGCAGAGCATGTTTATCAGCGAAGACTTGCCTACGTTGGATCTTCCGATGAACGCGAATTCCGGGAATTTCTGCTTAGGCTTCTCTGATATTCTTGTGCTGCTGCCTGAAAATAATGCTTCGGTGATCTTCATATTGATGATGGTCTCAAAAACGGTCGCAAAGATAGGAAATTTATTTTATTTATTTCTTTAGAAATGGTGGCTTGTGTAAGGTTATTTTTACTAAATTTGTTGCGTTTGACGATAAAATGAAGATAAACGGCGATGGAAAGAGATTTTATTGACCTTTTTGAGTTCCAGTCAAGACTGAAACAGGGGGTAGAATTGCTTTTTCCTAACCGATTGTGGATCAAGGCCGAAGTCAGTGCAGTGAAGGCACGTGGCGGAGGCCATTGTTATTTGGAACTGTCCCAAAGCAACGCCAAGGGGCTGATTGCAAAGGCGACCGCCATCATCTGGGCTTCGAAGTACAGGTATGTCGCTCCGCACTTCGAGTCAGTCACAGGCTCTCCTCTGTCCGAGGGGATGACCGTGCTGATGGAGGTGCAGGTAAACTACAGCGAACTCTACGGCTTCTCGCTGATCGTCAACGACCTTGATCCCGAGTTCTCGCTTGGAGTCAAGGAGCTTGAAAAGCAGAAGACAATCGAGCGTCTGACCAAGGAGGGCCTGATGGACCTCCAGAAAGGTCTTGCTCTGCCAGCTTTGCCATACAGAATTGCCGTCATCTCGGCTTCGGATGCTGCGGGCTACCGCGACTTCATGCGTCACATTGAGGAAAACCCTTTCGGATTCACACTTGCCACAGATCTGTATCAGGCCCAGATGCAGGGCGTGGACTGCCCTTCATCTATAATTGCAGCGCTGGATGCTGTGATGGCCTCCGGTGTGGCCTATGATGCCGTGCTGATCCTCAGAGGAGGAGGCTCGAAGCTTGACCTTGCCTGCTTCGACAACTATGACCTGGCCGCTGCGGTTGCAAGATATCCGCTCCCGGTGCTGACGGCAATCGGCCACGACCAGGACCATCATGTGTGCGACATGGTTGCCCACGAATACGTCAAGACCCCGACAGCCCTTGCCGACTACCTCCTCGAGATGTATGAGAATGAGGATGCGAGGATATCTTCATATGTGACTAGGGTGAGACTGGCGTTCTCCAACAGGATCCTTCAGATGGACACTGCCGTGGAGAGGCTTGAAAGAAGAATACGAAACGGATACGCGATGAAGCTGTCCATGATGGAATCGGCCCTGCAGGTCCTTCAGACCAGGATTTCTGCAGCGGATCCGCGTAAGATAATGGAAAGGGGATATGCCTTGGCGGTAGATGCGCAGGGGGTTGTCCTGAAAGGCGTCTCAGGCGTGTCAGTAGGCGACAAGGTTTCCGTAATGTTCGCCGACGGCACCATCGACGCATCTGTGACGAATATAAAATAAACGATATGACCGAAAATTTCGATTACGCGAAAGCGATGGAAGAACTCGAGGCGATTGCCGCGAAAGTCGAAGACCCGAAGACGGGCATCGAGGATATTGACAAATACATAAAAAGGTCGCAGGAGCTGGTGACGGCTTGCTGCGAATACCTCCGTGGTGCCCGCGAAAAACTGGATGGCCTGAAATAAAACAACAAAACCATATGACTGAAAAGAAAACCATGATCTATGATCACGACGAGTGGCTTGAGCCTTACAAGGACGTCATCGACCGTCGCAACAAAATGATATTGGACCTCAAGGAGCGCTTCTCTGTGGACGGCTCTTTGAGCAGAGGTCTGAACAACCATGTGTTCTATGGCCTTCACCGTGATGCAAAGGGCAACTGGGTGTTCCGTGAGTGGGCCCCTAATGCCAACAAGATATACCTCATCGGCGAGTTCAACAACTGGAAGCGCACCGAGGCATATGCCCTCAAGCCTATCGGCGGAGGAAACTGGGAGATCGTGCTTCCGTCTATGTTCCTCGACCACGGCTACCTCTACAAATTATATATAGAGTGGCCAGGCGGAGGCGCCGAGAGACTTCCTGCATATGTGACCAGGACAGTTCAGGACCCGCACACAAAGACATTCTGCGCTCAGGTGTGGGATCCGCAGCCATATCAGTGGAAACACAAGGGCCCGGGCAAGCGTCCGCATCCGCTCATCTATGAGTGCCACATCGGCATGGCGGCTGAAGAGGAGAAGGTCGGCACATTCGAGGAGTTCCGTCTGAACGTCCTTCCTAAGGTGGCAGACCTTGGCTACGACACACTCCAGATCATGGCTCTCCAGGAGCATCCGTACTACGGCTCGTTCGGCTATCAGGTGGCCAACTTCTATGCCCTCAGCTCGCGCTTCGGAACTCCTGAGGAATTCAAGGCCCTTGTGGACGAGGCGCACTCTCTCGGCATCGCTGTCGTAATGGACATCGTGCACTCGCATTCTGTTGATAATGAGGCGGAAGGACTCGGCCTCTTCGACGGAAAAGAGACCCTCTACTTCTATGACGGATGGCAGGGACATCATCCTGCATGGGGCTCTCGTTGCTTCGACTACGGCAAGGACGAGACCAAATATTTCCTCCTTTCAAACTGCAAATACTGGATGGAGGAATACCACATCGACGGCTTCCGCTTCGACGGCGTGACAAGTATGCTGTACTGGGATCACGGCTTGGAGAAGGCCTTTGTGGGATATGAAAACTACTTCAACCAGGGCGTGGACGACAACGCCATCGCATACCTCGCACTCGCAAACATCCTCATCCACGAGATGAACCCTGATGCCTTCACAATCGCAGAGGACGTCAGCGGTATGGCAGGCCTTGCTGCACCGATCGAGATGGGTGGTGTGGGATTCGACTTCCGCATGAGCATGGGTGTTGCCGACAACTGGATCAAATGGATCAAGGAGCTCTCGGACGACGACTGGAGAGTGGGCGAGATCTGGTGGCAGCTCACCAACAAGCGTGAGGACGAGAAGACCATCAGCTATGCTGAGTGCCACGACCAGGCGATGGTGGGCGACAAGACCATCGCGTTCCGTCTGATGGATGCTGAAATGTATACGTCAATGAACAAGGAGTCGCAGTCTCCTATTGTCGACAGAGGCATGGCTCTCCATAAGATGATCCGCCTTGTGACCATGGCCACATGCGGCAACGGATACCTCACATTCATGGGCAACGAG
>JAFZEP010000080.1 GCA_017560625.1 Bacteroidales bacterium
ATACACAGCGGCCCTGGCCGCACTGCTGACATCCTGTGTCGGCGATCTCAACACCCTGCCTCTCAACAGGACTGAGCCCGTGTCGGAATATGTCTACGGCACATCCCGTGAGGCCTACCTGGCTGGTCTTACCAAGTTGTATTTCCAGTTTGTCTCCAATGATCTCACAGATATGCAGCCTATGGACGGCGGCGCTTCCGAACTGATCAGAGCCTTCTGGTCTGTCCAGGAGACGACCACTGACGAGGCCAAATGCTCATGGGAAAACGATGCCTGGGTGCGTGCCCTCAATACCAACACCTGGACCGGCGTGCAGAACGATGCCATCTATGCGGTCTATGTCCGCACCCTTCAGGGAGTGGCCTTTGTCAATGAATACCTGCGGCAGACATCTTCGGACCGCCTGACCGCCAGGGGTGTGTCTGCAGATCTTGCAGCAGAAATTGCCGTTTATCGCGCTGAGGCCCGTTTTATAAGGGCCTACCTCTACTGGATAGCCCTCGACTGCTTCGGAAATGTGCCTTTCACCACCGAGAATTCCCCGTTCGGTGGCACATATTTCCCTCAGCAGGTAACCCGTCAGGAACTTTACGGATTCTGCGTCAAGGAACTGCAGGACTTGCTTTCCGACCAGAGTGTCCTGCCTGCCCCTCAATCCAATTATCCTCGTGCGGACAAAGGTTCAGCAGCCGGACTTCTTGCACGCATCTACCTCAATGCGGAGGTCTATACTGGAGTCCCTCAGTGGAGTGAAGCAAAGTCCATGTGTGAGGAGATTTTTGATATGGGATATACCTTAAGCGGCTCATATTCAGATCTGTTCAGGGGCGATAATGGCCAGAATCCATCTGCCCGCTGCGAGTTTCTCTGGGCGGTCGACTATGACGACAACAACATCAATTCATATGGCGGCACCACATACATCCTCAGCGCGTCGATGGCTTCAACCGACATTACTGACCAGTCCCGCCCTAACGGCCAGGTCAACGGGTGGGCCGGGTTGAGGGCTCCTTACGAGTTCGTCTCAGAATATTTCAACGTCAGCGGACAAGACTATGTGACCGGTTTTTATGTGGTTGAGGATCAGCGTGGCTCGACCTTCTACATCAAGGGCCGCAAGGAGTCGATGGATGGTGCGTTATATGACTTCATGAGCGGTTGGACAAGCTTGAAATACAATAATATACCACACGACCAGACGAACCAGTCCTACCTTCCTCAGTCGGCTACAATGAATAATTCCAATGTGGATTTTCCGATGATACGCCTGGCTGAGATCTACCTGATTTATGCTGAAGCGTGCATGAATCTCGGTCAGCCGGCTCTTGCCCAGCCATATCTTGCGGCTCTTGCCCAGCGCGCCGGTGTCGCCGTGCCGTCGGAAATCACTCCTGATTTCCTCCTTGCTGAGCGCGCCCGTGAACTCTACTGGGAAGCCCACCGCCGCACAGACCTGATCCGCTTCGGGGTCTTCACTTCGGCCGACTACCTGTGGCCATACAAAGGCGGTGACTCGTACTCCGGCACTGCCTTTCCTGCATACAAGACCATCTTCCCGATCCCGCCTACAGAATTGGCTACCAACAAGGCCCTTGTCCAGAATCCGGGGTACTAGTTGCGCACTTAAAGTGTTGATATACACAGGTTTAATAGGTTATGCCTGCTGCATTTGACAGCAGGCATAACTATGTAGATGCTTGGTGCCGAATGAGTTAACTGCGCGTGCTCTTCGTCGTATAATTCCTGCTTCTCGTCTGCCTTTTCCGGCAGTTCGTCCTTATATATGAAATATATAAGAGATTTATCCGTATATTCGTAGGATTTGAGAATCACGCGTTCTCTTGCGCCAATGAATATAATACTAGTGCTATGATATCAATTAAGAATTTACTGATGGGAACAATGGCTGCTGCCGTTATGCTTTCATGCGCTCAGAACAAGGCTTCTGAGGCTCCATTCGAAGAGTGTGTTTATCTCGGTGACAAGACTGAATTCGCTGTGTGGTCTCCAGATGCAGAGGCCGCTGAGCTCAGACTTTACAATGACGCAAAGGATGAGACTGCATTCATGATCGTTCAGATGACAAAAGATTCAGAGGGCATCTGGAATGCGACAGTAGGCCAGGATGTGAAAGGTGCATTCTACACATTCTCAGTGAAGATGAACGGAGAGTGGCTTCCTGAGACTGCCGGCATCAGCGCAAAAGCCGTAGGTGTGAACGGCTGGCGTGGAGCAGTGGTTGACTGGACTGAGACAAATCCTGAGGGATGGGCAGAGGACAAGAGCCCGCAGATCGCAAAGTCAGACATCATCGTCTATGAGATGCATCACAGAGATTTCTCTATTCATGAGACTTCAGGCGTTGAGAACAAGGGTAAGTACCTCGCTCTTACAGAGGAGGGAACAAAGAACCCTGACGGACTTGCAACAGGTCTTGATCACCTCAAGGAACTTGGAGTGACATATGTTCAGCTCCTTCCTTCTACAGACTTCATCACAGTGGATGAGGAGCATCTTGAGAACAATCAGTACAACTGGGGATACGATCCGTTCAACTACAATGCAGTTGAGGGCTCATACTCTACAGATCCGTTCAATCCTGTAACCCGTATCAAGGAGTTCAAGCAGATGGTGCAGGCTCTTCATGCAGCCGGCTTCCGTGTGATCCTTGACGTTGTCTACAACCACACAACAGATGCTTCAAAGACAGGTTTCGAGCGCACAATGCCAGGTTATTTCTACCGCATGGCTCCGGACGGATCATTCTACAACGCTTCAGGCTGCGGCAACGAGACTGCTTCTGAGCAGGAATGGTTCCGCAAGTATATGATCGAGTCGCTCGAGTGGTGGATGAAGGAATATCACATCGACGGCTTCCGTTTCGACCTGATGGCTATCCATGACATAGAGACAATGAACCTCATCAGCGAGCGTCTGCACGCTATCGATCCGGAAGTGGTAATCTACGGTGAGGGATGGGCAGCGATGGATCCTGCTCTTCCAAAGGAGGAGATCGCACTCAAGGCCAACACATACATGCTCGACAAGATCGGTGCATTCAGCGACAACATCCGCGACGCAGTGCGTGGCCCGCTCGGCTGCGAGAATGCTGGTTTCATGGATGGTATTGAAGGAAATGAGGAGAACGTCAAGTTCGGTATCGCCGGTGGTGTGGAGCACCCTCAGGTGACTGTGGAGCGTTGGACAAACAATCCTCTCCAGCACGTCAGCTACGTGAGCTGCCACGACGACCACTGTCTGCGTGACCGTCTTGAGGAGGCTACAGATGCGACTGAGGCTGAGCGCCTCGCGATGGTTAAGCTCGCTCAGACAGCGGTGTATACATCTCAGGGTATTCCGTTCATCTTTGCCGGTGAGGAACTTTACCGTCACAAGCAGGGCGTGAAGAACAGCTACAACCAGCCAGACAGCATCAATGCTATCGACTGGACATACAAGACACAGTATAAGGATCTCGTTGACTACTATGCAGCACTTGCTGCAATCCGTCATGCACATCCGGGCTTCTGCCTTGGCGATGCCGAGCTCGTACGTGAGAAGCTTGAGTTCATCGA
>JAFZEP010000013.1 GCA_017560625.1 Bacteroidales bacterium
ATGAATCCGGACACAGTTGCTGTGCAGTCTATCGCGGAGTATGCCATGGAGAAAGGCAAGAGAGCTGGTGCTGCAGTAACCTGCCGCGTTACAGATGCCACTCCTGCTGTATTCTTCAGCCACACGACTACCCGTAAAAACATGGATGACATCGCTGTCCAGATGACCAACAGTGGTCTCTACTTCCTTTCTGGCGGCGGCACAAGATATTGGAGCGGAAGGAAGGACGGAGTTGATCTGGTCGGACAGGCTCAGGCAAAAGGCTATACATATGTCGAGACAAAGGAAGAAATGATGGCGGTAGAGGATGGTCCGGTGATTGCCCTTATGGACGAGTATGAGCTTAAGCCGGCTCTTGACCGTGGAGACATCCTTCCGTCTGCTGTGGAGAAGGCTCTTCAGGTGCTTGACAACAAGAAGGGATTCTTCCTTATGATCGAAGGTTCTATGATCGATGACGGCGGTCACGACAACAAGGCAGGTATGACCATGGAGGAGATCTTCGACTTTGACCGTACCCTCGGAATCGTGCTGGAGTGGGCTGAAAAGGACGGTGAGACACTCGTGATCGTTACTGGAGACCACGCTACCGGAGGCATGACTCTTCTGAGCGGAAGCCTTGACGAGAAGAGGATCCGCGTGAACTTTTCTACTACAGGTCACAACGGTATTGCCCTTCCTGTGTTCGCTTGGGGACCTCATTCAGAGGACTTCGTAGGCATCTACGAGAACGCAGATCTTTCAAACAAGATCAGAGCCTTGATCAAATAAAACAACTTCAGTAACTATGATACTAGGAATAGACCTTGGAGGAACAAACCTCTGTCTCGGACTTGTTGACGGCGGAAAAGTCGTGAAGATGACTTCGGTTCCGTCTTTTGAACGCTCTTTCACTCTTGAGCGGACTCTTGAATATCTTGCAGAGCAGATTGCGGCTCTGTTTGATGAATCGGTTGAGAAGATCGGTATCGGTGTGCCTTCTGTTGTGGATGTGAAGAAGGGCATCGTGTATGAGGCGGCAAATATTCCGTCTTGGAAAGAGGTTCACCTGAAAGATTTTCTTGAAGCTCGTTTTGGAGTCCCTGTAAATATCAATAACGACGCAAACTGCTATGCCATGGGAGCTTACGGCCTATATCCTGAGGATGCAAGACCTGAAACCCTGGTTACCGTGACTCTTGGCACAGGTATGGGTATCGGCATTGTTGATCATGGCCGCCTTATGTGTGGAGTGAACTGCGGTGCCGGTGAACTCGGTTACCTTGATTACAATGGCGGATGTCTTGAGGAATTCTGCAGCAAGCAGTTCTTTGCAAAGTACAATGTGGACAGCTATGAGCTCAGCAAGGCTGTGGCTGCGGGCGATGAGAAGGCTAAGGCCATCTTCGACGAGTTCGGAAGACACCTCGGCTATGCTGTTACACTTCTTATGTATGCGTACGATCCTAGCCATGTGGTTCTTGGCGGTGGAATCGCCAACGCTCTTCCGCTTTTCCGTGACGCCATGATGGAGACAATCAGAAAGAAATTCCCGTTCACTTCTGCTGTGGATAAGCTCCATGTGGATGTGCAGACAAGTGGAGAAACTCCTATCGTCGGAGCATCTTTGATTTAAATCTTAACTATAATATGAAAGCATTAAAACTTATCTTGGCTGCGGGCTTGCTTAGTGCTTGCACTGGAGCCGTAAATCTTCAGGACGGAGAAGATCTCCTTTTGGATTCATGGACTCTCACACGTGAAGGAACGTCTGAGCAGTTCGATGTGAAGGTCCCGTCTACTGTAGCTGGAGCTCTTTACGAGCAGGGCTATTTCGGTGAGGAGGACATCCTCAACGGAACTGCTTACTATGATGTAGACAAGAGCATCTTCGATGACGCTTGGATCTATGAGACAGAATTCGATCTTGAACTTACAGAGGGTACTCACTATGACCTCGTGTTTAACGGTCTCAACTACTATGCAGACATCACTCTCAACGGCACTCAGATTGCCGCTTCAGACACAACTTACGGTGTGTTCATCAAGAGAGAGTACAACGTTACAGACCTTCTCCAGAAGAACAACAAGCTTGAGGTGAAGGTTAGAAGAGCGGTGTCACGCGACCTTAACATAGGTTTCGTGGACTGGAACCCAAGACCTCTCGATGAGAGCATGGGTATAACTCAGACTGTGAAGCTCTGCGCTTCTGGTTCTGTAAGCATCGAGGACGTATTCGTGATCCCTTCTTTGGACACTGAGGCTTTTGCTGAGGCTGACCTCGAGGTTCGCGTTACCTTGAAGAACAATGCTGATGCTCCCGTTGCTGGCGAGATCGCTCTCGACCTCCAGGATGCAGGCGTATGCAAGGTGGCTTATGACCTCCAGGCCGGCGAGGAGAAGATCGTTGCCGTTACGCCAGAGCAGGCTGCAAACCTCCATGTGGAGAACCCACGCGTATGGTGGACTTACGACCTCGGTACTCCTGAGCTCTACACTCTCAACGTTGCTGTAGACGCTGACGGAAAGGAGTCTGACAAGTTTGACGTGACTTTCGGTATCCGTGAGATCACAAGCGCGCTCAACGAGTATGGCTACAGACAGTTCACCCTCAATGGCAAGGACATCCTCATCAAGGGTGCGGGCTGGACAGACGATATCTTCCTCCGCGACACACGCGAGAGCATCGACAGACAGCTTCAGTACGTCATGGATATGAACATGAACTGCGTACGTTTCGAGAACATCTGGGGTAAGGATGATACAGTTTATGACCTCTGCGACCAGTACGGTCTCCTCGCTCTCGTGGGCTGGAGCTGTCAGTGGGAGTGGGAGTCATATTGCGGAATCCCTGAAATCTACCATGTAGGATGTATCTACGAGCCTAAGGAGATGGACCTTGCAGCAAGATACTTCGAGGATCAGGTGATCAGGCTTCACAACCACGCATCTGTGTTTGCGTGGATGACAGGTTCTGACTGCGTTCCGATCTATGATCTTGAGAAGCGTTATCTCGAGATCTATGAGAAGTATGACTACCGTCCTTATATCAGCTCAGCAAAAAGCATCAAGAGTGAGCTTACAGGATGGTCCGGCAGCAAGATGGCCGGCCCATATGAGTATGTGGCTCCTGACTATTGGTATTTCGATACAAAGAACGGTGGTGCGTTCGGTTTCAATACAGAGACGGGTATCGGTGCAAACCTTCCACAGGCAGAGTCTCTCCAGAAGATGATTCCGGCTGATCAGCTCTGGCCTATCACAGATGCATGGAGCAAGCATTGTACAACTTCTACTACAGCCATGAATACAATGGATGTTCTCACAAACGTGATGAACAACATCTATGGTGAGGCTGCTGATTTCAAAGACTATGTAAGAAAGGGCCACGCTCTCGACTATGACGGAACACGTGCTATGTTCGAGGCATTCCGCGTAAATACACCGGTTTCCACAGGTGTAGTTCAGTGGATGCTCAATTCTGCTTGGCCGTCTATCTACTGGCAGCTTTACGACTACTATGGAGCTCCTGTAGCGGCTTACTACGGAACAAAGAAGGCTTGTGAGCCTGTTCAGCTTATCTACAACTATAAGGACAGCCACGTATATCTCGTGAATGAGGGTCTCCTTGAGGGCAATGTAGAGGTTTCTGCAAAGGTTTACGATGCAGCATCTGCACTTCTCGCTGAGACTTCAAAGACAGTTGCGACATCATACCGCAATACTGTCGATGCATTCGATATGACAGAATATGACGGCAAGCCATACTTCCTCGCACTTGAGATAAAGGATGCAGAGGGCAATGTACTTGCCGACAACTTCTACTGCATCGCAGCACAGAGAAACGTATACGATTGGAATAATGGCACATGGTATGACACGCCAATCACTTCATACTCAGACCTCAGCTTCGCATTCGCACAGCCAAAGGCTAATCTCTCTATGGCGGTTTCTTATGCTGACGGCGTATACACTGTAGCTGTTACAAACAACTCTGAGTACATCTCTTACATGAACATCCTCAAGGCTAAGGATGAGCAGGGAAATCTCATTGTTCCTGCTTTCTGGAGCGACAACTTCTTCCCTCTCCTCCCAGGTCAGACAAAGACCGTTACATGCAAGGTTGATGCGAAGGCTGTAGCTTTTGAACTCTAGTTCCGGTTCCGGACCTTATATATAGGACGATCCCATCGGGGTCGTCCTCTTTTTTGTGCATTCAGTCCGATTTTTGTTATATTTACGCTATGAAAAAACGAATGTGTCTTAAATCAGAATTTTATGGATAAAGGAAGATTTTTCAGCGGACTCTGCGTAATGGCTGGTCTTGTAGTTTTGGGCATCATGATTCCGACTGCGGTCACAAAGTATCGTTCATTTGACCGAACAGTCAATGTCAAAGGTCTATGCGAAAAGGAGGTCAAGGCTGATAAGGTAATATGGCCGATCGTTTACAAAGTTATGTCGGACAACATACAGTCGATATACGACCAGACCGATGCCGGCAATGCCGTGGTAGTCGATTTCCTTAAGTCAGGCGGCATTCAGCAGGATGAAATCACAATTTCGGTTCCTCAGATTTCAGATAAGCTGGCAAGTGAGTACGGCGGGAATAATAGAGCATTCCGTTACATTGCAAAGAATGTCGTGACAGTATGTACGTCTGATGTGGATAAGGCGCTTGCCCTCATGGCCAACCAGTCGGATCTTCTGAAGAAGGGGGTGGTTGCTGCCGGCAACGACTGGGAGAATCCAGTCGAATTCAAATATGAAGGATTGAACGGCATCAAGCCTCAGATGATTGAGGAGGCGACTCAGAATGCACGTGAGACTGCAGAAAAGTTTGCCAAGGACTCTGACAGTCGCCTAGGTAAGATAAAGACTGCCAGCCAGGGTACATTCACCATTGAGGACCGAGACAGCAACACACCATATATAAAGAGGGTGCGTGTAGTGACCTCGGTTACATATTATCTTGACAATTAGGCTTGCTGCGAGTGCTCCAGCTGGATGAGTTCACGTTTGATCTTCCTGCCGAGCGCATACTCGCCGAAGTCGATGCCTTTTTCGCGCAGAAGACTGTCGATACAAAGGTCGTCTCCCTTGAAAATAGTGGATTCGGCCTTTTTCTGTATGTCACGGATTTTGTCGACGGTTTCTTTCGGCACAACCAGATGACATGGGATGACGACAGCTACGGGATTCAGTCCGATCGCATGGGCCACAGCACGCACGCCGGCCTTGTTCTGGCATAGCTCGGCGAAGTCGCTGTAGCATATCATTTTTGGTGTGAGCGGATTGCCGTTCTGGTCATGGGTGAGGTCGTAAAGCCTTCGCCAGACCTTTTTCTGGAAGTCTGTTCCGGTCAGTACGAGGTCCTCCCATCGTAGACTCTGTCTGAGTTTCCAGATTTCATCAAAGCCGACAGTCTCGGCAATGATCCTCCTGTGTGGAACGCTCTTCTGCTGTGCAAGCCTTTGCGCAATTGCAGCCAGAGCCGCATAACCGGTTGATATTGCAGCCACCTTTCCGTCAATTCTGACGACGACCCATTTCTGGGCGTTCTCATTGAGTCCCTGATAGTGCTCCATAACGAAAGTCATTTGCTAACTCTCAAATATACAACATTTTCCGGAAATTGTCAACCATGCACCTCCTGCTGAAGAGCTTCATATACCTCCTGCTGAAGAGCTTGACGTGAAGGCCCTCGGTAATGATAAGCGAAGTGTACGACCAGTGATGATAAGCGGAGTGTACGACGAGCTTGACGAAAAAATGTGGGTTTTGTTGTCAAGCTCGCATGCTTTTCGGGCATTTTCCCGGTTTTTCGTGCGAGCTGAGCAATAAAATGCCAGTTTCTTTGCTCAGCTCGATGCTCTGGCTGCCGGAGTTGCTATTGGTACAGCCCAGACTGGCTTGTATGGTGGAACGGGTGCTTGCACTATGTTCCGTTCTGCTAGACGAATAATTATCTGCCTTTCGGAAGGACCAGGCATCTGCGGATCTGGGATTCGCTCAAGTGACGCACTCTGTAGAGGTGCTCGGCGATTTCCTCTTTCTCTTTCAGAGACAGCTCATACACGGATTGTTTTCCATATCGTGTGCGAGCCAGAGCGTCCAACTCAGTGCATAGTTCTATATCGGAAGTCTTTCTGTAATCTGCCTTTCCGCTTTCAAATGTGTGCATCCTGGCGATGTCATGCAAACTTACGCCTTTCTCTATGATTTCCAGGTTAACTGACGCGAGGTTGTTGCTGTCTTTCTGCTGCTCGGCTTCCCACTCTTCAGAAGACTTGCGGCTCATATAGAAGTTGAATGCCCTTGGTGTTCCGAATAGGGCCTCCACCTGAGGAATGTCCAAAACGCTTTCCCTTGTGAATACGCCACTTGCTGTCATCTTGTAGGTGTCGGGATATTCACATCGTCTTCCTATATATCTATAGTATGAGCTTTCTGGAAGAAGGGGCTCCTCGAAGAATTTCCCCATCTCTTTGCTGAATATGGCATTCGCAGTGCAGAACGGATACGCATATGGGATGGGAGAAACTCCATGATGCAGCGCGTTTCGTAGGGTGTAGCTTGCTGCTGCAATTGCGTGATGGTATCCCACAACCTCCATTGTGAAATGATGTTGTTCTCCTAGTCGCCCTTTTCTGTGGTATTTGTTGTTGAAATACATAGTATATGGCTGCCTGAAACTGTACATGAATTCCGATGGGCAGCGCGTCTGCACCAGCTGATGTGTATGCGTAGACATGAAGGATTCCACAAGCCCGGTCGAATCTGTCTTGTAGAGCGCGCTGGCGAAACAGTTGAATCCTCTGTGGTAGTCCTCGAGATCGCGGAACATGATCTCGTCGTCAGCCGAAAGGCATAGATGGTAGGTTTTCTTCATAACATTCTTCCTTTAATGTGTTCTTTCTTTTTGCTCAGCATCTGCTGTGGCATCCTGCTCCTCATTATGCGTCATTCATCTCCATTCACTTCACACATTGGACGAAATGTCCTGAAGCCTCATAAGTCTCATAGCAAATATATGTAAATAGACATTGCATTCCAATGCCGCCGTGCGAGCTTGACGAAAAAATGTGGGTTTTGTTGTCAAGCTCGCATGCTTTTCGGCTGTTTTGCCGGTTTTTCGTGCGAGCTGAGCAATAAAATGCCGGATTCTTTGCTCAGCTCGTATCGTGGACGGGGCGTGGGCGTGAATGCGATAGGTGCAGTGTGGGCAGATGTGGGTTTTGTTGGATGGTAGGCAGGTGCCAGGCGGAGGAAGAATAAAGTTATCAACAGGCCAAAGCGTTGAAAAACAATATTTTTGTTGATAAATAAAAAATAATTCGTATATTTGCAGCCCCAAAAATGGGTTTAAGAAACATAAATTATTTATTTACAAACATTTATGCCTACAATTCAACAATTAGTTCGCAAAGGACGCGAGGTTATCGTCGAGAAGAGCAAATCTCGCGCGTTGGATGCTTGTCCTCAGAGAAGAGGAGTATGCGTACGTGTGTACACTACTACA
>JAFZEP010000081.1 GCA_017560625.1 Bacteroidales bacterium
GCGTCGAATGCATCCTGCTGGAGGATCACGAAGTCTACGAGCTCAGACTTCCAGAAGAGCTCGTGGTAGCTCATAGGCACACCGTCGTCTCCGAGGATGTTGATCTGATCGTTTGCGTCCTTACCCTTGCGGATGATGTTCTTTGCCTTCTCTACCATCTCCACCCAACCTGGACGTACCTTCTGAGCGAGATGCTCGCGGATCTCCGGATACTCAAGATACTTCGAGTAAGAGTCGATAGGGTTCACGGCAGGGTAGCGCTTCTGGTCGGCGCGGTTCTGCTCGAGAGCGTAGAAGCATCGTGCTGCCTTCTTTGTAGACTCTGTCACTGGCTCCTTAAGGTTACCTCCGGCTGGTGACACTGTACCGATGAATGTTACTGAACCTGTCTGACCGTTGTTGAGAACGACCATACCTGCGCGGGCGTAGAATGCTGAGATGATTGCTGAAAGGTCCACTGGGAACGCATCGGCTCCTGGGAGCTCCTCCATACGGTTCGACATCTCACGGAGTGCCTGTGCCCAACGTGAAGTCGAGTCAGCGAGGAGAAGGACCTTGAGACCCATTGCACGGTAGTACTCGCAGATTGTCATCGCTGTATAAACTGATGCCTCACGTGCTGCAACCGGCATGTTTGATGTGTTACAGATGATAGTAGTACGCTCCATGAGGTGACGGCCAGTGTGTGGGTCGATGAGTTCAGGGAACTCAGTGAAGATCTCCACAACCTCGTTTGCACGCTCACCGCAGGCTGCCATCACGATGACCTCGGCGTCACCCTGCTTTGCAATCGCGTGCTGAAGCACTGTCTTACCGCAACCGAAAGGACCTGGGATGAAGCCTGTACCACCTTCTGCGATTGGGTTGAGGGTGTCGATGACGCGGACACCTGTCTCCATGATGCGTGATGGTCTTGGTTTTTCCTTATAACCCTTGATGGCTACCTTTACAGGCCACTTCTGGTACATCTTGACCTCTACGTCTTCGCCTGAAGCGTCTGTGAGGACTGCGACTACCTTTTCGATATTATACTGTCCTGCTTCAACCACAGACTTCACTGTGTACTCGCCCTTGAATGAGAACGGAACCATGATCTTGTGAGGGAGCCAGCCTTCCTTTACCTCGCCGAGCCAGTCTGCTGCGACAACCTTGTCGCCTGGCTTTGCGATAGGGGTGTAGTCCCAAAGCTTCTCGTGGTTGAGAGGGTTTGTGTATTCACCTCTCTTGAGGAATACTCCTGTCATTGTTGTCAGGTCGTTCTGCAGACCGTCGTAGCTGCTTGAAAGAAGACCTGGGCCGAGAGTGGCTTCGAGCATCTTGTCCTCGAACTCCACGTCGTTACCGTTTTTAAGTCCACGGGTGCTCTCGAATACCTGCACAGCCGCGTTCTTGCCGTTGACCTTGATGACCTCGGCCATGAGCTTTGTATCACCTACAGTGATGAAGCAGAGCTCATTCTGAGACACTGGTCCGTTGACCTCGACTGTAACAAGGTTTGAAACGATGCCCGTAACCTTACCTGTTGTTTTCATATTGTCTTTGCTGTTATTAATTATCCTTTATAATCAACACCCTTGAATGTGCCTCTTACTTCATCTACGAGTTTCTTGAACATCTCGCGGCCGGTCTGCTCGTCAAGCCTGTACCAGCGTGCCACGATGTTCAGTTTTGTGATGAATCCGAGGATAGCATTGATGTCGAAATAGTTGAATGTGGTAAGACCGCTGATCTTGTCCCACATGAGATCGTCGATTCCTCTCTCCCTTGAAAGGATGTCCGCCTGTGCGAATACTGCCTCGAGTGCAGCAGCCTCTTCAAACTCGGCTGCGGCCATGTCGAGGACTGCAGGTGCAGCCTCTTCGCCGAATGTGAGCACATCTCTGTCAGCCTCTCTTCCGAGAGCCTTGTTGAGATATTTCACTTTGGCGTTGCGGACATTGAGGTCGAAAAGGAAATAATCCCTTATGAAGACGTTCTTGTGCTGAAGAGCCTCGCTGTAGAATTCAGCATTGAGCTTTTCATCACAGTAGCCTTCCATAAGGAACTCAATCGTCTCCCTGTCCTTATCGGAGCAGAGGCTTACGATCTCCTCAATGTAGTCTTCCGGAGTCTTCTCACCGAATTTCCATCCTGGAGTGATGTCCGGCAGACTTGCTACTATGTATTCGTAATTGTTCATTATCCGAAGAGGATTTTCTTTGTTGCTGGTCTGAGGTACTCTGAGATGAGTGCGTTGAATGTCTCTTCAGTGAAGCTGATGAAGTATCCGCCATCCTTAGGGCCGATTGTGAAACCGCCGGCAACCTTCTTTGTGAATGACGCCTGTACTCCTGCATTGAGCACCTTTGCAAGCTCGTTCTTTACAAACGGCTCGAGGTCAGCCTTGAGAGCCTCTGGAAGTACAACTTCAAGATCTACAGGTTCTTCAGCGTTGAATCCCTTTGCAACAGCAAGGACAACTTCCTTTACAAACTCAGCGGAAGTAAGCGCCTTCTTGACGTCAGCTTCAGTCATCTTTGCAACAACGAGAGTCTCGATGTCCTTCTTTGTTGCGGCAACGCTCTGGCTTGCAGCCATCTTGAGGTCGCCCTGAACCTTGGTCTTGAGGTCTTCCGCCTCCTTGTTTGCAGCAGCGATGATTGCGGCAGCGTCAGCCTGAGCCTTTGCTACGATCTCCTCTGCCTGAACTTTTGCCTTGGCAAGGATTTCCTCACCTTCCTGTTTTCCCTTTGACAGACCGTCTTTGTAGAGCTTGTCTGTCAGTTCTTGCAATTTGTTCTGCATGTTATTGAAATAATTATGTGTTTTTAGTTACAATTTCTTAGAAATTTCTCTATCAATCTTGCAAATTTAATAAAAATTATAAGACCAATCAACAATATATTTAACTTTGCGACCACTTTATTCAGGCTTGTTGAATATGCCTATGTTTTATTGCCCAAATGCACAGACGACCGATATACGTAACCATCTGTTTTTTGATTGCTTTTCTTGCCGGATTACCCTTGTCCGGTCAGGAACTTTTGAGGCCTTCAAGGATTCAGGCGAGGGCGCTCAGGAAGAATCTCCCTGAACTCGGATTGCCCGAAAGGAGCAGTGGGGAAATCGATCCTGCCATTTGGCATAAGGATGGATGCTGGCATGGGGCCGATTCCTTGAAGGCTGTGCCGTTCTGGATGACTGAAACGATTGAGGCAGAGTTTGTTGTGAAGTCTATTGTGTCTGCTGCGATCGTTGACTTCTGCAAAGGATGGGCTGTGGAAAAACCACAAGGCCCGGTGCACTTGGTGACCGGGCCTGTACGTGGAATGCGATTTGTCGCAGTATGTACCAGAGCGCAAGGCGCCCTGAACTGGAAATCCATCGGATTTATCGTCCCTCTGTCAGGTCTTCAGCCTGATGAGAATGTCTGGGACTTCAGCTGCAGTGTCAACTGGATAGAGTGGCTTATCGGCTATGACCTCTTTCCGAAACTGCCTTCCGGCATTCAGGAACTCGTTGAGGAAATGACCGCAGCAGAGCATCTTTGCTCATTCAACGAATTCGATCCTCTCGAATTCGAAATGCCAGATCCCGAAATCGATTATTACGAATGGGAAATGGACATGCATGAGATTTTGTAAGTCGCTTTAGAAGCACTCCTGCAGAATGCGGGTAATGTTGTCGGATTTGCCCATTGTGTAGAAATGGACAGCCGGAACACCGTGTGCGATGAGGTCTTTGCACTGCATTGCACACCATTCTGTACCGATCTTGTAGACTGCTGCCTTATTGTCTCCGGCCTTGGCGATTTCCTGTGTCAGTTCGAGTGGGATGTCCAGTGAGAATGCTTCTGGAAGTACGCTGACCTGGCGTGCTGTCGAGAGAGGTTTGAGACCGGGGATTATAGGCACATTGATGCCTGCTGCGCGGCACTTCTCGACGAAGTCATAATAGACCTGATTGTCGAAGAACATCTGGGTGATGATGTAGTCGGCACCTGCATCGATCTTGCGTTTCAGGTTCGCGATGTCTGTTTCAAGATTTGGAGCTTCAAAGTGCTTCTCAGGGTAGGCTCCGACTCCGATGCAGAAGTATCTGTCATCAGTTTCAAGGCCCCTTTCCCTGCGGTAGCTGTTGCTTCCCTGGTAGCTTCTGATTCCTTCAACAAGTTCGCTTGCATAACGATAGCCTCCAGGGGTAGGAGTGAACCTCTTTTCGCCCGACATGCTGTCTCCGCGGAGTGCAACAAGATTGTTGATTCCCATGAAAGCCAGATTATCCAGCTTGCTTTCAATCTCTTCGGCAGTTGTTCCTCCGCAGATGAGGTGAGGCACTACTTCCACATCATATTTCGACATGATGGCAGCGCAGACAGTGGCCTCATTGATGCGGTTTCTGATCAGATGCCTGCTGAATGAACCGTCAGCCTCCTGACGGTATTCGTACTCGTCACGATGGCTGGTCACATTGATGTATTTCGGACTGAATTCCATGAAAGGAGCGATGCTCTCGAGGAGTTCTGTCTTGGTCACACCTCTCATAGGAGGTACGATCTCTATCGATGGAAATGCCTTTGTGCTGGCATTCAAGATTTCTGATACTTTCATAAGCGAAAAAACTTTGTTTTATTTCATCAAGTGACTGAGGAAACGGTCTGATGTCTTTGCGTCCATGCCGCGGCGGCGTGCGTATGCTTCCACTTCAGTCTTACTGATCTTGCGGATTTCCGGATATTTTGCCTGAGGATGCGTGAATATGAATCCGCAGATGCTCGCCTCAGGAATCATTGCGTAGCTTTCTGTAAGCTTGATGCCGAGGCTGAACTTGCCGGAAAGGATGTCGATGATGTCTCCCTTCAAAGTGTGGTCCGGGCAGCTTGAGTAGCCGGCAGCCGGCTTGATGAGATTGCCACGTCGCTCCGCTCCTCGCAATGACGTTATAGCTTCGTCGTTCATAATCTCGGTGTCCAGCCACTTTGATGCTGCCTCGGCAAGTGTCATTCTGACTGCTTTGGCCACCATGTCCTCGTATTTGTTGCTGCATGCCGGGCAACAGCAGCCTTCTTCGTGGGCTGCATTCTTTGGCTTCACGCAAATTGTGAAGACTCCGAACGGTGAACGCTTGCCTGATGACTGAGGTGCAACAAAATCGCAGAGCGACAATCCTCCGGCTGCCTCATCCTGTCTCATGAACGGCAGTCTTATGCGCTCGGCCATGATGTTCACACCGTCGCTGCACGCCATCATGAACTTGGCGGAAACCAAGATCTTATAGTTTCCAAGTGCCAATTCATCCTCAGCGTCCTGACGAAGCTGCATCAGTTCCATGGCCTCAGGAGATGATGATCCATATTTGACTCCCCAGATGGCGTAGAACATCCTCCAGTCGAAATAAGGCATGACTTCAGATGCCGGCACTTCGATTCCGGCGATGTCTGACGGACATGCATCAAGGAATGTGTCTGCATCGAAGCGTCCTGTGTAGTCCGATGGCTCTTCTGCAATGGATGATTCCGAATCGTTGGAAGACTCGTCTGCTCCCTTCTCGTAAAGGTCTCTCATCTTCTGCTGCTCGGCATGGCACTCGGCTTCGAATCCTGCCGGATCCATCATATATTTCTTTGCCATGACTGCAGCGGCTGATGCATCTGCTCCATGGAAGACATGGCCATAAAGCGGCGCCAGTTTGACAGCCGTATGGAGTGCTGATGTAGTCGCGCCTCCGACAAAGAGTGGGGTAGTCATGCCTCTGGTTGTCATTTCGCGGCAGATTTCCTCCATCTGATACAGGGATGGAGTGATCAGTCCGCTGACTGCGATGATGTCTGCATTGATCTTCTGAGCCTCGTCAAGTATTGTCTCTTTGTCGACCATCACGCCAAGGTCGTGAATCTCGAATCCATTGCAGCTCAGTACTATGCCTGTGATATTCTTTCCGATGTCATGGACATCGCCCTTGACTGTTGCAAGCAGGATCTTAGGCCTTTCAGTGCCCTTGTCATCCTTGCCGATGTATGGTTCGAGAATACTTACTGCATCCCTCATTACCTTGGCCGACTTGACCACCTGCGGAAGGAACATCTTGCCGTCTCCGAAGAGTTTTCCGACTGTCTCCATTCCTGCCATAAGTGGACCTTCGATGATTTTGATCGCGCTGTTTTCCTTGCTCATGAGTTCCATGAGGTCGGCTTCGAGATCCTTGGACTGACCCTTTACAAGAGCCTCGGTAAGTCGTTCAGCAGCAGACTTGTGGCGGCAGCATCCGCAACTGCAGTGCCCGTCATGCTGATGCCCGCCGTGTCCGTCATGCTGATGCTCGCCATGGCCGTGATGATGTTCTCCATGCTGATGTCCATCATGGCCTCCCTGGTCGGCCATCTTCATCCTTGTCGCTTTCTCGATCAGCCTTTCGGTCGCATGTTCATCGCGGTTGAAGATCACGTCTTCAACGCACTGCAGCAGCTCCGGCTCTATCTCGTCATAGATCTGCAGCATCGAAGGATTTACGATCGCCATGTCCATGCCTGCCTTGATGGCGTGGTAGAGGAATGCCGAATGCATAGCCTCTCTCACAGCGTTGTTGCCTCTGAATGAGAACGAAAGATTGGAAACTCCTCCTGAAGTCAAGGCCCCTGGAAGGTTGGTTTTGATCCATCTGACTGCCTCGATGAAGTCAACGGCATAGTCTGCATGCTCGGCGATGCCTGTGCCCACAGATAGGATGTTTACGTCAAATATGATGTCGCTAGGGGCTACGCCTGCCTCTTCTGTCAGAAGTCTGTATGCCCTTTCGCAGATTTCGATCTTGCGGTCGTATGTGGTTGCCTGTCCCTGCTCATCAAATGCCATGACCACCATGGCTGCTCCCAATGCATTGATAGCCTTTGATTTGGCAACGAAAGCCTCAGGACCTTCCTTGAGACTGATCGAGTTAACGATGCATTTACCCTGAGCATTCTGAAGACCTGCAAGGAGTGTCTCCCAATGCGATGAGTCGATCATCAGCGCTGCCTTTGCCACGGCAGGTTCATTTGAAATGTGGCGTACGAAGCGTTCCATTTCCTTGGTGCTGTCCAGCATTGCATCATCCATGTTGATGTCGATGATGCTGGCGCCGTCTTCAATCTGCTTGGCCGCGATCTGCATGGCCTCATCGTAGTTACCTTCCGAGATCAGACGGGCGAATTTCCTTGATCCGGCTACATTTGTCCTCTCGCCGACATTGGTAAAGTTGTTTACCTTCGTGTCCACCGTGACTGCCTCAAGACCGCTGACCGTCAGTGGCTTAATTGTTCCCTCGGCCAGAAATAGGCCCGATTTTTTGGCCGAGCCCTCGATATTTTGCTCATTGGCCAGAAAATGGCCTGTATTTTTGGCCGTCGTAGATATCGGACGAGGTGTGATGCCTCTTACGGCTGCGGCAATTGCCTTGATGTGCCCTGGAGTCGTTCCGCAGCATCCTCCGACGATGTTGACGAGGCCTCTGGATGCCATGGCCTTTACCTGCTCACCCATGACTTCAGGTGTCTGGTCATATCCGCCCATCTCGTTTGGAAGACCGGCATTAGGATAGCAGCTTACGGCGCAGCTGCACCATTTGTTGATGTCTTCCACAAGCGGCATCAACTCAGATGCACCAAGCGAACAGTTAAGTCCGAACGACATGATAGGGTAGTGGCACACAGCAGTGTAGAATGCCTCCAGCGTCTGTCCTGTCAATGTTCTGCCGCTCCTGTCGCTCACCGACACTGATATCATTACCGGTATTTTTGTCTGGGATGGGGCCAATGGAGACATCTGCCTGTCCAGACTACATTCTGCAATAGCTGCGAGTGCGGCTTTGACGTTAAGCGCGTCGAAGCATGTTTCAATAAGGATAATGTCTACGCCACCGTCGATCAGGGCCTGTGCCTGTTGGCGATATGCCTTCTGCATGTCTGTGAAGGAATATGGCCTGAAAGCCGGATTGGAAACATCCGGAGAAAGTGAAAGGGACTTCGATGTCGGTCCCATGCTGCCCGCAACCCAGACCTTGCGGTTCAGACCGATGGATGCAGCCATGGCGGCAACCTCATCTGCAGCCTCACGGGCCAGTCGTGCGCCCTCGTATGCCATCTGCTCGGCAAAGCCCTCGCAGCCATACTCGGCCTGCGAGATCACATTCGCGCTGAAAGTGTTGGTCTCGATGATGTCGGCACCTGCCGCAATATATTCCTTGTGTATAGACTTGATGATGTCGGAACGAGTGAGGTTGAGGCATTCGCTGTTGCCCTTCAGCTCCTTGGCGCACTCGGCAAACGGCCCGCAGTGGTAGTCTTCCTCTGTCAGCCCGTGCTTTTGAATCATAGTGCCCATAGCACCGTCCAGAATCAGTATCTTATCTTCAAATGAAATCATTTCCGCTCAAATTGTCACAAATTACAAAGGTACTCATTTTTGAGCGATTATTCAACCGTAAGTGTTGGGCAAATAGTGGTTTACGCCGGATCGACGTCGAGGGTGATGTGACCGGCGTATTTTTCTGCCTTTTCGAATGCTGTGACGATGTCGCGCAGCGCGTTCTTGTGCCTGAGAAGGTCACGGTCCTTCTTGAGACTGACGCGGATGGTGCGGATGTACTGGTCGGCAATCTTATCTACGACTGGTGCATACGGGCCAGTTACAGGAGCGGCATCAAGTGCTGTCCTGCGAGCTCCGGAGGCATCGCAATTCCGTGCATAGGCTGCGCCGAAATGCTTATGAAGAAGCCCTGCCAATTTGAATGACATCCTCTGGGCCCTGTCTTCGTACATGTCCCTGAAAGTGATCTCGATGATTCGGCTGAACGGAGGGAAGTTGAACTCATGCCTTTCCTGGAGCATGTCTTGAATGTTATCTCTGTTCGCTGACTTCTCGTTTCCTGTTCCGTCTCCCGAACCATGAACCTTGCTGTACACCGGATGCTCCGGCTGAGAAGTCTGTATTACAAAAAGACCCTTTTCTTCTCTTCGTCCGCATCTGCCGCGGAACTGTTCCAGCAACTGGAGAGCCTTCTCGTCGGCCCTGAAGTCCTGCATTCCAAGCAGGGTGTCTGCTGCAATTACGGCGACAAGAGACAAGTTGCTGAAATCAAAGCCTTTAGCCAGCATCTGTGTCCCGATCAGAATGTCGATCCTGCCTTCTGCAAAGTCCTTGATGATCTGGCTTTCCTGCTTTTTGTCGCTGTAGGTGTCGCTGTCCAGACGTGCAATGCGTGCGCCTGGAAACAGCACTGCCGCCTCTTCCTCGATCTTTTGAGTGCCGGCTCCCAGACCTTTCAGCGTACCGGAACACTTGGCGCATGTGCCCGAATAAGCCGCCTTATACCCGCAGTAGTGGCATGCCATGAATTCGCCGGTCGCATTCTTATGGAGAGTCAGGCTGACGTTGCAGTGCGGGCATTTCACAATGTCTCCGCAGTTTTCACACTGCAGAGCCGGTGCCCATGCGCGGCGTGAACGCAGAAGCATGACCTGTCGGCCACGGCTGAGCGTGTCCCTGATAGCCTCAATAAGCTTGCGCGAAAAACTGCCTTCCATGCCTCTCTTCCGCCTTTCCGCCTTGGTGTCGATTATCTGGATTTCGGCATCCTGAGCACCATGGAACCGCTCATTCAAGCGTACAAGATGATGCCTGCCGTACTGGCAGTTGAACATCTCTTCGAACGACGGCGTCGCTGATCCGAGAATGATATTGCACCTGTGGATGACAGAGAGCATCAGCGCAGTGTCGCGTCCGTTGTAACGCGGTGCAGGGGAGTCTTGCTTGTAGGAACTGTCGTGCTCCTCGTCGACTATTATGAGTCCGAGGTCATGATGTGGAAGGAACAGCGCTGAACGTGTTCCCAAAACGATATAGCCAGAGGATGCCTTGCGGATCTTTTCGGCTGTATTTCTGCGGCTGACTGCGCTTTCCCCCGAATGGAAGACCAAGAGATCCTCGCCGAAATGCTCATAGAGCCTGTCCTGCAACTGCCTGCTGAGCGCAATCTCCGGCACGAGATAGAGCACTCCAAGCCCGCGCGACATGGCCTCCTGGGCGAGTTTGATGTATATCTGAGTCTTGCCTGACCCTGTCACTCCGTGCAAGAGCACAGGCTTGCCTTCTGCAAAACCGGACTGTATGTCTTGATATGCTGTCTTCTGCACATCGGAAAGACTGACGCTGTCTTCGTACCAGGGAAAACGGTCTTCTGCGCCGTCCCAGTGGAGTGACTTTTCGTGCGCGGCCACAGCCTCCTGGGCTCTGAAAAGCTCTGCCCGGATCTTTTCAAGGCCTTCCTGGTGGCCCTGATGCGCTTTTGTACCAGGCTTGCTCTTGGCCAGCAGCTCCTGCTTCTTGTGGAGCCTTTCCTGTATCTTGCCGACTTTTGCCACCATGCCTGCAAGCAGCCTTTCGCGTCTTTCGCGTGCCTTCGCAAGGGCTGTGGCGCGTGCCTCTTCGAGATTGACCTTTATGCTTGGATATGCTGCCTTGTAGACTTCTCCTACAGTGCACAGATAGTATTCCGCAAC
>JAFZEP010000082.1 GCA_017560625.1 Bacteroidales bacterium
TAATTTGGCTAAGAGAAAGACAGATACTACAGGACTTTTAATCACCGTGATATTCCATCTCACGGTGATTATTGTCTTGCTCGCTCATCAGATGCATATAGCAACTCAGAGGGAGCAGTCTTTCGTCATGGATTTCACAAAGTACGAGGAGATCGAAAAGCAGGAGAAGGAGCTTGAGAGACTCCTTAAAGAGATGGAGAAAAAGGAGGAGATCCTGAAAAAGCTCGAGGCAAAGATGGAAGCGACTCCTTCCAAATCAAGTGACGTGAAAAACCTCGCTGTAAATGCAGGAGGACAGCTCAAGGACGACAGAGGCACGGACGCCGATCAGCTTTACAAGGACGCAGCACGACTTGACGCTCAGCTTAAGAACGGCCAGAAGAGCGCAATCCATGAGGATGCCAAGAATGAGACCGTAGAGCTTCCTGGACAATCGACAGAAAAAAAGAGTGAGAAGGAATATTCCGGTCCATCAGTGCTCTCATACACACTTGACGGCAGAACAGCCACACACCTCCATATCCCGGCATATCTATGCTACGGCGGAGGTCAGGTGACAGTCACCATCCAGGTCGGACGCAATGGAAATGTGCTGAATGCTCAAATCAACGAAACAGTCTCGGCAGCAGACAAATGCCTGCGGGAATATGCTCTCCGAGCAGCACGTCAGTCACGCTTCTCCAAATCAAACACAGCCCCAGAACGCCAGGTCGGCGAAATCGTCTATCAGTTCATCGCACAGTAAGATTCAGCTACCGTTAAAGCAGTTCGAAAATGGCCTTGGCATCTTCCATTACCGCTACGTTTGCAACCATCTGCTGGTAGCGCTTTATAGCCTCTTCGAAGGCCGGCTTGTTCTCTTCCTTGATAGGCTCAGCAGGTGGAGAGTCCATTGTGAGCGGATTGATAGGTGTGCCGTTCTTCCATACTCTGAAGTCGAGGTGAGGGCCCGTCGAGCGGCCTGTCGAGCCGACATAACCGATCACATCTCCCTGCTTCACCCTCTGGCCGACCTTGAGGCCGCTGGCGTATTTCGACAGGTGGAGATATGCTGTAGTATAAACTGAATTGTGCTTGATCTTGACAGTATTTCCACCTGCTCCCTTATATCCCTTTTCCACAACTACACCATCGCCGATAGTCATGACCGGAGTGCCGGTCGGAGCTGCATAATCTACTCCCGTGTGCGGCTGGACCTTACGGGTTATCGGATGCTTTCTTGCATATGTAAAACCGGAACTGATGCGGGAATACTGAAGCGGAGCCTTAAGGAAGGCCTTTCGCATGCTCTCGCCTTTTTCATTCCACCAGAGGTTACCGCCATCCTTCTGATCATAAAGAATTACAGGGAAATCCTGCGCTCCATGGGAGAAGACAGCATATTTTACTGTGTCTACCGCTATCACTTCCCCATCGCAGAGCTTCTCCTGATAAAGCACCTTGAACTGATCTCCTTTCTGCAGGCCAAAGAAGTCGATTGTCCATGCGTAAATATCTGATAATGTGACAATAAGCAGAGGCGAAGCATCTGCAGCAATCATATCGTTCCACAACGAAGAATTGATGGTCACATCAACATATCGATCCACATAAGTGATGGGTTTTTCATATATCCAGGCTCTATATGGTGAGTGGCAATCGAAAACCACACAGCTCTGTCTGTCGCGGTCGTAGACGAGGTAGCTGAGGGTCGAGCCGCTGTAGTATGCCCTGTATCCGTTGCCCACGCGAAGGGAGCGGACATCGAACACGGAACTGCATGCCTGGCTCAGTGCATATGTCTCGGATGCACCCAATCCGAGCGAGTTCAGAAGGGTGGAAAAGAATTGTCCTTTCTTCACTTTTCCCTCTGTGACGGAAAGTGTGTCGGGATTGAATCCCATGGGATGATTTTCCGGCTCTGAAGCAACCTCCACTAGGGTTTCAACAGCATCAGTATCCTGCTGTGCAGAGCTTCCGCATGACACAAAAAACAGCGCTGTAGCCGCTGATAATAAGGATGATATAAAAATTTTTCTCTTCATAGTCTGACATTGAACAATGCAAAAATACACTAAAAATCTTTGATGCGTATTAGGGCTCCAAAAAATTGTGGAAAAAAATGTAAGATTGTGGAAGAAAATGGAAAATTATACATACCTTTGTGACGATTAGCGTGAAAAGTATTTATGGTAAGATTTATCGGCGAATATAATGTCAAGGTAGACGACAAGGGAAGGCTCATTTTCCCTGCCGCCTTCAAGAGCATTATGCCTGCCGAGGGTGATATGAGACTGGTCATCAGGAAGGAAAACTTCAGCGACTGTCTTGAAATGTTCACATACTCGGAGTGGGAGCGCCAGTCGGAGAAGGTTCTTTCCAAACTGAACCCGGCTTTCAATGAAAAGCACGCTAAATTCTGGAGAGCATACATGCACAACTGTGCTATCGTCGAGCCTGATGCAAAGCTCGGCCGCATCTCCATTCCTAAGAAACTTCTTGAAATGATCGGCGTGACTAAGGAAGTCGTTTTCTCCGGTAATGATTATAAGATCGAGATCTGGGCTAAGGAAAACTATGAGTCCAGCATCATATCAAACGAAGATTTCATTTCTATAGCCGGTTCATTGTCAGAAATAATCTAGACACGGAGGACCGGAAAATGTCAGAATATCATACTTCAGTATTATTAGACGAGAGCGTAACCGCACTTGTAGGCTCCACTGATGGGGTCTACGCTGATGCTACATTCGGAGGAGGCGGGCACACATCCGAAATACTTTCACGCTTATCAACCAATGGGCGTGTGCTCGCTTTCGATCGAGACTCAGACGCGATAGCCAACAAGCCAGACGACTCTCGACTCACACTTATCCGCAGCGATTTCCGCTGGATCCATAATCATGTGCTCTATCAGGGCTACAAGGACGGCATCGACGGCGTGCTTGCAGACCTGGGCGTCTCATCCCACCAGTTCGACACGGCAGAGAGAGGATTCTCCTTCCGCTACGAAGCTCCGTTGGACATGAGAATGAACCAGGAGGCTGAAAAGACTGCCGCCGACATCGTCAACGGCTACGAATACGAAGACCTTGAGAAGATTCTCAGGCTCTACGGAGAGGTCGACAACAGCCGCAAGATAGCCCAGCTGATCTGCAAGGCAAGAGAGGCGTCTCAGATCCTCACGACAGGAGACCTGGGCAAGGCGATAGAAAGCGCCCTTCCGAAATTTGCCGAGCACAAGTTCCTCGCAAAGGTCTACCAGGCATTGAGGATCGAGGTCAACCAGGAGATGAAGTCACTTGAGAAGTTCCTCAGCGGAGCTGCCGCATCACTCAAACCGGGAGGAAAGCTGGTGGTGATAACATACCACTCACTCGAAGACCGCATGGTGAAGAACTTCATCAAAGCCGGCAACATCAACGGAAAGGTGGAGAAGGATTTCTTCGGAAACGCGACAGCGCCGCTCAAGGCAGTGAACAAGAAGCCGATTCTGCCTCAGGAAGAGGAGATCGCAGCAAACACAAGAGCAAGAAGTGCAAAACTTAGAATAGCAGAGAAGATCTGATAAATGGAACAAGAGACAACGAAAGGAAGAGCATCGGTCAAGACCGTGATCAAGTCGATCCTCAGCGGAGACATCCTCCTGCTCATGAGGGTGGACAGGGCACTTCCTTACATTTTGTTTCTGTTTGCCCTGGGATGGGTCAACATCTTCCTCAACTACAGCATCGAGCAGACGATGGCCAAAGTCGAGAAGAACAAGAAGGTCATGGAGTACTACAGAAACGATTACGCCAACAAGACCTACGAGTTCGTGAAGGCCGGCAAGATAAGCAATGTGAAGGAAATGCTCGACAAGGCAAACTCGGAAGTGACCACCCCGGAAAAACCCGCAGTCATCATAAAGACAAACTAGCGACACAACATGGCAAAGAAGATAGACAGAGAGAACAAAAGACCAAGTAGAGTACTGATGTACTTCTACTTGCTTTTCCTTTGCCTGTCAGTTGTCGTGACATTGAAGATCTACTCTATCCAGAATCTCTGGGAACCTAATCCGAAATTTGTCAGAGAGTTCCTCCCGTCAAAGCATCTGGAGCAGACGCAGCCACGTGAAGGATCCATCATCGACCACAACGGAAAGATTCTCGCCATCTCGACTCCGCTATATAACGTCTTCATGGACTGCTGCGTCCAGAAGGACCACTACGCCAAAGACCAGAAGAACGGAAAACAGAAGGAGAACAAATGGCTCAGCAAAGCCGACACACTTGCAGGAGGTCTGGCCAGAGTGCTCAAGAAGCAGGGCAAGGATTCCGTCTACTACAGCAAGCTCATCAGAGACAGCAGGAAAAAGGGCAGAAGGCATGTGACTATCGTGAAGGGAGTGGACCACAGGACCGTGGAGCAGCTCAAGAAACTTCACCTGTTCAAGGAGGCCTCACACAAAGGAGGAATGATCGTCGAGCCTGTATACAACAGAATGCAGCCGTACGAGGGCATCGCCGGACGTATCATCGGATATGTGAACAAGAACAACCCAGCCAACGGCTACATCGGCATCGAGGGTACCTATCACCATGAGATCAAGGGCAAGGCCGGCACAAAATGGGCAAAGCACACCGACCATTTCCAGTGGATCAGCGACATCGACAGCACCAGCGTGGAGGCTCTGGACGGAATGGACGTGAGGACAACATTGGACATCAACATCCAGGAGATTGCAGACAGAGCGCTCAGGGCACACATCGACACAGTGAAGCACATCAACAGCGCATGCGTTGTGATCATGGACATCGAGACGGGAGGAGTGAGAGCGATGGTGAACCTCAGAAGAGACAGCCTCGGCAAAATGAAGGAGTCATTCAACATGGCAGTGGGACGTGCTTCGGAGCCGGGATCGATATTCAAGACAGTGATGCTCACAACCCTTCTTGAGGACGGACTTGTGACACTGGACGAGAAAATGCCTATCGACATCGAAAACATGAAATATCCGGGATTCAAGAAGGCAGAGCGCGACAGGGCAGCATTCCAATATAAGGAGAGAAACTCAGCGGAAAGCATCCCTGTGATCGACGGATTCATGGTTTCGTCCAACTATGTCTTCAGAAGACAGGTAACCGACAACTACTACGAAAATCCGGAGGAGCTCGTCACAAGACTCCACTCCTACAACCTTGGAGGAAGCTTCAGCTTCGAGATCCAGGAGACCGGAGGAAGCAGACCGGGCATCCCGAACCCATCTTCAAGCACATGGAGCGAATCATCCATCCCAGCGATGGCCATCGGATATTCAGTGCAGGTGACGCCGCTGCAGATCCTGACATTCTACAACGCTTTGGCCAATAAAGGAAAGATGATGAAGCCGCATATCGTAGAGAGCTTTGAGAGAGACGGAATGATTGTGGAGAAGAGAGACCCTGCTGTTCTCGGTATCATCTGCTCGGAGGCGACCGCCGACACAATGGTAAGAGCCATGAAGAAGGTAACACATTCAAAACAGGGAACCGCATACAACTCAATGAGAGGCGTGAAATGTCCGGTAGCCGGAAAGACCGGCACAGCATGGATTGTCCTTGAAGGAAAGGAGAAGATCGGAGCGAGAAGTCCATATGAAGCCGCAGACGGAAGAAGAAAAAGCCAGGCGGCTTTTGCAGGATTCTTCCCGGCCGACAATCCTAAATATTCGATGATCGTGGTGGCATACACAGACCTCATCAACGGATCTGAGGGCGGAGGCGGAAGACCGGCCAGAGTCTTCAAGCAGATCGTCAACGAGATCTGGGCCTACGACACCGCATGGCAGAGCGAACTGACAGCAAAGCAGGACATGCCGAAGATCGGGCAGCCGGAAATCGTGATTACAGACGATGTTCCGGATCTGACGGGACTAGGACTGAGAGATGCATTGAACATCATCGAACAGATGGGATATAAATGCGAACATACAGGAGTGGGCCACGTGATAAAGCAGGAGAAACAAGGTGAAACCATTAAAATCACACTGAAATGAGACTTGACAGGATCATAAGAAACAGCGGGTGCACAGTAACAGAGGGCGACATCTTTGTGGAAATCGACGCAGTCTGCAATGACTCGCGAAAGGTCACAAGAGGATGCGTCTTCGTTGCAGTGAAGGGATTCGCCTCAGACGGTCACGAATACATCTCCAGAGCCATCGGCATGGGTGCCAAGGCCGTCGTGTATGAAGACCAGGCAATGCTTGACAAGCAGATTGAGTCGACAGACCTCGACGGCGTGACTCTGATCAAGGCCGAGTCTTCAAGATATGCGCTCGCGATCATGGCCTCGAACTTCTACGACAACCCGTCAGAGAAGCTCACGCTGGTGGGAATCACCGGCACGAACGGCAAGACTACAACCGTGACACTCCTCTACAGGATGTTTATGGCGCTTGGATACAACTGCGGACTCCTGTCCACCATAGCAAACTATGTCGGTACAAAAGGAGAAGAGGCTGTGAACACGACCTCAGACCCTCTTACCATCAACTCCCTTATGGACCAGATGGTAAAGGCTGGATGCGAGTACTGCTTCATGGAAGTGAGCTCGATAGGCGTGGAGCAGGACAGAGTTGCCGGCCTCAAGTTCAAGGCAGGCATCTTCTCGAACCTCACCCACGACCATCTTGACTACCACAAGACGTTTGCAGAGTACCTCAGATGCAAGAAACTGTTCTTTGACAACCTTGATGCAGATGCTGTAGCGATCACCAACATCGACGACAGAAACGGTTTGGTGATGCTCCAGAACACAAAGGCACAAAAGATCACGTACTCATGCAGAAGCATCGCGGACCACACATGCAAGGTCATGGAGCAGAGCTTTGAAGGCATGCTTCTGAAGATCGATGGAGTGGAGATCTGGAGCAGACTGATCGGACTCCACAACGCATACAACCTCCTGGCTCTCTACACGACAGCCATCGCTCTGGGAGCAAAGGAAGAGGAGGCGCTGACAGCCATCAGCACCCTTGCACCGGCACCGGGCAGACTGGAGAACATGAGAGGTCCGAAGGACATTTCGGTGATCATCGACTACGCCCACACTCCTGACGCACTTGAAAACGTGCTCAAGACTCTGAGGGAGATCGCACCGGAGCGTCAGCTCATCTGCCTCTTCGGCTGCGGAGGAGACAGGGACAAGACCAAGAGACCTGAAATGGGAAAGATAGCCCAGAAGTTTGCTGACAGGATATTTGTCACATCGGACAACAGCAGAAGCGAGAAGACCGCAGACATCATGGCCGACATCAAGGCCGGAATGGACACAGCGGGAAAAGCCAAGGCTCTGTTCATCGAAGACAGAGAGCAGGCCATCAGGGCAGCCATCATGATGGCACAGCAGGGAGCGACAATCCTCCTTGCAGGCAAAGGTCACGAGACCTACCAGATTAATGAAAACGGCAAGGTGCACTTCGACGAAAGAGAGATCGTCATGGATGCATTCAGCCAGAACCAGTAAGTAAAAAAGAAGACTAGACATGATATATCACCTTTTCGAGTGGCTCAAGGATTATGACATTCCAGGACAGGGACTGATGACCTATCTGTCCGTAAGAGCCATTCTGGCATTTACAACAGCTCTCCTCATCTCGATCTTCGCGGGAAAGAGGATCATCGGATGGCTTCAGAAGAAGCAGATCGGAGAGACCATCAGAGACCTTGGTCTTGAGGGACAGATGCAGAAGAAGGGCACGCCGACAATGGGAGGAATCATCATCTTCATCTCCATCGTCGTTCCTGTGCTGCTCTTCAGCAACCTCACCAACATATACACACTTCTCCTCCTCCTTACAGCTGTATGGTTCTTCCTCATCGGATTCACCGATGACTACATCAAGGTGTTCAAGAAGAACAAGGAAGGACTCAGCGCAAAGGCTAAGCTTGTGGCTCAGGGAGCAATGGCGCTTGCAATCGGTCTTGCAGTATGCTTCAGCGACCAGATCGTGGTGAGAGAAAACGTGGAAACAGCTGTGACCCTGGTTGATTCAAACGGATCGGAAAATGCAGCCAACACTGTTGCAGTGGAGAAACACGACATGATAAAGAGTACCAAGACCACTCTTCCGTTCATCAAGGACCACGAGTTCGACTACAAGTGGCTTTCACCGTTTGACGGAGCGCTCGGATGGTATACAAAGTGGGCGATCTATGTGCTGATGATAGTCATAGTCATCGTGGCCTGCTCAAACGGAGTGAACCTTACTGACGGCATCGACGGCCTTGCGACAGGAACTTCGGCAATCGTGGGAGTTGTGCTCGGCATCTTCGCCTGGTTGGGAGGCAACATCCTCGACTCAGGCTACCTCAACATCATGTACATTCCCGGATCAGGAGAAATCGCTGTGTTCATGTCGGCATTCGTGGGTGCGCTCATCGGATTCCTCTGGTACAACGCATATCCTGCTCAGGTGTTCATGGGAGACACAGGCAGCCTCATGCTGGGAGGAATCATCGGAGTGACAGCCATCCTCATCAGAAAGGAGCTCCTCATCCCGATCCTCTGCGGAATCTTCTTCGCCGAGAGCCTCTCAGTGATCATTCAGACAAGATACTTCAAGTATACGAAAAAGAAATACGGTGAAGGCAGACGCATCTTCAAGATGACTCCTCTGCATCACCACTTCCAGAAAGAGGGTATTCCTTGCAAGTTCCAGCCAAACTCAAAGGCTATTCCGGAAGCAAGACTTGTGACAAGATTCTGGATCGTGGGAATCATCCTTGCTGTAATTACAATTGCACTTCTTAAAATAAGATAAGATATATAGTCATGCCAAGATTAGTAGTATTAGGTGGTGGAGAAAGCGGAGTAGGAACCGCAGTTCTCGCAAAAGTGAAGGGATATGATGTATTTCTCTCCGATATGGGCAAGATATCGGAGGAGTATGCTGCCGTGCTGGACAAATGGGACGTGCAGTACGAGCAGGGCAAGCATACTGAGGAGCTCATCCTCAATGCTGATGAGGTAGTGAAAAGCCCGGGAATCCCAGCGACAGCACCGATGGTGAAGAAGATCGAGGAGGGCGGCATCGGCATCATCTCCGAGATCGAATTTGCAGGCCGCTACGACACTGCGAAAAAGGTCTGCATCACAGGAAGCAACGGAAAGACCACTACGACATCACTCATCTACCATCTGCTCAAGAACGCAGGCCTCAACGTAGGATTGGGCGGCAACATCGGAAAGAGCTACGCCTACCAGGTGGCTACCGAGCAACATGACATCTATGTGCTGGAGCTCAGCAGCTTCCAGCTCGATAATGTATACGACTTCAAGGCAGACATCGCCATCATCACCAACATCACTCCTGACCATCTCGACAGGTATGACTACAAGATGGAGAACTATGTGAAGTCGAAGTTCCGCATCACACGCAACATGTCAAGCGATGACTGCTTCATCTTCTGCTCTGACGACGACATCACAATCAGACATCTCGATCAGATCGTAATGAAGGCTCAGAAACTTCCTTTCTCTCAGCAGAAGGAAGTGCAGCAGGGAGCATTCGTAAAGGAAGACAGGATGATCGTCCGCTACAAGGAGCAGGAGTGCGACATGTACCTTCAGGAGCTCGCTCTCGGCGGAAAGCACAACATCTACAACTCTATGGCTGCAGCAATCGCAGCCAAGGCAATGGACATCGACAACGCAGTGATCCGCGAGGGTCTTGCAACATTCCAGGCTGTGGAGCACAGGCTTGAAAAGGTCCTCAGCATCAAGGACGTGCTTTACATCAACGACTCAAAGGCAACCAATGTTGACGCTGCATGGTACGCTCTTGAGTGCCAGACAAGACCAACGGTGTGGATCGTCGGCGGAACAGACAAGGGCAACGACTACACAAGCCTCATTCCTCTGGCACAGGAGAAGGTGAAGGCAATGATCTGCATGGGCCTTGACAACAGGAAGTTCCATGAGTCATTCGAAGGAGTTGTACCTGAAATCCATGACGTGACTTCAGCAGAAGATGCAGTGAAGCTCGCAAGCAAGCTGGCGCAGAGCGGAGACGTAGTGCTCCTGTCGCCATGCTGTGCAAGTTTCGATCTCTTCAAGAATTACGAAGACAGAGGAAGACAGTTCAAGGAGGCTGTGAGAAAACTTTAAATATGAAAGGCAAAGGAACAGAAGAAAACAAGGGTGGTCCGCTTTGGAGCGTACTTCAGAAAGTAGAGGGTGATAAGGTCATTCTGATCATCATCCTCCTGCTGCTGTTGGTGTCGTTCCTTGCCATTTTCTCATCGACGCCAATGCTGCCTACCCAGGACACGCGACTTGAGACCATGACCGAACACGGCATTGTGGCGCTTCTGGGCATCGGCATCATGTTCGTTCTCTACCACATCAACATAGAATGGTGGAAATGGCTGGCCAGAATTGGATTCATAGGATCAGCCGGCCTGCTTATCCTGCTCATATGCGAGATAGACTTCGGATTCATCCGCACACAGTCGTTGAACGGAGCCGTCAGAAACTTCATCATAGGTGGATTCCAGGTGCATGTGTTCGAGATAGTGAAAGTGTGGATGATCATGTATCTTGCATGGGCGATGAACGCCATGAAGGAAGAGAAGACCGGTGGAAAGAAAATGCAGGTTGCAGAGTTCCTTACTGACAGGTTCAAGTGGATGGAGTTCCTCAAGACACCCTTCTGGAGAAGAGCCTTCTACATCTACTGCCCTACACTTATCGTCGGAATGCTGATCTTCTTCGGAAGCGGCTCCAGTGCAGTGTTTGTGTCGGTGATACTGATCGCCACAATGCTGTTGGGAGACATTCCGTTCAGGGACATCTTCCTGGCATTCCTTGCAGCAGCTGCCATTTTCATGGGCATGGTTGCAATCCATAAAATAAGCAACGGAAAACTTATCGGACGAGTGGGCACAATGATCAGCCGAATGAAGGCCGACTATGACATCGACCGTCTTGAAGGACTTGAAGGTGACGAATACCGCAACATGGTCGACACATTGAGCCAGCCTGTATCTGCCCTTATCGCAGTCCACGAGGGAGGCGTCATCGGCAAAGGCATCGGCAACAGCACACAGAAGTACAGAGTGCAGAACATATATGGAGACTACATGTACAGCTTCATTGTGGAAGAGTACGGACTGCTTGGAGGAATAGCGATCCTGATCCTGTATGTCAGCCTGCTGGCGCGAAGCTCGATCATAGCGCGAATGTGCAGCAACAACTTCGCCAAATACATACTTGGCGGCATGTCCATCCTGATCACAGGACAGGCATTCATGCATATCCTGGTCAATGTGGACATCGGCCCTATGACAGGACAGACCCTGCCGCTGATCAGTCACGGAGCCAGCGCATTCGTCATATTCTGCGTTGCGTTCGGACTCATCCTTTCAGTCAGCCGCATGGCCAAGAAGAAGATGGAGAAAGTTGAGATCCTCACGCAGGAAAACGTGAACAACATTGAAGAGAACATAGAAAAAGCGGCAAAAATCAAAGACTAGCCATGAAGTACAGAAAGATACGAGCAATAATCAGCGGAGGCGGCACCGGAGGCCACATCTTCCCTGCCCTCTCCATTGCCAACAAGCTTAAGGAGCTGAATCCGGAGACGGAGATCCTTTTTGTAGGTGCCGAAGGAAGAATGGAGATGGAGCGTGTACCTGCAGCAGGCTACAAGATCGTAGGTCTGCCTGTGGCCGGTCTTCAGCGAAAACTTACCTTGTCCAATTTGGCTCTGCCTTTCAAGGTCATCAAGAGCATCAGGATGGCAAAGAAAGTGATCAGGGAGTTCAAGCCGGACATCGCCATCGGAGTCGGAGGCTATGCGAGCGCTCCCCTTCTCTGGGCTGCAGGAAAGCTTGGCGTGCCGACACTCATCCAGGAGCAGAACGGCTTCGCCGGTCTGACCAACAAGATTCTTGGAAAGAAGGCAAAGTGCATCTGCGTTGCATATGAGGGAATGGAGAGATTCTTCCCGGCAGACAGGATTGTGATGACAGGCAACCCTATCAGAAAGGAGATCGTTCCTGCTACTGAAGAGACCAAGAAGGAGGCATATGAATTCTATGGCCTCAACCCGCAGAAGAAGCATCTGCTCATCGTGGGAGGCAGTCTCGGAAGCGGCACCCTCAACAATGCGATGATGAAGTGGATCGAAGACGGATGCCAGGGAGGAGAGGACATGGAGATCATCTGGCAGTGCGGAAAATACTACAAGCCGTCTGTCGATGCATTCATGGACGAGGCGAGGGCAAAGGGTGCGAAAGGCATCGAGAGCATTCAGTACTCTGATTTCATCAAGAGGATGGACCTTGCATATGCTGCTGCCGACGTGATAATTTCACGCTCTGGAGCAAGCTCTATTTCAGAGATCTGTGCAGCACATAAGGCAGCCATTTTCGTTCCGTCACCTAACGTGACTGAAGATCACCAGACCCACAATGCCATGGCTCTTGTAAGAAAGGATGCAGCAATGATAGTCAAAGACGCTGAAGCTGCAGAGAAGCTTATGAAGACAGCATGCGAACTGATGGCAGACACAGAAAAGGTCGCAGCGATCGAGAAGAACGTGGCAAAACTTGCACTTGCAGACGCAGCCATGACAATCGCTGACGAAGTATATAGGACGATAAAACCTTAACAAAGGTTTTTGAGGACCGTCCCGGGTAGGGACGAAATTATAACAGAGCAATAAAACCGTAAAACAACATATGCTCAACATATATTTCATAGGTATCGGCGGCATCGGCATGAGCGCGATCGCAAGATACTACAACGCCAAAGGATACAAGGTGAGCGGATACGACAAGACTCCGTCCCCTCTGACTCACGCACTGGAGAGCGAAGGCATCGATGTGCACTACACCGATGACATCAGCTATATCCCCACTGACGTAGAGAACACTCTCGTAGTCTACACACCGGCCATCCCGAAGGACATGGGAGAGCTTGTGTATGTGCAGGAGCACGGATACAGAGTGATCAAGCGTTCACGCATGCTCGGAGAGATTGCACAGGGACAGAGATGCATGGCTGTAGCCGGAACACACGGAAAGACCACCACAAGTACGCTTGTGAGCCACCTCTTCACTGCATCCGGAGAAGGCTGCTCAGCATTCCTTGGAGGCATTTCGAAGAACTATGACAGCAACCTCCTCATCCATGAGAACAATGTCATCGTAGTGGAGGCAGACGAATTTGACCGTTCGTTCCTCCAGCTCTTCCCTGAGGTCGCTGTGATCACGTCTATGGACGCAGATCACCTCGACATCTACGGTGACGAGGCGCACATACGACAGGCATTCAAAGACTTTGCAGCACAGGTAAGCGGCACTGTCATTGTCAAGAAGGGCCTGGACATAACTGCAGCAGACACAAATGCAAGGATCGTGACATACGCCTATGGCGACGACACTGCCGACTTCTACGCAAAGCCAACTGAACACGGACATTTCGACCTTCACTATCCTGGAGGCGTGATCGAGGACTGCGTTGTCGGCATCCCTGGATGGGTGAACGTTGAGAATGGAGTTGCAGCTTCTGCAATCGCCCTCACCTACGGCATCGCGCCGGAAAAGATCAGGGAGGCCCTTGCAAGCTTTGGCGGAGTGAAGAGAAGATTCGACATGCAGGTGAAGCATGATGACCTTGTATATATTGATGACTATGCCCACCATCCGAACGAGATCTCAGCAGCAATCAGTTCGACCAGGGAAAGATATCCTGACTTCAGATACACAGCGATCTTCCAGCCGCACCTCTACACAAGAACGCGCGACTTCGCACCGGAGTTCGCAGCTGCACTGAGCAAGGTGGACAGACTTGTGCTTCTTGACATCTACCCGGCACGCGAAGAGCCTATTCCGGGCGTGACATCGGAGATCATCTTCAATGACGCCGAGGCGCCGTATAAGGTGCTTCTTAGAAAAGAGGAGCTCCTGGGATGGATCGAAGAGCAGGAACTTGAAGGAAAGGAACTCTTCATGACACTCGGAGCTGGAGACATCGACAGGCTCGTAGGACCTGTAGCAGAAATTCTTACTGAGAAAAACAACAGACGATAATGTCGCACAACTGGAAACATATCGCATTGAAAAGCACCATGGGACTGCTGCTTGCAGCTGTCCTGGTCTTTGCGTACATACTTGGTTCCGGCAAACGTGGCGAAGCAGTCTGCACAAAGGTGGAGATCACCATACTGGACAGCCTCAAGACGCCTTTTGTAACAACTGAAAGCATCAGGCAGTACCTCAAGGAGGACTTCGGAAAGATCATCGGAGTGAAAGTCGACAGCCTTGACCTGTCCCGCATAGAAAGCGTACTGAACAGCAAGAGCGCAATCCTCAAGAGCGAGGCCAGCGTAACCAACCAGGGAACTGTCGGTATCGTCATCACCCAGAGAACGCCGATGATCAGGTTCCAGACCCCGACATATGGTCTTTACTGCGACAAGGAAGGAGTGCTTCTTCCGCTTCAGGAAGACTTCAGGACTGATGTCATGATCATTGACGGCAACATCCCGCTCAGCAGGGAAGACTGCACCAACGGCAGGCCGAAAGACCCGAAAAAGGCCAAATGGCTTGACGACATTCTCAAGTTTTCGATACACATCGAAAGCAGCATCTGGAAAGACAGGATCGCACAGATCCACTGCGACAAAGACTGGGAACTCACAATCATACCAAAGGAAGGTAACGAGAAGTTCCTGTTCGGACACCCTGACGACATTGAAGGAAAGTTCAAAAAGATGCAGATCTACTATGAAAGGATTCTTGCGGAAAAGGGAAATGAGGCGTACAACGTGGTAGACCTGAGATTCAAGAAGCAGATCGTCTGCAAAAACACTGAAAAGAAAAAGAACAAATAATATGGAGCACACAGAACAGCATATTGTAGCGATCGATCTCGGAACATCCAAGATCGCACTCGGAGTCATCAAGGTCAATGGCGACGATGTACAGGTCGTATACTACAAGGAGACCGCTGCTGCCGGAATCATCAACAGCGGTGTATCCAACATGGTACAGGCCTGCGGCCCACTCCAGCACCTCATCAAGGACGCAGAGGAGTCACTGAACATAAAGATCAACCAGGCTGTGATCGGCATGCCTAAATACCCGATCAGACAGGAAGCCAACAGCGGAAAGATCCTGGACAGAGGAGAGTTCACAGAGATCACCCAGGAGGATGTGGACAACCTCAAGAGATTTGCACAGGAGACATATCCTCTCCAGTCAACTGAAAGAGAGGCTATCTATGGTGCAGTAGCTCAGTCATTCTCAGACGGAGAGAACTTCCAGATCAAGGAGGAGGACATCGTCGGAATGTCAAGCAACACTCTTGAAGGCCACTTCAAGATTTTCATCGGCCGCAGAAAGGAGCTCATCAATGCAGACTCACTTCTGGCTAAGGCCGGCATATCTGCAAGAAAGAAATATTTCACTGCCGACACCACAGCCAATGTGATCCTCAGCGAGACTGAGATGGAAAACGGTGTGGCTCTGATCGACTTCGGAGGAGGATCGACTTCGGTTGCGGTCTACCATGACGGCATCATGCGCCACTACGCATCGATTCCTTTTGGAGGAAAGAACATCACACATGACATCAAGAGTGAGCTCCAAATCACAGAGCGCCTTGCCGAGAATATCAAGATGGCGTTCGGAGCATGCATGCCTGAGAAGCTGCTCAACATGAGCGAAAAGGTGCTCAGCATCGTCGACAAGAACTCTACAATGAACAAGAAGGTGTCTGTGAAGTATCTCTCCGAGATCATCACTGCACGAGTGGTGGAGATCCTTGAGGCAGTGCTCTATGAAATCCAGGAAAGCGGCCTTGCAGAACACCTCAGATGCGGAATCGTAGTGACAGGAGGAGCTGCACGCACTGCAAACCTCGGCATACTCATCAACGAGATGTCAGGCTACAATGTCAGAATCGGATATCCTAAAAACGACATTGCAGGCTATGAGGTCGATGGCACACACGAGACATCGGCAACTACTGTCCTCGGCCTCGTAAATGCTGCACTGAAGGAAGAGACCGCAACATGCGCAGTGGACACAGGTATTCCATATCAGGACGGCGTGTCTGTAGAGACAGAGCCTCAGACAGTCGAAGAGGAAAAGCCGGAGGACGTTGAAGAGGTTGCTGTTGACCAAGAGGTTAGCGACGAGAACACTCATGAGGAGGAAGTTCATGAAGAGGAGGTCAGTGAGGAGGAACAGACAGCTGAGGAGGATGTGACAGAGGCTGAATCTGAAGAGGAGGCCACAGAGGAGGCAGAGACAGAGACAGAGGAGACTGAGGAGGCGGAAGAACAGGCTGAGGAAGTGAAGGAGAAGAAGGACAGATGGAGATTCCTCAAGGTTGTATGGGGTAAGGCACAGAGCATCGGTGCCAACATCAACAAGATCATCGACGGCATCACTGACGATGAAGAAGACGAAGAAGAATCAGAAGATTAATGATTTAAACACGACGCAGTTATGACATTTACTGAAGCAGAATTAGAGGTGATTCCGGACGACTGGGCCCCTAAGAAGAACTCTATAATAAAAGTGATCGGAGTAGGCGGCGGAGGATGTAATGCCGTCAACTACATGTTCAACAAGAGGATCGACGGCTGTACGTTCATTGTCTGCAACACAGACAAGCAGTCATTGGACAAGAGCCCCGTTCCTATCAAGATCCAGCTCGGAAGCGGACTTGGAGCAGGATGCAACCCTACCGAGGGACGCATCGCAGCTCAGAATGCACAGGATGAGATTGCAGAAAAGGTGATGGACAGTCACACCGACATGCTCTTCATCACTGCCGGAATGGGTGGTGGTACAGGAACAGGTGCAGCACCGGTGATCGCTGCCCTCGCAAAGAGCAAAGGCATCCTTACAGTGGGCGTCGTGACCCTTCCGTTCAAGAATGAAGGCAACGAGTCACTCTCAAAGGCGATCGACGGCATCTACGAACTCCAGAAGAACGTAGACAGCCTCCTGATCATCAACAACGAGAAGATCTACACTCATTACGGATCGCTTCTTGTGCATGATGCATTCCCTAAGACAGACGAAGTCCTTGCGACTGCCGTACAGGGCATCACCGAGATCATCAACAAGCCGGGATACGTCAACGTCGATTTCAAGGACGTGAAGGCAATGATGACCGGCAGCGGAATGGCATTGATGGGATGCGGTACAGGATCTGGAAAGAACCGAATCAAAGAGGCTGTGGATAGCGCGACATCATCTCCTCTTCTCAATGACTTCGACATCAAGACAGCCAAGAACGTGCTCATCAACATCACATCAGGATACAATGAGAACGGACTTCTCATGGACGAGCTCGCAGAGATCGACCAGCGCCTTACAGAACAGTTCGGCGAAAAGGCCAACAGGTTCAAGAGAGGTATCGTATATGAGAATGATCCTGCATTCGGAGACAAGGTCAATATCACAGTCATCGCGACAGGTTTCGAGATGAAGAGACTGAACGAGATCACAGACGTGAAGATCGGAAACATGATCTTGATCGACAGCGATTTCACATACGACAGAGACGTGTTCCTGAATTCGGGCGAGGTGGAATTGCCTGAGCTGTACAGCCAGAAGATCGGACCTAACAACCCGACAATCAAGGAGCAGTTCCGCTTCAGAAGCGAAAGCAGACCTGTCCTTCTCATCGGAGAGAAAGACTCGAAGAGAGAGCTTGAGACAGTTGCGGCAATCAGAAGACAAACAAAGAAACAGTAAACATATGACACGCAAGACAAGAGTAAGATTTGCACCGTCACCAACAGGACCTCTCCACATGGGAGGTGTCAGAACGGCGCTTTACAACTATCTTTTCGCTAAGCAGCGCGGAGGAGACTTCATCATCAGAATCGAGGACACAGATTCACAGAGATTCGTCCCAGGTGCTGAAAAATATATCATCGAGGCACTGAACTGGTGCGGCATCGTTCCGGACGAAGGAGTGGATGCAGCCGGAAACGTTGTGGAGACCGCTTCAGAGCGTCATCCGCACGCTCCATACAGACAGAGCCAGAGAAAGCCTATCTACCGTCAGTATGCTGAGCAGCTCGTGGAGAACGGCTTCGCTTACTATGCTTTCGACACAGCTGAGGAGCTTGGCGCAAAGCGTGCCGAAATGGAGGCAAACGGCCAGACATTCATCTACGGCCAGACAACACGTATGGGCCTTCGCAACTCTCTGGCCATGCCTGAGGCTGAGGTGAAAGAGCTTCTCGAGACCCGCACAGACTGGACTATCCGTTTCAAGATGCCAGAGAACAGAGTCGTGAAGATGGATGACCTCATCCGCGGACACGTTGAAGTGAACACTTCGACTCTCGACGACAAGGTTCTCTGGAAGAGAGCCGACGAGCTTCCTACATATCACCTTGCAAACATCGTTGACGACCACCTCATGGAGATCACTGAAGTTATCCGCGGTGAGGAGTGGCTTCCGTCTCTTCCTTTGCATTATCTTTTGTATGAGGCATTCGGATGGACTGACACTCAGCCACGCTTCGCTCACCTCTCTCTCCTTCTCAAGCCAGACGGAAAGGGTAAGCTTTCAAAGCGTGACGGAGACCGCCTCGGATTCCCTGTGTTCCCGCTTCAGTGGGTGAACTCAGAGGGAGAGGTATCACGCGGATACCGTGAGGACGGATACTTCCCTGAGGCATTTGTAAACCTTCTTGCAATGCTCGGATGGAACCCAGGTACAGAGCAGGAGCTTTTCACTCTTGAGGAGCTCGTCGAGACATTCTCTCTTGAGAGAGTGATCAAGTCAGGCGCACGCTTCAACGCAGACAAGGCAAAGTGGTACAACAAGGAATACCTCCGCAAGAAGAGCGTTGGCGAGCTCACAGACCTCTATATGCCTATCCTTGAGAGCAAGGGCATCACAGCTACACGTGAGTATGTGGAGAAGGTAGTAGGCCTCATCCAGGAGAGAGCGACATTCGTGGCTGACTTCTGGGACATCGCATCATACCTCTTCGTGGCTCCAACAGAGTTCGTTGAGAAGGACGTAGCCAAATTCTGGAAAGAGGAGAACTACACTCTCGCTCTCCAGGCTGCAGACTTCATCATGAACTTCGAGGGCGAGTTCACTCCAGAGGGACTTGGTGCACCGCTTGAGGAGTACATCCGCGGCAACGAGTGGCCAATGGGTAAGGTTATGAACTGCCTCCGCCTCGCAATGGTCGGTGGTTCAAACGGTCTTGGCATCGCTGACATCGTGACCCTCATCGGTAAGGAGGAGTTCGCAAAACGTATCGAGTATATCAAAAGCAAACTTTGCTAGTCATCACAGTGACAGCTCTGGGCAATATGACAGCTCAGTAAAGTTTAAATAACGGATAAACGTTCGAAAAATTTGAGCAAAGCGATAGTAAGTCCTCCTCCCGAGGAGGAGGATTTAGGAGGTGGGTAACGTAGAAAGATATTTTCATATTTCTATACAACCTACGACCAAGTGACAGCTCAGTAAAGTTAAAACAACGAATAAACGTTCAGAAAATATGAAAATAGGCATCTGCAATGACCACGCGGGCGTGGAGTACAAGAACGCTCTTGTGGAGTATCTCACAGGAAAGGGTTACGAAATGGTGAATTTCGGAACTGACACAACAGACAGCATGGACTATCCTGACGTAGCTCATCCGCTCGCAACAGCGGTCGAGAACGGTGAGGTTGATCTCGGAATCGCTTTCTGCGGCACCGGCAACGGTATGCAGATGGCTCTGAACAAGCATCAGGGCATCCGCGCTGGACTCTGCTGGTCAGTGGAGATCGGCAAGCTCATCAAGCAGCACAACAATGCGAATGTGCTTGTGATGCCGGCTCGTTTCATCCCATTCGAGACTGTTGTGGAGATCGCAGACGCATGGCTCAATGAGCCTTTCGAAGGCGGACGCCACCAGGGCAGAATCGATAAAATCCCTTGTAAGTAATATCATTTTGGAAGCTTTGATTCTCACTCCGGATATGGCTCCTCTCTCAAGAAACATAGAGGACTATCCGGAGGGGATTATTATCCCCATCGACAAACCATACAGATGGACTTCGGCAGACGTGATCAGGAAGGTCAAGTACACTGCCATCCGTCATTTCGGCAAGAAGAACCTCAAGGTCGGACATGCCGGCACGTTGGACCCTTTGGCTACCGGCGTGCTTTTGGTATGTATCGGCAAGGCCACCAAGCTGGCAGAGGAACTTCAGTCGCACGATAAGGAGTATGTGGCCGGAGTCACTTTCGGTGCCACCACCCCATCCTATGATCTCGAGAAAGAGATCGACAGGTTCTGCCCTCATGAGCACATCACTGCTGAGGCTGTGTCTGCTGCTTTGACTGCATTCATTGGCGAGCAGGATCAGGTTGCGCCTCTGTTCTCGGCCAAGTCTGTGGACGGTGTGCGCGCATATGAGCTTGCACGCAAGCTACACGCTGAGGGCAAGACTCTTGACGAGGCTGCTCAGGAGCTGATCCGCGTTGCGAAAATCAATATCACCGAGTTGGAGCTTATGGAATTCGTAGCCGGGGGTGACATGTCATCTCCAGCAATCACCATTACTGAAATCAGTAAACAAGACCGAAGCAATACAACAAACGAAAAGAGCAACGCATCCAGCAGGATCAATGTGACGGATAATTCGGAGTTGGGACTGCCTAGGGCGGTGGTGCGTATGGCATGCAGCAAGGGCACATATGTGCGCGCATTTGCACGCGACCTTGGCGAAGCGCTTGGCAGCGGAGCCCACCTGGACAGCCTCCAGCGCAGCCGCAGCGGCATCTTCCGCGTTGAAAACGCGCTGACTGTCGAGCAGGCTGTGAAGGCACTTTCACATGAACAATAACAACACATATTCATACAAGCATATCTGGACGGTGGCATTCCCGATCCTGATAAGCCTAGTGATGGAGCAGATGATCGGACTGACCGACACCGCCTTCCTTGGAAGAGTCGGTGAGGTCGAGCTCGGAGCATCTGCGATTGCCATTGTGTATTATATGGTGATGTTCATGATCGGCTTCGGATTCAGCATCGGAGCGCAGATCATTATCGGTAGGCGCAACGGGGAAGGCAACTTCAAGGACACCGGAAAAGTCTTCTGGCATGGACTATATTTTGTGCTTGGACTTTCAGGAGTGCTGATCGGGACATCCGAACTGCTGTCGCCGTGGCTGATGAAACTTATGGTGTCATCTGAAGCTGTCTACACAGCTGCCTTGAGCTATGTCAGCTGGCGCCTGCCGGGCATGGTGTTCGCCTTTGCCACCGCCATGTTCCGAGCGTTCTATGTCGGTACCACTCAGACCAGGACACTGAGCCTCAACGCCATAGTGATGGTGGTGTCCAACATCTTCTTCAACTGGGTGCTCATCTTCGGACACTTCGGACTACCTGCACTCGGCATCACAGGAGCTGCAATAGGATCAAGCCTTGCCGAACTGGTGTCGCTTATATTCTTTATAGTATACACGCGCGTGAGCTGTGACAGAGTCAAGTTTGGGCTTGACAAACCTGCACGCTTTGAACTGTCGGAACTGCGGCACATGATGCCAGTATGCACATGGACAATGATCCAGCACACCATCTCCGTGTCGACATGGTTCATATTCTTCCTATATATAGAACATCTGGGGGAAAGAGCGCTTGCGATATCCAACATCGCACGTGGCGCATCAGGAATGATATGGGTCGTACTGCAGTCCTTTTCCTCAACATGCAGCACACTTGTGAGCAACATCATCGGAGAAGGCCGCCAGGACAAGGTGATGTCGCTGGTGGGACGCATGCTCAAACTGTCTTATGCTGTAGTGGGAGTAATGATCCTTGCATTCTGCCTGTTCCCGGGCACGATCGCACGCATCTACACCGATATTCCGGACCTCGTGGCGGCATCTGTCCCAGCACTTATTGTCATGGCGTGCTCATACCTTTTCAATACCGGCGGACAGGTGTTTTTCCTAGCAGTGTCAGGTACCGGTAACACAAAGACTGCCTTCAGGCTTGAACTTATCGCCCTGGCAGTCTATATGATATATTGTACCGTGATGATTCAATGGCTGAGAGTAGACGTCGCAGTCTGCTGGACAGCAGAATTCGTTTACGGCGGCATGCTCATGCTCTGCAGCTGGATCTACATGCATTCCGGCCGTTGGAAGAACCGCAGCATCTAGACTACTTCATGTACTTCTCCATCTTGGATGTAACCTTCTGGATATAGTCCTTTGTCTCGGCATGAGGCAGATTTGCCTTGAGATAGGCAAAAAGCTCATCGTAAGACATCGAATTGATGGTCGGGATAGCCTTGGAGATGTTTGTTGTGCCGTTGATGGCCCTGCTGACATTGCCGGCGCCTGTGTTATATGCAGCAATCGCGCAAAGCATCCTGCATCGAACATCTGTAACCTTAGCGAAAGTCGAAGACATCAAAAGCTTGAGGTATCCTGTACCGAGCTGGATGTTGTTGTCCGGATCGAAAAGGAAATCCGGTGTCGGGATCTGATCCACCTTGTGTACATATCTGTAAGCATCACGTCCTCCTGACTTTGGCACAAGCTGCATAAGTCCATATGCAGGGACCCACGACTGAGCCATAGGATTGAAGGCAGACTCCTGCTCCATTACAGCATAGATAAGCGGTGCATCCATTGAATATGTAGCAGTGTGCTTGCTTACCATGGCCTGGAACTGCTGGGCTCTCTTTGGAAGATGATCCTCAACAAGCTCCATTGTGACCTTGACCACTTCCTTCTCACCCTCTACAGTGGCTACTTTCTGCACCTCAGGCTCCTGTGAAGTGACGATGGCAGCTGCAACCTCTTCTACACTCTTAGGCTGCTCCTTGGTCTTATCATTATTCTCCTCAACCTTTGACTTGGCATCGTCAGCCTTTGACTGCTCCTCAGCCTTTGACTGCTCCTCAGCCTGAGCCTTTATACGTGCATCTTCCTCGGCCATATGTCTTTCGGCAGCTTTTGACGCTGCTGTCTGCTGCTGAGGCTGAGGCTTTGGATCGACTGTCGCTTCTGTCTTGTTGTTTCTGGAAAGATTGAGCGACCTGCCCCTGCCGGGAGCAGGAGCCGAAGACTTACGCTCTCCAAAAGGCTTCGGAGCCGTTGTGGCTGTAGACGCAGAAGCCACTTCAGGCCACTGAGTCACACCATACTTGCTCAGGTCAAGCATACCCTCAAGAACAGGCCTTGCAGACACCGGCTTGTCAGGCAATGCATTTGTACCGAAACCGCTTGTGGAGCCTCTGCTCGAAATGAGTGCACTGACAGCAGCCTCCAGCTTCTGACGCACCTCATCCGAACCCTCAGTAGAGTCTACAAGGACCTCGACATAGACCTCACCTGTCTCCCAGTTCACAGAAGTCCTACTGGTCTTGTCTTCCGAATACTCGACCCATTCCTTACGTGTACTTTCCACAACCTGAGCATCTCCCCAGATGCCCTTGACCTCATTGCGGAACGCTTCATACTCCTGAAAGAGCTTTTCCTCAAACTGAAGATAATCCGCAAGAGCAGCATCCGCAGAATCCGCAAACTCCTGTCTGATGGCATCAAACTCCTGCCTTGCCTTATAGAATGTCGAATCAAGCTGGTCTGCGGTCTGAGCGTCAAGCCCGACCGCAGCCACCATGAATAATACCGCTGATGCGAAATATCTCATATTCTGATCTTGTCGTGATTAAAGAGGATTATTGATAGCCTTAAGGAACAACTCGTTCAAGAGATCCTTGTCCAATGTTGCCTTCGTAGCCTCGGTCTCTGCCATAGACTCAAAGAGTGATTTGATGAAATCCTGAGCTGAAATCTCAAGGACAACATAGTTGCGGTACATGCCCTCGGCATCCTTTGGCTCCCACTCGTCGAAGATAGGCACCACTCCTACGAGCATCTGCTCTGACACCAATGACGACTTCTGGCTGAGATACTCCTTTGAAATGGCAGCCTCACCTGCCGAAAGTGACACGCAGTAGTCCTCGATTGTGGTCTTTACTGCTGTGTTGAGCATCTGAGCGAGCTGTGACGAAGCTGAGGCGAGAGCCTTCTTCTTAGCTGTCATCTCTGAGTCTGAAACACCCACAGCCCAAGCACGGAGAACTCCCGGCTGGTTGAGAAGGTGTGAACCAGGCTGCACATAGGTCTTGACCGGCTTCTGAGCGACCTTCTTAGCAGGGCCGCATGAAATGAGCAGCATAGCTGCGAGTACCATAAAAACTAACCTTTTCATAGCATTATAGTTTAAAGATTTATATTCAAGGTCTTGATAGCCTGAAGAAGCTGTACGTTCGCACGCTTCATAAGCTCGCGGGCGCAGGCCGACTCGATCTGCTGCTTTGAATTGTCAGCAGGCACAAGCACTCTGATAGGAGGAATGTTGTAGTTCAGAAGCTCCTTGTCATTGAGGTTGTCGTAGATTCTCAGATTGAGTGAAGTGAAATACTCGTACATGTTGTAAAGTTCGCCCTGCACGAGAGCACCCTGCTTCATTTCAGTCGAGAGGTTGATGAACAGAGTTGCAGACGAGTTGTCTGTGAGATCGAAATTGTTGTTTACAAGGAGAGATCTGATCTGAGCCTCACATGTAGGTACTGCGTTTGCGGACACTGAATAGCATGCTGCGAAGCTCTTGCTTGTGAGCACGAGAGTGAATGTTGCAGTCGGGAAAGAAGATCTGTCGATGAGAGTTCTGTATGATTCAGGGAGCTCAGAGATGAACGCCTCGTCCATGCTGACCTCCACAGTCTGGATCGCAGATTTTGAAGTCACGTTTGTAATGTAGAACACTGCTGTACCTGTAGCGTCAGTCTTCATGTCTGCAGTGAGGGCGCCGTCACCTGTAGTGAACTGAGCAGTCATAGCCACGTTAGGGATCACCATACCGCCCTTGCTGAGACACACTGCGAGAGGCTCTGGAGAAGGCTTGAAAGCCTCAACAGGGATCTCTGTCACATTCTGCACGAGGTCAAGGCCGCTGAAAACGCCGATGCATGCATTGTAAAGCTCTGTAGGAAGATCTATCTTCTTGCCTTCATGCTTTGCAGTGAGATCAAGGTAGAGATATGGCTCGATAGCCTCGAGACCCTTCGCATAAAGCTTGACAGCATTCACATAGCTGTTTGAAGCCTCAGCCTGACGACCCTTTGCATAGTAGTCCAGACCGATTGAAGTTCCCTTCTTCTTCTCTCCTTCGATGAACTTCTCATACTTCTTCTTGTCCAGCTCATAATACACATAGTAGTTGTCAGCAGACTGATATGAATCCTTGAGAACGTGTCCTGTGATGTTCGAAGCCACCTTCGACTGCACCTTCTCCTCGAAAAGATCTCTTGAGCGGCCGTCCACATCGAGAGTCTGCATGAAGGTAGAAGCTGAGATGTTGATGCTGACCTGTGAAGCGATGTCCATCATCGCATTTGTTACAGCCTTGTTTCTGTGATCAGGATCCGAAAGAGGAGCCATACCGATTCCGATGTACTTTCCCTCTTCCACAGGTCTTGACTTAAGCCAAGACGGAGTCTTCTGAGCAGAAGCTGCGATTGCCAGCAGTGAAAGACAAACAGCAATTATATATTTTTTCATGACTTCTTTATTAGTAGATAGTGATGTAGATAGTATTTCCGTCGAAGCGGCTTGAGCAAGGTACGCCAAGCGTATCGTTGAGCCATGCCTCGATAACAAAACCGTACTGTACGGCATCCATGACCATTCCGTCCTCTGCGCGTGGAGGGATGACTACATAGTCGAAGATCATGCTTGTATCCACGATGCCCTGAAGGTGGAACTTGCCGTTATGAGCGTTCTTTCTCACCCACTGGTGGATCTGGTTTGAAAGCGGAAGGTTGCCCGGACCCACTCTGTCGTTCATGCTCATTGAAGAAGATCTGTCGAATGCGAACTGGAGAGCGACTCTCTTGCCTGTAGATGCCTGCTTTGAGAAATTCTTGCAGATATCGTCAAGGAATGCGGGGATGTTGTCCTGGATCGCATATGAGCAGAGCTCGTCTGTTGATGCCTTTGCATAACGTCTTGTGATGGCATCCTTGGATGCGAGGACATTTCCGCTTGCAGTCTCATACGCCTTCATGATCAATGACACTCTTGCGCCCTCGTTTGTCACATCCTTCTTAAGGTCTACGACAACATATACATCAGCGCCTGAATTGATGAGAAGCTGCTTGTCGTTAGAGCTTGCATCGTTTGCACCGAACTGTGCGTTTCTCTTTACAGCTGCAAGCTTGGCGTCTACGTCCACAGTTGTCACATTGCGTGACTCGAAGCCGTCCTGAACCTTGCTGACTGCGATTCTTCTGTCGAAATCGTTTGCAAGAACAGATGAATATGTCTCACCGTCACGCTTGTAAGGAACTACCATGATTGTAGGAAGCACCATTCCCTGCTCGAACTCCACGTCACTGTAGTCCATCTCAGGCTCACGTGACTTGTGCACCTTGTTTCTCTCAAGATCCTTGATGAGGTTGCCATATACGATTGTGATTGTGTATGATCCCTGGAAGACCTTGTTGACGTTCTTTTCCGGCTTGGCTGCCTCCTCAACGCTCTTCACGAAGAACGGATATCTCGATGCGAGGAATGTGTTGACATACTCCGGATTGTCTGCAGTGATGAGAGGACGGCCTCCGTTTACACCGTCTACACCATCATAGAAGAGGGTATAGAACAGAGAGAGCACCGCATTATCCTCTACATCCTTCGACTTCTTTGCGACACCTACGGAAGTGAAGGTCGCCGACACAGCGTCCGACGACTCATAAGTTACGATCTGCGCATAATCCTGGGCAGAAAGTGATACTGACAGCATGAACGCTGCGAGTACTGATACGAATATATGTTTCATTTTCAAATTGATTTTCCGACTTTGCTGCTATAGAATGCCGCCGATGAAATTGCCGGCTTTTCTCAAGGCATCAGATTTGGCCTTTGAGACTACGCGAAGCTCATGACCAGCCTTGAAGGCTTCGACGATTTCCTTCGCACCTGAAGAGAACTTGCAATGCGCAAGATCATCCGCCACGACCTCTTCAACCACCAGCATGCCGATCTCGCTTCTGGCCTCGCGTCCCGCGATGGTCTTCACTTCGTAGACCTCGAACTTCTGACCCTTCTCAATGCCTGACGATGCTCCAAGACTGATATAGCAGTCCTTGGCCTTGCCGTTCTTCATCTGGCCCATCTCAAGGATGACACCCTCTGCCCTGAAATATTTAGACACGAATGTCTCCATGTCACGCTTAGCCTTCTCCAAAGTTGTAGAGATGGCTGACTCCGATGAATTCGCGACGCCACCTGCGGCGCCTGAATATGTATAAGACTCAGCACCGATGAGGGTTCCGTCCTCGGCATTCACGACCTTGAGAGAGTAGACCACATTGCCGGTGTAGAAAGAGACGCCCTTGATAGTCTGCTTCTCAGCGCTTACCGACGACACCACTCCTGTAAGGATGTAGTTTGCACCGAGCTTTCTCATCTTTCCCATACGCGCTGTCTGGTCTCCGAGAGCCAGATCCGACGAACGGCGGTTCGCCTCGAGCGCAAGAGATGCCTCAGACTCCACGTCGATCAGATTGACGCGGTTTGTCTCGGTTATACCTGCGATTACATGATTTCTCAATGCAGAAACTCCGGACTGCTTAGCCGAAGTTGTTGTGAAATAGTCTACAACCACCACCGGTTTCTGAGCAAATGCCGACACAACAAGGCACAATCCGATGATGGACATGAAAAGCTTTTTCATATTAAGGTCATTTAGTTATACTGTATTAATATACAAAGTTAGCGTTTCGTGCCCTAAATCGCAACAAAACGCCAAACTTTATAGTATTGCACATCAGACAGTACGATAGGCCGACAGTTCTTTCGACAGCACACTCTGCAACGGGTATTTGGCTTTGGAAGCCGCAGCCTTGCGGGCCACGGTGCGCGCGTGAGCGTCTGCAGCATCCACAGCCTTCAGAATATAATCGGTGAGCAGATGCTCAAGAAGCAGGTGGAAAGCATGGCTGTGATCGGGATGTCGGAGATGACACAGCTCATGAAGTATGACATGGTCTCTCAGAAGCTGAGGCAGGCGCACAAGATTGAGGTTGAGGTTGATGTTGCCCTTCGTAGAACAGCTGCCCCAATTGGTAGCATTATGCTTGATAGCCACGCGGTTATATGTAAATCCGTAACGGGCTGCCAGTTCTGCCAGACGGCCCGGGAGCTGGGCCTTGGCCTGCTTTCGGAGCTCCTCGATTTCATCCGGAGAGGCCACCTTCATGTCCTTGTATTTCTCCTTATGCTTGGCCATCGTCTCCAAAATCCACCCGCGGCGGGCCTGAAAGAACATCTGCGCAGCAGCATACGGCACTATGTACGGCACCGACACGCTTACACCCTTGACGGGATGCACGCGTATGCTGATGCTCCTGCTCCGCAGACTCTTGCGGAACACCACCTCCCCGATCTCGGGATCATTCAATATCTTTCCTGCAGATTTCGCCATAGACTAGTAACCGATCTCGTCAAAGAAGCCCAGAATCAAGGGGGTAAGCTTCGGACTGTTGCAGATATATGAACCATGGTCTTCGCCAGGAATGATGCGGGCTTCGCCGTTCGGGATATTCTCCCCTATCAGACGTGTGTGGTCTGCAAGGATAAGGTCATGCTCGCCCGACATGATAAGCGCCGGGCATTTGATGGTCTTGATGTCCTCGACAGTCATGTTCGGCTCAGTCTGAAGCATTATCACAAGCGGCTCGGTGGATGGTTCAGCGAGCAGCTCCCTCTCGAAGTCAGGGACGAGAGAGCCTTCAACGAAGATATTTGCGCCACCTGTGACGATAGCGCCAAGAGTTCCCGGATACATGACCTCTAACTGAAGGGCGATGTTTCCGCCATCGCTGAATCCGAAGACAGCCGGCTTTTCCAGACCTTCCAGTCGAATGAACTCATATACATCCGAGGCCATATCCTTATAATGGTACTCCGGCAGACGAGGATTTGCACCCTGACCACGAGAGTCGAGGGCATATACCATATATCCGGCCTGAGCGAGTTCGCGCTGGGTTGTCTCAAGGTCGTTATGGCTTCCGCCGTTGCCATGGAGAAGGATCACAGGCTTGCCTTCACCTTCGGCTGCATAGAACAGGCCGACGCTGTTGACATGGGCGGTCGCAGTGTAGCTTTTATATTCATTTACGGCATTGGAAGAGCCGCACGAAGACGCAGAAAAGGCAATGGAAAGGGCCAGAAGGGCACTCAGGCCAGAGAGTATGTTTTTCATCGTATCTTGTTTAAACTGAGCACAAATATAATCATAAAAAATTTCCGCCGATGGGTTGTTTTCTTGAATATTATGTCTATCTTTGCGCCCGCTTTGGGTTTACTTGCCAGTGACCCGTAAAGTTTTGATGTTTAACCCTTAATCTTTTAGAATTATGGCAGAGTATCTTATGCCTGAAAAGAAACAGGAGATTTTCGCGAAGTACGGAAAGTCTAACACTGACACTGGTTCTCCAGAGAGCCAGGTAGCTTTGTTCTCATACCGTATCGCTCACCTTACTGAGCACCTTAAGAGCAACAAGCACGACTATGCAACACGTCGTTCACTTCTTAAGCTTGTAGGTAAGCGTCGTCGTGTCCTTGACTACCTCAAGGCTTGTGACATCGAGAGATACAGAGCTATCGTTAAGGAGCTTGGTCTCCGTCGATAAGCTACTTTATAGTAGGAACCGACGAA
>JAFZEP010000083.1 GCA_017560625.1 Bacteroidales bacterium
ATCAATGGTCTCACATGCTTGTTGGGCAGTGTTGAGTGTCATGTGGTATAGCCACTCCGTTTTCAATATTCCGTTTACACGTTCTGCAATTGCGTTTTCATATGGGTCTCCATTGTCTGTCATGCTGATGAGTATTCCGTGTTCTTGAAGCACTCTCACATAGTCCTGACAGCAGTATTGGCATCCTCTGTCTGAGTGGTGTATCATTCCTTTCAATGAAGATATCGGGAAAGATGACAGTGCCATCCTCAGTGCCTTCAGAGGACCCTCTGTGTCAAGAGAGTGATGCAATGCATAGCCCACGATCTCATGAGTATAGGCATCGGTAATAAGGGAGAGGTACATGAACGACTTCCCGTTTCCATCATTGATCTCGATGTAGGTGATATCGCTTACCCAGACCTCGCATGGACGGCTCGGTATGATGTCCTTGATCAGGTTCGGCCACTTCTTCATCCAATGTCTTGAGTATGTCGTGATGATTCTCGAATGACTTCTCTTCACAAGAAGACCACTGTCACGCAGGATGTCAAACAGTTTGTCTCTACTCATATAATGCCCGCGTTCAGACAGGAGGACTTGAAGTTTACGTACTCCCAACCGAGGCATGTCTCGGCGTATTTCCTTAACCTCGTTCAACATAGCAGTAGCGTCAATCTCCTCTATCAGATGAGATTGTCCCTGCTTCCATAGACCCTGACGAGTAAAGCCGAACAGTCGGCACAGGTCTCCCAGGCTTATTTCTGGGTGCCTTTCTTTGAGTTCCTGGACTGTTCGGCCTCGACTTTTTTTGACAAGTCGATGCCATGCTCCTTTTTCAGGATGTCCATCATGATCTCATAGCCTTCCGCCTTGATGTTGGACATCTTCAGCGCGTGCTCCAATGCCTTGATCTTGTCTTGGAGCATCTGGACTTCTTCCTGGTGAGACATCATTGACATAGCAATCTTACGTTTATTGACATCATCAAAGATATCAATTTTTCCTTGCTTGTAGTCAGATGCCAACTGCTTTATTTTAGGGATTGCATAACCGTATCTCTTGCTGAGATTTTCGACAGGCACTCCAGAGAAGTATTCACGCAGCATTTTCCCTTGAGCTCGCTGCATTGCTCGACACACTTTAGGTTGCATAAAAGTTACCGTTTTGTGGTAAACTTTTTTCAGGACGGGACAAAGAGAGCGCCACTCAAAACCTTGTATATCAACAACATAGACATTTGAGGGTCGGTAAAACGATCGACCCTCAAACACTTATCTATTTATATATCAGACAGTTAAGCGCCACACTCCATTCGACACAGACATCACTCAGGCTCAAACCTCACTAAAAACACAGTCCACACTATAAGCTCATACCACTCCAGGACCACTCACGACTCACTCAAACCACCACTCAAACTACCTCTCAAGGCACAACTCCTACCTATCACCAGCCACTCATCAAAATCAGCACATAAACCCTTGTGAATCTGCAACTTAAACATGCGAGGGCGGGTTAAAAACACCCACCCTCGCACATATAGCTCCATATGAATCAATCGATTAGCCGCCACGACCCCTGTCCACAAAAAATAAGTAACCCTACCTCAGGACAAGACAAACCGAACGGCAGCTCTGCCACAAGCTTACCTACTCCACGTAAAGCAGCAAGCCCTTCAGATACTCTCCTTCCGGATGATAAATGTTCACCGAGTGGTCGCAAGGCTGATTAAGCCTGTCGAGGATACGCACGCTACGGCCGCACTGTGCAGCTGCAGAGAACACTGCAAGAGCGAACGCCTCCTTGTCCACTACCTGTGAGCAGCTGTATGTGAACACGAATCCGCCTGGGGCAACCTTTGAGATAGCTGCGGCGTTGAGTCTCTGGTATGCACGCAATGCATTCTTGAGAGCACCGCGGTGCTTAGCGAATGCAGGTGGATCGACGATCATGAGGTCGTATTTGCCTTCTGGAACATCACGAAGATATTCGATAGCGTCACAGCAGAGCGATGTATGGAGAGAAGGTTCGAAACCGTTCTCTGCAACGTTTCTGTCCACCATCATCATGGCCTTCTTTGAGCTGTCGACAGAGTCCACATGCTCCGCTCCGTTAGCTAAAGCATAGATTGAGAAGCCTCCGGTGTAGCAGAAGAGGTTCAATACGTTACGTCCTTTGGCAAGACTACCCACAAGGGCTCTATTGTCACGCTGATCAAGGAAGAATCCGGTCTTCTGACCCTCTGTCCAGTTCACGATGAACTTCTGTCCGTTTTCAAGAACCACGAGCTCGTCTGAAACAAAATCCTCTCTCTTATAAAGGTAGCCGTCCACGAGATCCAGACCAGCCTTGAACGGTGCAGTGCCTGAACTCTTGTCATAGACAGCCTTCAATGTATCTCCGTACACCTTCTGCAATGCGTCGGCTATATGATGCTTTGCACGGAACATACCGGCAGAGTGTGCCTGCATTACGCAAACACCATCGTAATAGTCTATTATAAGGCCAGGAAGGTTGTCACCCTCGCCATGCACGAGACGGTAACATGTAGTATTCTCGCTTCCATGAAGGCCGCATGCAACACGCACCTGCAATGCGCGCGAAAGCATCACCTCCCAGAAATCTGGAGCGAGAACATCAGCATCAAAGCTGAGCACACGCACAGCGATTGATCCTACCTGATAATGTCCGTAGGCAAGGAAACTGCCATCGAATGCATGAACAGCCACGATGTCACCCTCTGCAGGGCTTCCCTGAATCTGAGCAATGGCACCCGAGAACACCCACGGATGGAAACGGCGGAGTGATTCCTCACGTCCTTTCTTAAGTACAATCTTTATCATAAGTTTTCTTCTTTCAACGGATTCTTTTCAGAAGCAAGAAGCTTCAGATACATTTCTCTACACACCCACGCGTCTGTTGCCGCGTACTTTGCCTGGGATTCAGACAGCCGCTCCGCCTCCCAGTTGGACAGCTGCTGAGTCTTCGAAACTCGGAAACCCAGAATGATTGCCGCCATTTTCTTCACGCTCTTGTCGCGGATTCCCCACTCGCAGACGATCTTCTGCAGGTCCACGAAAGAAGCCGGAACAAAGTCGTGCTTCTTCTGAAGGCCCTTGATATCGTCATGAATCGCAGCTCCCACCTTCACGACCTTCTCTGACGCCATAAGGTTGCAGAGTCTTCTATGCATTCCCATCTTATTGATTCTGAAGAGGAATGCCCTATCCGGACCTGACAGCTGCAACAACGCCACACCGTATCTCGGCTGATCCTGCGAGAAGGTTGGACGCGTTTCGGTATCAAACCCGATTATCTTCTGTGAACGCAAATACGCAATCGCCCTGTTGAATTCAGCTCCAACAGAGTCAATCACATGAATCTTACCCGGAAAGGACGCGAACTCAAGGTTCTCCATTTCCTTCGGCGTTATACTTTCGCTATACATATTCTAAAAGAACAACAATTCTCTATACTTAGGCAATGTCCACATCTCATCGTCGATGAGCATCTCAAGCTTATCCGCATTCTCACGTACAATATCCATCATATCCTTCACCTCATGGGAATACATCTTTGCCCTTTCTGCCATATCCTCCACTTTGTTTGCCTTCTTGCGCGCTTCCACGAGCCTTTCGACATAGACGGAGATGCTATTGATATACTTTGAAATCTTCTTCAATGTCTCGATCTCGGCGCTGCAGAACTCAAGGTATCCCTTGCCAAAGATCTCTCTGATACCGTTGACGTTCTCGATCAGCACGTTCTGATACTTGACCGCAGCAGGAATAACATGGTTCAAGCACATATCACCGATTATTCTGGCCTCGATCTGAAGTTTCTTCACATATGTCTCATTCAATATCTCAAATCGTGCCTGTACCTCATTCGGAGCAAGTACACCGAGTTTTGCAAAGAGATCCACAGTCTGCTGCTCGTGATATACCTCATATGACTCAGGCACGTTTCTCACGGCTCTCAATCCCCTCTTCTGAGATTCAAGTTCCCACTCCTTGCTATATCCGTTACCCTCAAACATGATATCCTGGGACTCGGAGATGAACTTACGTACAACTGTCATCACAGCCGACGAACGGTCCTCGCCTGCAGCCTCAAGCGCGTCCACTTCTGCGCGGAACTCGTTAAGGCTCTCTGCCACAACCGAATTCACCACATAGACAGCTGAAGCCACGTTCTGTGACGAACCCACAGCACGGAACTCGAATCTGTTACCCGTGAAGGCAAAAGGAGATGTTCTGTTTCGGTCTGTATTGTCCGGGAAAATCTCAGGGATCGAATTCACCACCCTGATACTCTCCTGGCTACCTGTAGCCACATCCTCATCTGTAAGTCCGAGAATGCTCTGGAACACGCGATAAAGTGTCGATCCAGAGAACACTGACATCACAGCAGGAGGAGCCTCGTGACCTCCGAGACGGTATGAGTTGCCGAGAGTAGCCACCGAAGTCATAAGCAAATAGTGATGCTTGTATACGGCTTTCAAAACAGCTGCATAGAATGAAAGGAACTGAAGGTTCTTTGTCGGGGTCTTGCCTGGCGAAAGGAGGTTTACACCTGTATCAGTGACAATTGACCAGTTACAATGCTTACCCGAGCCGTTTACTCCATCGAACGGTTTCTCATGAAGAATCACCTTAAGATGATGTTTCTCCGCCACCTTCTGCATAACGATCATCAACATCATGTTCTGGTCGATGGCCTTGATCGCGTCGCAATATACAGGAGCGCACTCAAACTGATTCGGAGCCACCTCATTGTGACGTGTCTGAAGAAGAATGCCAAGCTTATATGCCTCAGTCTCAAAGTCTTTCATAAAAGAACTTACTCGAGACGGGATTGCACCGAAATAATGGTCCTCAAGCTGCTGATCCTTCGCAGATGTGTGGCCGATCACTGTCCTGTTGCAAAGCATAAGGTCAGGACGTGCGTTGTAAAGTGCCTCATCCACAAGGAAGTACTCCTGCTCTATACCGAGATTGACCTTTACTGCGCTTACATTTTCATCGAAGAGGTTTACAACCTTTGTTGCAGCCTCGCTGAGAGCATGCAGTGATTTAAGATTAGGCACCTTTGTATCAAGGGCCTCACCTGTATATGAAACGAAGACAGACGGGATACACAATGTTCCATCCATAAGGAACACAGGAGACGAAGGGTCCCACGCTGAATATCCACGCGCCTCGAATGTATTTCTAAGACCTCCGTTAGGGAAGCTGGACGCATCCGGCTCCTGCTGAACAAGCGCGCTCCCGTTGAATTTCTCGAACGGACGACCGTCCTTCACTGTAATGAACGCCTCGTGCTTTTCCGCTGTAGAGTCTGTAAGCGGCTGAAACAGATGGGTATAGTGCGTAGCACCTTTTTCCATCGCCCACTTCATCATACCTGCTGCAATCTCATCCGCCGCACTCAGATCAAGCTTAGCTCCGAACTTCACTGATGAAAGTACTGACTCATATGCCTTAGCAGACATGTAATCCTTCATC
>JAFZEP010000014.1 GCA_017560625.1 Bacteroidales bacterium
CGCAGACAACACAGTTACATTCAGATATCACAATCCTAAGGCCGTCACAGTTCAGCTCAGCGGTGATTTCCTTCCTACACAGAAGATCACTTACATGAGAGACGGCCAGGAGATGGTCTGGGAAGCTCCAGGCAGAGTCGATCTTGTGGAGCGCAACGGCCTTTGGACTTACACGACTGCCCCACTCGAGGGCGAGTTGTACTCTTATACTCTCTATGTAGACGGCCAGAAGATGATGGACCCTTCCAACATCTATCAGAACCGCGACATCGCCACATGGACCAACATCTTCACAATGAGTACTGAAAAGGGCGACAAGGGTTGGTACTACGAAGTACAGGATGTACCTCATGGAAATGTATCCAAGGTGTGGTATGACAGCCCGACTCTCGGCACTCAGCGCCGTATGACTGTCTACACTCCTGCCGGCTATGAGAAGAATCCTAAGAAGAAGTATCCTGTACTTTACCTTCTCCACGGTTCAGGCGGTGATGAAGATGCATGGGCAGACCTAGGACGCGCTACTCAGATCCTCGACAACCTCATCGCAGAGGGCAAGGCTGAGCCTATGATCGTAGTTATGCCTAACGGCGTATACTTCAATCAGGCAGCTCCTGGCGTTGCTGTGAACATGTTCCAGCCTACCATGACAAACAGCCGCTCGCAGTCAACTGAAGAGGTGGAGGCAAGCTTCCCTGACATCATCAAGTATATGGAGGCAAACTACAGAGTAAGAAAGGACATGAGCGGCCGCGCTGTAGCCGGTCTTTCGATGGGAGGCCGTCAGTCAGCTGCTCTGTCAAGAAAGTACCCTACAACATTCGGTTATGTGGGAATGTTCTCAGGCGTTGTTCCTCCGACAGAGGATGACAAGGAGCTTGCTGCCGTATTTGCAGCGAAGCCAAAGCTCTACTGGATCGCTTGCGGAAAGACAGACGGCGTGATGGTGAACTCACTCCTTCTCAAGGAATACTGCGAGTCAAAGGGCTATCCTGTCTCATTCTACGAGTCTGAAGGCGGACACATCTGGCGCAACTGGAGAGAATATTTGACTATCTTTGCACAGAAGATTTTTAAGTAAACCGCTATGAAAGGTCTTAGAATACTTGCTGTGGCTGCGGCTCTGCTGTCAGGCATCTGCTCAAATGCCCAGGAACTTGTGATCAGAATCGATGACATGGGTGCGCTTCACTCTGTGAACGTAGCCAGCATCGATGCCTACCAGAACGGTATCGCCAAGTCGGCTGAAGTGCTCGTTGTCGGCTCATGGTTTCCGGAGGCTGTCAAGATGCTGAAGGACAACCCTGGCCTTGACGTAGGTGTACACCTTGCCATTACAAGCGAATGGGAGAACGTGAAGTGGAGACCACTCACAGACTGCCCTAGCCTGGTGGATGAAAACGGCTACTTCTTCCCTATGATGGGCCCGAACGAGGCATATCCAGGCCAGTCGGTCATGGAAAACAAGCAGAACTTCGACATCAAGGAAATCGAGAAGGAGTTCCGTGCCCAGATCGAGCTTGCCATCAAGAACGTTCCGAATGTGACCCACATTTCAGGTCATATGATGTCTACAGGATACGACGCTGAGGTTAATGCTCTCGTGCAGAGACTGTCGAAGGAATATGGATTGCCTTCAGTAGACCGTTACGAGGCATTCGAGCAGTACAATTTCAGCTATGTAGGCTATGATGGTCCAAAGGCAACTCTTGAGGAGAAGGTCAAGAGTTTCATCAAGACCTTGGAGAAGCTTGAAAAAGGCAAGAGATACATGTTTGTAGACCATGCCGCATACAACGACTCCGAAATGGAGACCGTCATGCACATCGGATATGAGGATGTGGCTGTGGACCGTCAGGGCGTGACAGACCTTCTGAAGAGTCCTGAGGTTATGAAGGTAATCCAGGAGCGCGGCATCAAACTGATCGACATCAAGACACTCACTAAATAAAATATGGCAAAACAGAACATTTATCTAGAGTCAAAGCCACGATATGAGATCCTTGACGGACTGAGAGGTGTGGCATCGCTCATGGTCATCATCTTCCATCTGGGAGAGACCTACTGCAAGCCTGGAGCGCAGCAGTGGATGAATCACGGTTATCTGGCCGTTGACTTCTTCTTCGCACTGTCAGGTTTCGTTATCGGCTATGCATATGATGACAGATGGGGCAAAATGAGCCTTGGAGGCTTCTTCAAGCGTCGTCTCACCCGTCTGCATCCTATGGTGGTAGTAGCGACAATCATCGGTGCATGCATGTTCTTCTTCGGAGCAGGCTATTTCAAACATTCATTGACCATTCCTTTCTGGCAGTTCGGTCTTTGTCTGATCATGGGATTCTTCATGGTTCCATGCGGCAGAGGTCTCGACATCAGAGGCTGGAACGAGATGAACTCATTCAACGGTCCTAACTGGACTCTGACATTCGAGTACATCGGCAACATCCTCTATGCCCTGATATTCCGTCATCTTCCTACAGTTGTCCTCTGCATCCTTTGTGCAGGAGCGGCAGTATTCACATTGGATTTCACTTTGGGATGGGACATGTTCAACATTCTCCCTAATGGCCCACAGTTCCATGTGAAAGGCGGATGGTCACTGGATCCGGAGCAGATCTATCTCGGATTCACAAGACTCCTCTATCCGTTCCTTTGCGGTCTGATCATTTCAAGGGTACTTCCTAAGTATAGGACAGAATCAAACCCTAGCGGAAGCCCAATCCGTCTGAAAGGCGGTTTCATCTGGACATCGCTTATCCTGATGACAATCCTTTCAGTACCATGCATCGGCGGCACTGACGGAGTTGCAAACGGAGCATACCAGGCAGTGATGATCATCCTGGCATTCCCTCTCATCATCCTGATGGGTGCGGGAAGCACCATCCAGAACCCTGCTTTGGCAAAGGTCTGCAAGTTCCTTGGAGACATCTCATATCCGATCTACATCACCCACTACCCTCTCATCTACATGCATATGGGATTTGTGGCGGAGCATCCGGATGCACCGGTATGGATTCACATCGCATCTGGCGTCGGAGTGTTCTTCATGGCGATCATCCTCGCATGGGGCGTATTCAAGGCATTCGATGAGCCTGCAAGAAAGTGGCTTACAGACCACTGGCTCAAAGGCGAGCAGAAACTGCCTATGTGGATCAAGGTCACAGCATGCGCACTTGTTGCAGCAGCCGTTCTGCTTATCATCTACAAACCATAAGCTGAAAGTGAAATCACTATCAGTCAACACATTACAAAAAATGCTTGCTGCATCAATGCAGCAAGCATTTTTCATAACAAGCTATCTGTCAAGCAATTAAGTTTCAGCTATCACTTGGCATATTTTGCTGTACGGGCATCTTCGATGCGGCCTGACCAGTTGAGACCGTAGGCGAAGTCGTAAGCGTTTCCGTCAGCGTCAACGTAGCATTCCATGTCAAATGGAAGGTCTTCCATTTGACACTCAACTGTCTTCATGTCAACCGGAAGCTGCATTGGAAGGAGAGCAGAAGGCTCTACAGCGCCACTTACGAGGTCGAGAAGCGCCTGATTCTGGCAGCCGAAGCATACGAGGATGGCATCAGAATAAGGCTCGAACTCAGGAACGAAAGGCTTGCCTGTGCTTACGATTGTGATTACAGGCTTGCCGTTCATGGCCTTCTTTGTGTCGATCACTGTCTGAAGATCAGACTTGTTGACTGTCTTCACGCTCTTGCCCTTATATGAACGGTTTGCAGAAGCCTCAAGACGGTCACCACCGGCGAGAGATACCTCACGTGCATGATCTGCTGTGTAGTCGCTGTACTGAAGGCTGATAGGCATATAACCGTTTCCACCCTTCTTCACATCCTCTACGCTATAACCTGTACCTGAAGTAGGAGCATCAATAAGAACGAGGGCGAAGTCTGCCTCTGCAGGATCTGAAACCGGCTCATAATACTTCCTGAGAAGCTCTGCATCGATAGCATCCTCCCATCTTTCAGGAGTTACATGACCGAAGAAGTTCACAAGCTGAGGGAAATATCTCTGTGGTACATAAACTTTAAGTTTGCCTTCATCGGCCTTCATCGGAAGTACGCTGTCTGAGTTCTTGACCATCACAACAGACTTGAGCTGCGCCTGGTAGCCCTTCTCCATGAATTCAGGCTTACCTACAACCTCTGCAGAAACTGCCGGATCGAGATAAGGGTTCTCGAAGAGACCAGTGCGGAATGAGTTGAGGAGAAGTCTCTTGGCAGATGCTCTGAAACGTGCGTCAGCAGACTCCTGTCCGAACTCCTCTACCCACATTGCGTAAGCCTCAAGAACAGGGCCCTTCTTGTTGTTGCCGCCGAACTGGTCAATGCCAGCCTTAAGGCACTCATAATGTCTCTGAGCCACTGTCATTTCCTCTACGCCCCAGCACTTTCCGTCGAACTTCTCGATGCCAAGGTTGTCGTAGGTGATGTTCCAGTCTGTGCAGACAACTCCGTCATAACCGTACTGCTCACGAAGGAGGTCAGTGATGATGTATCTGCTGAAGCTGTTGCCGACATTCTTTCCTGAAGGATCAACGCCTGTAGAGATTGTATAGTATGGCATCACTGCTGAAGCCTTTCCTGTAGCGCCATTAAGTTTGAATGCACCCTCTGTAAAAGGCTTGAGATGAGTCTCGAATGCACCGCCTGGGTAGACAGCATACTTGCCATAGTTGTAGTGGGCATCACGGCCACCTTCCTCAGGACCGCCGCTTGGCCAATGCTTTACCATCGCGTTCACACTCTTGTATCCCCAACCACCGGCGATTTCATCATCGCCGCAGCTTGTCTGGAAACCGTCTACATATGCACGTGCCATGTCTGTATCAAGTTCAGGGCTCTCACCGAAAGTGCCGTAGAAACGTGTCCAGCGAGGCTCGGTAGCGAGGTCGATCTGAGGTGAAAGTGCTGTCGCGATACCAAGGGCACGATACTCCTCAGATGCGATCTGACCGAACTCCTCAACAAGCGCAGGATCGAATGTTGCCGCAAGTCCGAGAGATGTTGGCCAATGCGAGATCTCACCGCCGGCACCATAGTTATACTCTGCTGTAGCAGAAGTCTCATGACGAGGGTCTGATGATGTGTTCACAGGCACTCCGTGTCCGAGTCCTTCCACCAATGTCTGCATGTTGTTGTTCCACTGCGCTGCCACAGCCGGAGACTGCACTGTGGTCACAAGCACAGCTCTCAGGTTGTCATCTGTGAGGAACTTCTTCTGGTCATCTGTAAGGTCGGATGCCATTGCTCCGCTTTCAGCGAATGATTTTCCGCCGTATGCTCCGCCGCCCATGAAGCCTCCGGCAGACGGAACTGCCTGGTGAGAACTGTAAAGCATCATACCGGCGATCTCCTCTACAGAGAGGCGCGCTGCAAGATCTTCAGCCCTTTCCTCTGCTGAAAGTCTCCAGTCCTCATATGGATCAAGGACACCGTTTCTGTTGAGATCTTTGAATGCATAGCGTCCGTCAGTGAGGATAGTCACTCCGGAAGCAGGACTGTAACCCAGGGTCTGGCCGCCTTTCTGAGTGATGATGTTGTGAGCATACTCAGTCTGAGCCTCCGTCCACTTAGGTCCGCATGAAGCCAGCACCATGGCTCCCGCTGCAAATAGAATTAGTCTTTTCATGATATTATGTGATTATGTTGACTTGTTGTAAATGCGAAATTATCCATATTTTCGGATTAAGTGTTTATCTATTTTGTCATATTGTTTCACAAATGTTCAAATCGCACGCACGCGTGTGTGAGAGTAAGGAATTCTGATTATCTTTACCTTGATTTAATATGCATTGCAATCAATATCTAACCACAATTATATGAAGAAAATCTTAATTCTTGCAGCAATGGCGGCATTCGCTTTCAGCTGCGCTCCGAAGCAGACTCCACAGGAGCTGCTCACAATCCATGATGCGGAGATCAACGAGATCATCGCACAGATGACACTTGAGGAAAAGGTGGAGATGCTCCACAGTAAGACAAACATGTCATCTGAAGGTGTTCCACGTCTCGGCATCCAGGACATCAAGTACACAGACGGTCCTTTCGGTATCCGTGAGGAGAACGGCGACGGTTTCCGTTCACTCGGTTGGACTCTCGACTCAGCTACTTACTTCCCTACCGGTTCTGCACTCGCAGCAACATGGTCTAAGGAAATGGCCTACAAGAACGGCTGGGCTATGGGTAAGGAAGGACGTCTGAGAGGTAAGGACATCATCCTCGGACCTGCAATCAACATCCAGCGTCTCCCTGTAGGTGGCCGTACATACGAGTACCTCAGCGAGGACCCTGTACTTGCAGCTCACCTCTCAGTAGAGTACACAAAGGGTTCACAGGATGCAGGAACAGCTGTCTGCCTCAAGCACTTCGCACTCAACAACCAGGAGACTGACCGTGGTAGCGTCGACGTTATCGTTGACGAGCGTACAATGCGCGAGATCTACCTCAAGCCATTCGAGGCTGCAGTCAAGGAAGGTGGTGCAATGTGCGTGATGCCTGCTTACAACAAGGTAAACGGCTACTACTGCTCTGAGAACAACCACCTCCTCAATGAGATCCTCCGTGAAGAGTGGGGCTTCAAGGGAATGACAGTTTCTGACTGGGGCGGAACACACAGCACAATGGGTGCAGCCCTCGGCGGACTTTGCGTTCAGATGACAGGTGACAACTACTTCGGACAGGCTCTCATCGACTCTGTAAGAAACGGTGCTCTCGATGAGTCAGTAGTTGACAACAAGGTACGTGAGATCCTCCGTCTCCGCTTCGCTATCGAGCCGGTTCCAGAGGATGTTGCAAACACAGTCATGACATCACAGCCTGAGACTCAGAAGATCGCTTACGAGATCGCTCAGAAGTCTATCGTCCTCCTCAAGAACGAGGGTACACTCCCTATCAACAAGGAGGTCAAGAAGATCGCAGTTATCGGTCAGAACGCTGTCCTCACTACTGCTTCAGGCGGTATCGGTGCCGGTGTGAAGACTCTTTACGAGATCACTCCTCTCGAGGGTATCCAGGCAAGAGCAGCTGAGGCTGGCGTAGAGGTAGTTTACGCTCCTGGTTACAAGAACTACGCAATGAGAATGGGTTGGGGAAGACGCGGACCTGGCGCCGGCGCTCCAGTTGATCCACTCGTAGCAAACTCGACAGACGAGCCAGCAGATCCAGCTCTCCTCGCTGAGGCTGTAGCTCTTGCTAAGGACGCTGACATGGTAATCTTCTTCGGAGGTACAAACAAGTCTATCGAGACTGAGGGTAGCGACAGAAAGAACATCGACCTCCCTTGCGGTCAGAACGAGGTTATCCAGGCTCTCTACGAGGCTAACCCTAACCTTGCAACAGTTCTCATCTCTGGTGGTCCTACAGACATCCGCGTACTCGAGCAGTACTCACCAGCTATCGTTCAGGGTTGGTGGAACGGTCTTGAGGGAGGTACAGCACTTGCTGAGGTGCTCTTCGGCGACATCGCTCCTTCAGGAAAGCTTCCTTTCACATTCCCTCTCCAGCTCCAGGATTCTCCAGCTTACGCAATGGGTAACTTCGGCCAGAAGTCTAGCGAGGACCTCTTCACTCTCATGTATCGCCTCGACGCAACAGGATATACTCGCGAGCAGATCAACGAGTACATCGCTAACCTTCCTAAGCCAGAGTCACACTACACTGAGGGTCTCCTCGTAGGTTACAGATGGTTCGACACTAAGAACGCTCCTGTAATGTACGCATTCGGTCACGGTCTCTCATATGTTGACTTCGAGTACGGCGACCTCTCTCTCAAGCAGAAGAAGGACAAGATCCAGGTAAGCTTCACACTCAAGAACCTCGGTGACATGGAGGCTGACGAGGTTGCTCAGCTCTATGTAAGAAGACCAGAGTCTCAGATCGAGCGTGCTGACAAGGAGCTTGAGGCATTCGAGAGAGTAACTCTCCAGGGTGGCGAGACTAAGACTGTAACTCTCGAGTTCCCTATCAGCGAGCTTGCTCACTGGGACATGGAGACAAACGGTTGGGTTGTTGAGCCAGGTAAGGTTGAGATCCTTGTAGGTACATCATCTGACAAGATCCTCAAGACTATCGAGACAAACATCTAATTCACTGATATACATCAGTTTAACAAAAATGCTTGCTGCAATCATGCAGCAAGCATTTTTAGTAATACGTTATAATTCAATTATTTAAGTGTTTGAACAAGGAAATCGACCATGAGGTCAACTGCTTTCTGCATGTCTCTTGAGAAGCCGTGGTCGGCTGCAGGGAGAATGTGAAGCTCACTGCCTGGCCAGATCTCGTGATATCTTTCTCCGTATGTGAAAGGAACCACCTGGTCGCCTGTGCCGTGGATGATGCATGCAGGGCCTGTGTACTTCTTTGCAGTCTCATAGATAGGAAGGTTGAAGGCTGTTCTGATGTACTCTCCACCGAGCTTCTTATCGCCGAAAAGAGGAATCTCTGCAGGAGGATCAAGCGGATTGTAGCGCGCACCCATTGTGCTGCCTCTGATGGCATCGTCACGAAGAACTGCTGCAGGAGCAAGGAGGACAACGCACTTCACCATTTCTGCGCCATAGTCGCCTGCTGTCATTGAAGCGACAACTCCACCCTGAGAGTGACCTGTCAAAGCAATGTCACCGGCAAAAGGAAGGGATTTTACATACTCATATACCTTCTTTGCATCCTCGATCTCATTCGGCACTGTCATGCCGCTGAACGGTCCTTCGCTTTCACCATGGCCGTTGAAGTCGAACTTCACGGTAGCGATGCCCTGAGCTGCGAGTTTGTCGGCTGTCATCTTCTCGAGCATACCGTCCTTGTTGCCCATGAAGCCGTGCATCATGATCACAACCGGACACTTCTGGCCTTCTGCAAGGCCGTCAGGAGTCTGCACTACAACAGAAAGTTTACCTACAGAACCCTGAACCCAGACCTTTTCGGTCTTAGCGAATGCTCCCACTGTCAGGAGCATCATCGCCATACTTAAGATTACCTTAGGAAGTCTCATAATGATATTGGTTTATTTAAAGAGACGCTGTGCGAGGTCATATAGGTTCTGGCGCCATGCCTCCCATGAGTGACCTCCTGAAACTTCGTGATATTCGTATTTGATAGCTGCAGCATCGAAGAGTTTGAGAGTCTCCTTGCAGTTGTTGTAAGCGATGTCTGACGGACCGCCCTGAGTGAATACAAGCTCCTTGAAGTTCTTGTTGTATCGGTCTGCCTCCTTCTTGAGACGTCCACGCTCGTACTCATAGACCTCCTTGTTGCCAGGAGCAAAGCTTGAGCTGAGAACCCATACATAACTGAACATCTCAGGATGATTCAATGTCACTTCAAGAGTCTCCATACCACCCATTGAAAGACCTGCCATAGCGCGGTTTGCCTGATCTGTATAAACTCTGTAGTTAGACTCGATGAAAGGAATGATGCTGGTGATCATGTCCTCAGCGAATACGGGCACCTCACCCATCATGTTGCCGTCTGGCATATGGATGCTGCCGTTTGGCATTACAACCACCATCGGCTTCATCTTGCCTTCTGCCATGAGATTGTCAAGGATAAAACCGGCTGCGCCAACACCTGGCCATGAATTGTCAGTGTCACCACCGCCATGAACCAGATAGAGAACAGGGAGTTTCTCTGTTGAATTCTCATAACCTGCAGGAGTCCATACATGCAGTCTGCGCATCTCCTTCAATGGCTCAGACCAATAATATCTCTGAGCTACAGCACCATGAGGCACGTTCTTCATTGCGAAGAACTCGTCTCCATTTGTATCAACTGTCAACAGAGCTGAAGTCTCGCCTGCATTCGGAGCCTTAGGATCGTACACATTCATACCGTCCACGATAAAACGATAACGGTAGATACCCTCGACCATATTATTAAGACGTGCTTTCCACACTCCATTTTCCTGCTTTACAAATCTTGCAGGCTTGTCCCATGGAAGGTCACCGGCAACTGCCACGCTCTGTGCCTGTGGAGCATAGATCTGGAACACTACGGAATTGTCCGGAAGGACCACTGTCGAACGAAGTGTGTCATTCGGAGTCGGCTGGCGCATCCATCCCTGAGCGTCAGCTGATGCTGCGAAAGCTGTCATCGCAGCGAGAAGTAAAAGTGTCTTTTTCATATCATTATTGATTACAGTTATCTCAACCCCCTGTCGCTATGCGACATCCCCCTGTCAGGGGGAACTTCGGTCCTAGCCGGACCGGACTGCGAAAGTCCTGGACTTTCTTGTCTTACAAAATTAAAAAATAACGGTCGCGACAGATGTCACGACCGTTCATTTATATTTTCTATTTGTTCACAAAAGCGTCATTTGTTCATATAGGCGGAATTCCGGGGATGCCAACTGGGAATATATCTCATCGTCAGGACAATTCAGACCAAGAAAACGGTCATCGGCGCTCTTACGGGCAACGGCTACTGCTTGTGAGGGATTCTGCAGATACTCCTCGATAAAGTTACACATGGCACACAATGTTTGATGTTATAAAATACGGTCACAGGTTGGATGATTCCGAGCCTGTGACCGCTTAGTCAAACTGCGCGCCAAACTTATGTCTGGCTGCAAAAATATTTTCATCAGTCCACCCTTCCCATCAGAGGATAGGTTTCCATCAGTTTGGAGTCTATGAGAGAGTTATAGCAAGAACGGACTACATTGTTCTCATCTGTCCAGACTATATGCGGAAGCACAGACAGATCAAAGGCATCGAAAAGTTCAGCAGCCTTTGACGGAGATGATGCCATCACTTCGTCAACATTGACAAGGAAGAAGTTTATCCTGCCGTATGCTTCAGAGAGTCTGCGGGCCTCAGCAATCTCTGCGGCACAGACTGGACAACCGGTAGTGTGGAATATGATGATATTATCATAGCCTGTCATCTTGCTGAGCTTCATTTTCTTCACCTTCTCTTTGCCTTTGCTCAGCAATGTTCCCTTTACCTTGATAGGGACGATCTTTTCTCCTGCAGGTGTCTTGTTTATGAGGTCATGCATGATCTGGGCAAAACCGACAACCTTCAAGCGGTCATCTTCAGTGTTCCATATTTCAGGGCATCCCAGGATATATTTATCTATATGCATGTTCAAGCCGTATCTGTAGGCCTGCTTGGACTTCGGAGCAAGGTAATAGAGATAGTCTCCTGCAAGCTGTTTGAACATCAGGACATCACCCTTATCGAGCGTTGCTGCAACAAGCATATCAGCAATCTCCGAGATTTCATGCGACGTAGGATCCGGGCCTAACAGTCTATCGAACAGCTGCTCTGACTCAGGACTTCCATACTGGAATTCAGGGAATGACGCCTCCAGAAGGAGTTCAAGAGCCTCAGTGTCCAATCCTCTGCCGACGATTGTGCCATCCGGGGCGATCAGGAGCATTCTTGGAGTCTGCAGAACGCCGTATTTACGCTGGAAATCGGAGTCTACCTCTGGGTCCCACAGATGAGTTATCTGCACATCTCCGGCCGAAAAATATTTCGCAACATATTCATCCCAGGCCTGGGTGTTGTCACCGACATACACTGCAATCACTTCAACAGGATATTTACCCTCTGCAAGCAGGCTTACCATACGAGGAGTCTCATACCTGCACTTAGCACAGCCGGCATCATAGAAATACAGGATCTGATATGCTCCCGGAGCCTCGCTGAAGAGGTCACGGGATTCATTATCCCTTGTCAGCAACGTAAGCTGAGGTGCATTCATGCCTATCAGAGACTGTCTGTTGAAGTCTGCATAGACCTTGGCATTGAGAAGATCGATGTCGTTGTACATCTTGATCTTTCCGCTGAAGAACCACTTGTCAAGTACATGGATTGCAACTGTTTCCGAACCCATTACCTTGGAATTGAGATAATGGTCATAGATCTTGACGGCAACAAACTGACGCACAAGCGAATCCTCGGGTGTCTCGATCAGGAAGTCGCTTTCCTCTATCTGCACAGCCGGACCGGAAGTCTCGATTGCCGCCAGATATCCGTCAAGCTGCCTTGACAACTGCGCACGGGTCAGAGAATCCAGCTGCTGGGCATCAGCATTCTGGAGCGCAAATGCGAATAAGCAAGTTATGTAAAGCAACAGTTGTCTCATGGAGTAAGACATTACAGGGTTACGCCTTCCGGCACAAACAGAGATGTATCTCCGCCGTGCCTGAGGATGTCACGTACAGCTGTCGAAGATATGTGGGCATACTCCTGGGCTGTAGGGATGATGATAGTCTCTATCTCTGGAGCGAGTTTTCGGTTTGCGTCTGCAATCGAACGCTCTGTCTCAAAGTCGATCATGTTACGCACTCCACGCACGATGTGGCCGATGCCCATCTCACGGCACTTGTCGATTGTAAGACCGCTGTACTGGATTATGCTGACGCCCTCAAGGCCTGCTGTCGCCTGCTGGATGATCTCGATCCTCTTCTCATTAGGGAAGAAGCCTCTCTTGTCACCATTGATGCCCACAGCCACCACCACCTCATCAAACATAGTGAGAGCACGTTTCAAAATATTAAGATGTCCCGCAGTAAATGGATCGAATGACCCTGGAAACATTGCTTTTCGTGTCATATTTATTATGTTTTCTATCTATTTTATGCTGCTTTTACTTTCACTACGATTTAGGGAGTGCTGAAATATGACAATTATCAACGTTACCCCTATCCTAAATCCTTTCCCTCGGGGAAAGGACTTACTATCGCTTCGCTCAAAATTTATTATGTTTTCTATCTATTTTATGCTGCTTTTACTTTCACTTATTCAAAAGCACAAAACAAGGCCTTTTTGTTCTTTTGAGCTATTTTTTTGATGTCAAAAGCACAAAACAAGGCCTTTTTGTTCTTTTGGCCCCGTTTTCAAGCCTCAAAAGCACAAAACAAGGTGTATTTGTGCTTTTAACTACAGCTGCCAGTCAATTGGAGTGCGGCCGGTTGCAGCCAGGTAGTTGTTTGCCTGGGAGAAGTGGCGGCTGCCGAAGTAGGCTCCACGGGCAAGCGGCGACGGGTGCGCTGCCTCGAGCACGAGGTGGCGCGATCTGTCGACCAGCACGCTCTTGCTGCGGGCCGGATTGCCCCACAACATGAAGACGACTCCCTCACAATTATCTGATATATATCTTATTACGGCATCCGTAAACTCTTCCCATCCCCTTCGGCTATGCGAAGCGGCCTGGCCTCCACGCACAGTAAGGACAGTGTTCAGCAGAAGCACTCCCTGCTGAGCCCACTTCACAAGATTCGGGCAACCGCTCATCTGCACGCCCAAGTCCGACTCGATCTCCTTGAAGATGTTCTTCAGGGATGGAGGGGCAGGCATGCCCGCCGGAACCGAAAAGGAAAGGCCATGAGCCTGACCCGGACCATGATAGGGATCCTGGCCAAGGATAACCACCTTGACTGCCGGCACGGGTGTGAGATCGAAGGCACGGAAGATCTGACTGCCAGGAGGATACACTGTCACACCGGCAGCCTTTTCTTCACGGAGAAAACGCACCAGCGATGCGAAATATGGTTTCTCAAATTCGCCCGCAAGTGCGTTTTTCCAAGTCTGTTCTATTTTTACATCCATAAGGTAAAGATTACCACGTCACTTCGTTCCTCGTAATGACGTAGTTATTCATTTCGTTCCTCGTAATGACGTAGTTATTCACTTCGTTCAGGATGACAGACATCTTTAAAAAATATAGTCTATCACGTCCTGAATATTCTTGACGTAGACAAAGGTAAGACCTTTTATGTACATTTCCTTGATATCCTCCACATCTTTTCTGTTTTCCTCAGAAATGATGATTGTATGGATGCCGGATCTCTTTGCAGCAAGGATCTTCTCCTTGATTCCTCCCACAGGGAGCACACGGCCTCTGAGAGTCATCTCTCCTGTCATTGCGATTCCGCTCTTGACCTTTACGTTGCGGAAAGCGGACACCATCGAGCTCACCATTGTGATACCTGCAGAGGGGCCATCCTTAGGAACTGCTCCCTCAGGAACGTGGACGTGGATGTCCTTCTCGGCAAACTCCTCGTAGGTCATTCCTGTAAGTTCAGGATGAGCCTTGATGTACTGGTAGGCGATCTGAGCCGACTCCTTCATCACATCACCAAGGTTTCCGGTCATTGAAAGCAGACCCTTACCCTTGCTCACTGAGCTCTCGATGAAGAGGATCTCACCACCCATAGCTGTCCAAGCAAGTCCTGTCACTACACCGGGAGCCTCATTTCCCTTCTGCTTGTCGTGAGAGTTGATCGGAAGACCAAGGTATTCACGAAGAAGTTCCTTCTTGATTGTAGCAGGACGCTCCTGCTCAAGTGCGATCTTCTTTGCAGTCACACGGGCGATCTTTGCGATCTGCTTCTCGAGACCACGTACACCTGACTCGTGAGTGTACTCGTCGATGATCTTCACGAGTGCTGCCTTGTCGAACTTGAGCTGAGACTTGTCAAGTCCGTGCTCCTCGATCTGCTTAGGCACGAGATGGTTCTTTGCGATCTCGTACTTCTCCTCAGCAAGATAACCGCTCACATTGATCATCTCCATACGGTCCTTGAGAGCCGGCTGGATGTTCTCGATGTTGTTGGCTGTCGTGATGAAAAGCACATTCGACAGATCGTAGTCGATGTCGAGATAGTTATCGTGGAACGCAGTATTCTGCTCCGGATCAAGAGCCTCAAGGAGAGCTGAAGAAGGGTCGCCCTTCATGTCCTTGGTAAGCTTGTCCACCTCGTCGAGCACGATCACAGGGTTTGATGTACCTGCACGGTTGATTCCGTTGAGGATACGTCCAGGAAGCGCACCGACATAGGTCTTTCTATGTCCGCGGATCTCCGACTCGTCGTGTACACCACCGAGCGCGATGCGGATATATTTACGTCCCAAAGCTCTTGCGATAGACTTTCCAAGGCTGGTCTTTCCTACGCCCGGAGGGCCATAGAGACAGAGGATAGGCGACTTCATGTCACCCTTGAGCTTGAGTACGGCAAGGTACTCGATGATTCTTTCCTTCACTCTCTCGAGTCCATAGTGGTCCTCGTCAAGCACCTTCTGGGCGTGCTTGAGATCGAGATTGTCCTCAGAGATCTCACCCCAAGGAAGATCCAGCATGAACTGGATGTAGTTGTACTGGATACTGTAGTCAGGAGAACTTGGGTTGTATCTCTCAAGCTTTGCAATCTCCTTGTCGAAGATTGTCTGCACAGCCGCCGGCCAGAGTTTCTCCTCTGCGCGGGCACGGAGCTGTGAAAACTCCTCCATCTCATCCATACCGAGCTCCTCCTGGATGGTCTTGAGCTGGTTGTTGAGGAAATATTCCCTCTGCTGCTGGTCGATCTCAGACTTCACCTTCTGGTTGATCTCCTGCTTGATCTTCTGGAGCTCCACCTGAGTGTCGAGAACAGAGAGGAGCTTCATTGCACGCACACGTACGTCTCCATACTGAAGAAGCTCCACCTTATCCATATAGTTCTCCACATCGATTGTAGTCGCGATGAAGTTCACGAGGAACTCAAGGTTGCTGATACCCTTGAGCGCGTTGGCCGCATCACGTGGGGCAAGAGATGAAGTGCGCACGATCGAGAGAGCCTTTTCCTTCAAAGACTCGGCAATCATACGTGTGTTGGTGTTCTCCTCAGGGACGATATCATCAAGATACTTCACCCTACCGAGCATATACGGCTCATAGTCAAAGACTTCCTCAAGCTCGAAACGCTTGCATCCCTGAAGGATGGCTGTAATCGTGCCGTCAGGCATCTCCAAAGTCTTGACGATCTTCGCTACTGTTCCATATGTATACAGATCGTCCTTGCGCGGCTCCTCCACAGAAAGGTCATTCTGCGGAACGGTTCCGATGAAGGAATCGTTCAGCTCAGCATCCTCGATCAGTCTTATCGACTTTTCACGGCCGATTGTAATAGGAAAGACTGTTCCAGGGAACAGAACCGCGTTTCTCAACGCGAGAATAGGCAATGCATCCGGAAGCTGCGACTGATCCACTGTCATCATACCGTCACCCTGCACAACCGGAATTATGCTCACTTCAGCACCACCTGCTGAAAAAATGTCATTCATTATATCTTTCATAAGTACAAATTTGCACAATAATATTTCCAACCCTTAGAATTACTGACAAAATGTCATATTTGTTACAGGGCCGATATACATTATATATAATCGTCAATCTCCATGCCAAATTTCACAATGGCATATTCGCCACTAATATATACGTTCACAACGGATTATCAGCATTTTTTGAAGATTTTTTGCCGAACCAATTTGGTTAATTGAAAAAATAAGACTACTTTTGCGAGCTAAATCGCTAAATAGTAATTGAATTAAATTTTAGATAGTTATGACTAAGGCAGAAATCGTAAACGAGGTTGCAAAGGCAACCGGAATCGAGAAGGCAACAGTTCAGATTGTTGTTGAGTCTTTCATGGAGAGCGTAAAGAACTCACTCGCTAAGGGTAACCCAGTATATCTCCGTGGTTTCGGTAGCTTCATCATCAAGCACAGAGCTGAGAAGGCTGCAAGAAACATCACTAAGAATACTACTATGACAATTCCGGCTCACAACATCCCAGCTTTCAAGCCGGCTAAGGTATTCGTAAACGAGGTAAAGTAATTTTTTAATAACAATAATATTTAAACCCTTTTAGTTATGCCAAACGGAAAGAAGCATAAAAGGCACAAGATGGCGACGCACAAGCGTAAGAAGCGTCTTCGCAAGAACAGACACAAGAAGAGAAAGTAATTTCTCGCGCAGTGTCTGCCATTTTAGCAGTCTGCTAAAGAGAGGCTGACCTGGTGGGTCGGCCTCTTTAGTTTTAAACGAAGCCCCTGTGGGGCACTAAGTTCTTATCACTGAAATTCCTGATGGAGTCTGTAAAAGATCTGATTGTTGACGTTAGTTCAACAGAAGTCTCGATCGCTTTGATGGAAAACCACAAGCTTATCGAGCTGAACAAGGAGTCCAGCCAGGGTCACAGCTTTTCCGTAGGTGACGTACACCTCGGAAAGGTAAAGAAGATTCTTCCGGCCCTGAACGCTGCCTTTGTCGACATCGGAGACGAGAAGGAGGCATTTGTCCACTATCTGGATCTGGGACTTTACTTTGAGGCTTTCGACGAATTCGTCAAGAGAATCAACCCCAACACAGATGCGAAAGGAATCTACAAGCACATCAAACCGGGTAAGATCCTTGAAAAGGAGGGACGCATCGAGAATGTGCTTACACCAGGACAGATGATCATCGTCCAGATCGTTAAGGAACCGATCTCGACAAAAGGATCACGACTGACTGCAGAAATTTCATTGGCAGGACGAAACATCGTACTACTCCCCTTTGCAGAAAGGGTGAGCGTATCCCAGAAGATCTCTTCAAAGGAAGAGAAAAGAAGACTTGAGACACTTGTCAAGAGTATCCTCCCTAAAAACTACGGAGCTATCATCCGCACAGCTGCAGAAGGCAAGAATGCCGCAGTTCTCGACGCCGAGGTGATGTCGCTCGTGGAGAAATGGGAAGACTCATGGAAAAAACTGGCCAGATCAAAGGGTGTGCAGCTGCTGTTCACTGAATACAGCAAGACCACCACGATCCTCAGGGACCTCCTCAACGACTCGTTCAGCAACATCTATGTAAATAACGAGACAATTTACGAGGAAATCCGCAAGTACATCTCGCTGATCTCACCGGAGCAGGAAAAGATTGTCAAGCTCTACAAAGACAAGGCACCTATCTTTGACCACTTCGAAGTAACGAGACAGATCAAGAGTTCTTTCGGAAAGGTTGTCCCGATCAAGCAGGGAGCATACCTGGTGATCGAGCACACAGAGGCACTGCATGTCATCGACGTAAACAGTGGAACCCGTTCAAAGAACAAGGAACAGGAACAGAACACATTCGATGTAAACTGCTTTGCCGCCGAGGAGGTCGCAAGACAGCTCAGACTCCGAGACATGGGAGGCATCGTAATAGTGGACTTCATCGACATGGAGTCGAACGAGCACAAGAATGCCCTCTACAAGAAGATGGTCGAGCTGATGGAGACTGACAGAGCCAAGCACAACGTGCTTCCGCTCACAAAGTTCGGACTCATGCAGATCACAAGGCAAAGGGTGCGTCCGGCGACCGAGATCAACACTATGGAGGTCTGCCCGGTCTGCAACGGCACCGGAAAGATATCGTCAAGTGTCGTGATAGACGAAGCCATCGAAAGAAGGCTCGCCTACTACACCACCGAGAAAAAGTTGACACACCTCACATTGAAGGTAAATCCGATTCTCGGTTCCTACCTCACAAGAGGAATATTCTCCTCGATCGTGAGCAGATGGAAGAAAAAGTACAGATGTAAGATCGAAGTTGTGGAAACAACTGACTTCACAGTCTTGCAGAATGAATTTTACGATGAAAAAGGTGGGAAGCTTGATTAGCTTCCCACCTTTTTTCGTTATAGAGTCTTTATTGTTACGCCTCCATGAGTTTCTTGTACTTGAAGCGCTTAGGCTCCTCGTTTCCGAGACGACGCTTCTTGTTATCCTCGTACTCTGAGTATGTTCCCTCGAAGAAGTAAACCTGCGAGTCACCCTCGAATGCAAGGATGTGAGTTGCGATACGATCGAGGAACCAACGGTCGTGTGAAATCACGACAGCACAACCTGCGAAGTTCTCAAGACCTTCCTCGAGAGCACGGATTGTGTTTACGTCAACGTCGTTGGTAGGCTCGTCGAGGAGGAGGACGTTTCCTTCATCCTTGAGAGTAAGGGCAAGGTGGAGACGGTTTCTCTCACCACCTGAAAGGATGCCGCAAAGCTTCTCCTGGTCTGCTCCAGAGAAGTTGAAGCGTGAAACGTATGCACGGGCATTCACCTCTCTCTTGCCAAGGCGTACGAACTCTGAGTTCTCAGCGATTGTCTCATATACTGTCTTCTCAGGATCGATGCTCTTGTGCTGCTGGTCTACATAAGCGATCTTCACTGTCTCACCGAGTGTGATCTCACCGGTGTCTGGAGTGTCGAGACCCATGATGAGGCGGAAGAGGGTTGTCTTACCCGCACCGTTAGGACCGATCACACCTACGATACCTGCTGGAGGAAGCACGAAGTTGAGGTTTTCATAAAGAAGCTTGTCACCATATGCCTTTGAGACGTTCTTGAACTCGATGACCTTGTTTCCGAGTCTTGGTCCGTTAGGGATGAAGATCTCGAGAGCCTGCTCTTTCTCACGGCCGTCGTCAGCAGCGAGTTTCTCGTATGCACCCAGACGAGCCTTAGACTTGGCGTGACGTGCCTTAGGAGCCATGCGCACCCACTCGAGCTCGCGCTCAAGGGCCTTACGGCGCTTGCTCTCCTGCTTCTCCTCCTGTGCAAGACGTGTACTCTTCTGATCGAGCCATGAAGAATAGTTACCCTTCCATGGAATACCCTCACCTCTGTCGAGCTCGAGGATCCAGCCTGCTACATTGTCAAGGAAGTAACGGTCGTGGGTAACTGCGATGACAGTACCCTTGTACTGCTGGAGGTGAGCCTCAAGCCACTGGATACTCTCTGTATCAAGGTGGTTGGTAGGCTCGTCAAGAAGGAGAACATCAGGCTGGCGGAGCAGAAGGCGGCAAAGAGCCACACGACGACGCTCACCACCTGAGAGTGTGCTTACCTTCGCATCTGATGGAGGACACTGAAGAGCATCCATCGCTCTCTCTAGCTTTGAATCGATCTCCCATCCGCCGCAGTGCTCAATCTTCTCTGTAAGTTCGCCCTGACGCTCGATGAGAGCTGCCATCTCCTCGTCAGACATAGGCTCACAGAACTTCATGTTGACTTCCTCATACTCCTTGAGAACGTCCATGATCTCCTGAACACCCTCCTGCACTACCTCGATAACGGTCTTGTCTGGATCCATCTGAGGTTCCTGCTCAAGGTAACCTACAGAATAGCCCGGCGCCCATACTACCTCACCCTGGTATCCCTTCTCGATACCTGCGATGATCTTCATCAAAGTAGACTTACCGGAACCGTTGAGACCCACGATACCGATCTTCGCTCCATAGAAGAACGAAAGGTAGATATCCTTCAGGATCACCCTATTGTTGTGAGGCAGGATCTTGCCCACCCCGTTCATCGAAAAAATGATTTTCTCGTCTGCCATATATTTATTGTTTGATTTTCAATCCGGGTACAAAGATAATCTTATTTTCCCTTTCTGAATATCCTGATCTTCTCTTTTCTGCACCAATCACTTGGATTCTCTCCCATGAAGAGCCGGAAAGCCATGTTATATGAGACGATCGTGTTGAAACCGCACATAGGCCACAGCTCGGCAACCTTCAGTTCCGGATTTTTCCTGAAGCATTCAACCGAATACATCACACGATGATAGTTCACGAACTGACAGAAATTACGTCCAGTGTACTGGCTGATGGCACGCGAGATATACAGCTTGTTGGTAAACACTACAGACACTATGTCATTGATAGTCAGATCGCCTTTCAGAAACGGCTTCTCCTTCTCAAAATACTCAAGCACCCTTTCGTATATATCCTTGAATATGTCATCCTCTCGGGGCACGAGATTAGTCTGCTCCGACGGCAATATCTTCATAGACTCGACTATTCTCCTCTCCTGACGTCTGTAGAAGACAAACAGGGAGTCAGTGGACATGCGGATGCCATACGCAGCCACGGTCGCATCCATCAGCACGGCCACCACGCATGTAAAAGTCGGGTATTCAAACCCGGTAAACACCACAATGCAGATCTGAAGCAGCACAACAGTGACATAGAAGGAGTCCACCACGAAAGCCAGGCTCGCCCACACTGTGCCAGCCTGCATCACAGCCCTCACCTCCCGGACGCGCATCCATATTCCCCACAGGAAAAACAGGACAAAAAGGACCGTCAGGAACGCTGATGCATACTTATAGATCAGAACTCCCGGGTGGCTCGACAGGGAAAACATGCACAGGACATGGAACAAAGACAGTATGACCATCACCGCAATGCTGATCCTCACCAGATTGATGCATCGGGAGACCGGCCATACGGAAGATGAAAGAAGCATCAACGGGATCAAAGCCAGCATCACATCGAATAGAAAGCGTATCTCAAGACCTTCTCCCGAGGCAAGGAGATCACATATGACCAACAACGAATCTGCATAAAGCACGATGGCAAGAAGCCAGTGGCGGCGCTCCGTCAATTCTTTATATCTGTAGTTTCTTATGACTTGAAATGTCGCTACCGAGAGCGACATGACAACAATTATTGCGGCAACAAAATTTTCCATTTCCCCTGATTTTACGTTTAGCAAAAATATACAAAGTCCCCCTCCCAGAGGCTTCTGGAAGGGGGACATTCGTCACATTTTTCTTTTTTTTAAAATTTTTTCTTTTTTTTAAACAAAATTACCGCTTTGTTTTCACTTTTATCGTATCGAAGCCCTGGCCATATACTCCCATGACTGATGAAACTGAAAGGAATGCCTCGGAATCAATGGTCTTCACATAGCGGAGGAGCAGGTTCAGATCGGCTTTTCTGGTAACGACCATGATGACCTGCTTCTCTTCCTTAGAGTACCAGCCCTTTGCAGGAAGCACTGTCACACCTCTCTTCATGTCGAACGCAATCGCGTCTGCCATCTCTTCAACCTTCTTGGTGAAGATGAACACCTGGACTGACTGCTTCGAACCTGAAATATAGAGGTCGATCGCATATCCGCAGACTGCAACCTGCATGAGACCGAAGATCACAAGCGCAACTTTCGGTGCAGCATCCAGAAGCACTCCATTGGCATCCTTCAATGGAAGAAGGAGCGACGAAAGGATGATGATGACGTCGATGATAAGGATGATCTTGCCCGGAGATGCTGGTCTGAACTTGCACCATACGAGAGCGATGATGTCAGTACCACCGGTACTGCCGCCCTGAGACATCGACAATCCGATACCGACACCGGCCATTATACCACCAAGAACAGCACAGACAATCTCACCCTGCGTTGCAAAATATGTCGTGAACTCTGTAGGAATGTATCTTTGGGTCAGTTCCAGCATGATCGAGGTCATGATGATTGCAAAGATCGTCTTGGCTCCGAATCCCGTTCCAAGAACCTTGGTTCCGATCAAAAGAAGAAGGATGTTCATGACAAAGTATGTCACAGACAGATGAATGAGACCTCCGGTAGCATACTGCAAAAGTGCCGAGAAACCTGTCACTCCACCACCGAGCATGCTGTTTGGGGTAAGGAACAATGCCCATCCCAAGGCATACAGGGTAAGACCTAGGGTAATGAGAAGATATTCCTTGGCAAGAGTAAGATGCGATGTGTTCAGAATACGTTTTTTTGTCATGCCTTGACCTCCTCTGATTTATTCTTTTTATTTGCTTTAAAACCTGTCTTGACTTCTTCAAAGCCCTCGCCGTACACACTCATCGCTGTCGACACTGACACAAATGCCTTCGGATCTATGGCCTTTATCTCTTTAATAACCTCATTCATCTGGTATTTTCTTGAGACGATGAGCAGCACCTTGCTCTCTTTCTGAGAGTACCAACCCACTGACTGCAGTGCAGTCACACCTCTATGGACATCATGGATTATATGGTCTGCAATCTCATGAAACTTCGACGAGAACACAAGGATCTGCACTGACGACTTGTTACCCAGAAGCACATAATCGATTCCAAATGAAAAACCGAGCATGATGATATAGGCGTACACCACATCGATCAGAGTCTTGTCCGGAATGAAAAGCAGCGTGGCGATGATGAAGATATCCGTGTAGAGATATACCTTTCCAGGCGACACAGGCCAGTACTTGTTGATGATCATGGCAATGATGTCTGTTCCGCCGGAACTTCCTCCGCGCAGGAGGACGATTCCCAGACCGACAGCCTCCATGGCAGCTCCGATAAGGGCAGCAAGAAGCTTCTCATCATTTTCCACAAACCCTGTGTATTTCAACGCCTCAAATTCAGGAAGCACGTTGAAAAGCACCGAGGTAAGCACAATCACGTAGATGGTCTTGATGCCGAACGCCCTTCCCAAGGAAAGGAAGCCGATGACCAGAAGGCCGATGTTCATGATCCAATACGGAATACCCATCGGAATCGCTCCGTTTGTGGCATACTCGATGATGGTACACAAACCTGTCAGTCCGCCGCTGGCAAGACCTGTAGGAATGATGATCGAGGTCCACGCCATACAGAATATGACGGAACCTACGGTCATCAGGAAATAATCCCACAAAAGGTTTAGAACCTTGTTATTTTTCATAGGTTGAACTGCAGTTATTTTACTACAATGTTTACAATCTTTCCTGGAACAACGATAACTTTCACGATGTTGCCCTCGCCCACATACTTGGCAGTCTGCTCGAGTCCGCGGACATGTGCATCCACTGCCTCGCGTGACATGTCGAGAGGGAGTTCCACTGTGAAGCGTGTCTTACCGTTGAACGACACAGCATAAGTGCAGCTGTTCTCGATAGTGTAAGCCTCGACATACTCAGGGAACGCTGCGAATGTGATGCTTTCCTTATGTCCGAGAGCCTCCCAGAGTTCCTCAGCCACGTGCGGAGCAAACGGTGAAAGAAGAACGATAAGCTGCTCAAGAATCTCACGCTTAGTACACTTGAGGTCAGTGAGTTCATTCACTGCGATCATGAATGCGCTGACAGCTGTATTGAATGAGAACGCCTCAATGTCTGTGCGCACCTTGCCGATGAGCTTGTGAAGCGCCTTGAGCTCCTCTGGTGTCGCCTTCTCGTCAGTCACGATGAAGCCGTCACGGTCGTAGAAGAGTCTCCAGACCTTCTTGATGAAGCGGTTCACTCCGTCGATACCCTTTGTATCCCATGGCTTAGACTGCTCGAGAGGGCCAAGGAACATTTCATAGAGACGCAGAGTATCTGCGCCGTAAGTGTCACAGATGAGGTCTGGGTTCACTACGTTGAACATAGACTTGGACATCTTCTCCACTGCCCATCCGCAGATGTACTCGCCATCCTCGAGGATGAACTCGGCTGTAGCATACTCCGGCATCCAGGCCTTGAATGCCTCAAGGTCGAGACGGTCGTTGCGTACGATGTTCACGTCTACATGGATCTCAGTTGTCTCATACTGATCCTTGAGTCCGAGAGATACGAATGTATTTGTGCCGATGATACGGTATACGAAGTTTGAACGTCCCTGGATCATACCCTGGTTGATGAGCTTTCTGAAAGGCTCCTTCTTGCAGATATATCCGAGGTCGAAGAGGAACTTGTTCCAGAAGCGTGAGTAGATAAGGTGACCTGTAGCGTGCTCTGTACCACCGATGTAAAGGTCTACATCCTGCCAGTAGCCGTTTGCCTCCCCGCTCACGAGAGCCTCACTGTTGTGAGGATCCATGTAACGGAGATAGTATGCGCTGCTTCCTGCGAAACCAGGCATTGTGCTCATCTCGATCTGGTAGCCGTCATATGTCCAGTCCTTTGCACGTCCGAGAGGTGGCTCACCTGTCTCTGTAGGGAGGAACTTGTCCACCTCAGGAAGCTGAAGCGGAAGATCTGCAAGTGTCATAGGGGTTGCGACACCGTCCTTGAAATACATCGGGAACGGCTCACCCCAATATCTCTGACGTGAGAAGATCGCATCGCGAAGACGATAGTTCACCTTTCTATGTCCGATGCCATGCTTCTCGACATAGTCGATTGCTGCAGGAATAGCCTCCTTCACTGTAAGACCGTTGAGGAAGCCTGAGTTGCACATGATGCCCTCCTTGGCGTCGAAGCTTGACTCGCTCACGTCGCAGCCCTCGATGAGAGGGATGATAGGAAGGTTGAATGTCTTGGCAAATGCATAGTCACGGCTGTCGTGAGCCGGAACTGCCATGATGGCACCAGTACCATAACCTGCGAGAACATACTCACCGATCCATACCGGAACCTTCTCGCCTGTGAGAGGGTTGACTGCGTAAGATCCTGAGAATACGCCGGTTACCTTGCGGGCTTCCATCATTCTCTCACGCTCTGTCTTCTTCTTTGCCATAGCGAGATACTCCTCTACAGCCTCCTTCTGCTCAGGTGTAGTGAGCTTTTCAACCCACTCGCTCTCCGGAGCAAGAACCATGAATGTCACACCGAACACTGTGTCTGCACGGGTAGTGAAGATAGTCATGTCATACTCCTGCTCGCCGTTTGACACCTTGAAGTTCATCTCAGCACCCTGGCTCTTGCCGATCCAGTTGCGCTGCATGTCCTTAAGCGAATCTGTCCAGTCGAGCTCCTCCATATCCTCAAGGAGACGTCCTGCATATGCAGAGACTCTGAGCTGCCACTGTGTCATCTTCTTCTGCTCCACTGGATGACCTCCACGCACTGAATAGCCTTCCTTGACCTCGTCGTTGGCAAGCACTGTTCCGAGAGCCGGACACCAGTTCACTGCTGTTTCTCCCTGATATGCAATACGATACTGCATGAGTACAGCAGCCTTTTCCTTATCTGTGAATGAAGCCCACTGCTCAGCTGTGAAAGGAGCGACCTCACCGCACGCTGCATCTACAGCTGCGCTTCCACCCTGTGCAAAAGCAGCCTCAAGGTCAGCGATAGGACGAGCCTTCTGCTCTACGTTGTCATACCAGCTGTCGAACATCTTGAGGAATGCCCACTGAGTCCACTTGTAGTACTCAGGATCGCATGTGCGCACCTCACGTGACCAGTCATAAGAGAAGCCGATACGGTCCATCTGCTGACGGTAGCGTGCGATGTTCTTCTCTGTTGTCACAGCAGGATGCTGACCTGTCTGGATGGCATACTGCTCTGCCGGAAGACCGAAGGCGTCATAACCCATCGGATGAAGCACGTTGAAACCGCAAAGACGCTTGTAACGGCTGTAGATATCGCTCGCGATGTATCCGAGCGGGTGTCCCACATGAAGACCCGCACCTGACGGATATGGGAACATGTCGAGAACATAATATTTTGGCTTTGAGTTGTCTACCTCTGCCTTGAATGTATGGTTGGCAGCCCAATAGGCCTGCCATTTACGCTCAATTTCTTTAAAATTGTAGTCCATGATGTATGTTGTTTTTACTTTTAACCTATTTTTTTCTCGCTAACCTGAACTCCACTGGAATTGTCATGGTGCAGCTCACTTTTTCACCTTTCACCTTGGCAGGCTTCCATTTTGGAGATGCTGCAATGACTCTCACCGCCTCTGCATCAAGCTCTTCCGATACGCCTTTGACGACCTTCACGTCTGTGACCTTGCCGTCGTTTGCAATTACGAACTCCACCAGCACTCGGCCCTGTATGCCATCCCGCACTGCTTCAGCAGGATACTTCAGATAATGGTATACCCACTGTTCGATGAACTTTTTCGGGTCACTGCTTCCAAGGAAGGTAGGCTTCTGGTCGCAGTCGTAATATGGCAACAGACCTGTGACAGCCTTCTTTCCAGGAACCTTGTCGGGATAGAACAAAGGAGCGTCCTTCTGATTTGCAATCGCAAGAGTGAAGTTGTAGACATACTCCAGTTCCCTCTCCATCGCATCGTAGTCAAGGATCGACTGTGTGTCCCTTTCAGTGTTGTATTCCTGATATCTTCCAGTCGTGAACAGCACTGAAGGAATCTCCTTGGCGTAGAATGCTCTGTGATCAGACGGATACGGCTCAGTGGAAACAATTTCAGGCTTGATCGGCAGGAGATCACCCTCAAGTGTTCTGATCAATGAATTCAGATCACCGTTGGAAGAAGTATACGCATAGAATCCCTGGTATCCTGTGCCGACCATGTCAAGATTGATCATCGCATCTATATTGGCTGTATCACCGAATGAACGGTTCAGAAAATACCACGAACCGGCATATGTCTCTCCTGACGAACCAAAGGCAACAAAAATCACAGAGCGGCGGAAAAGTGCAGAAGTCGTCTGGACCTTTTTGGCAAGTTCCATCAGCATTGCCAGTCCTGATGCGTTTCCGTTTGCACCATAAAGGACCTTTTCATACTGCTGACCATCGACAGTCATTGTCTGCACGCCCATGTTGTCGAGCCTTGCACCAACGATTATATATCTGTCTCTCAGATCTTTGTCATATCCCTGAACGAACCCGACCACATTGCACGAAGTGAGCGTGTCACCGCTTTCCTGCTTTATGCCGAACTTCTCTCCGCCTGCAGGAGACAAGAGGTCGACGCCATACTCCTTAAGCTGTTTCTCTACGTACTCAGCTGCCATCTTCTCGCCTTCCGAACCTGCTTTGCGACCTTCATACATCGCAGAAGAAAGTTCACGCACATGACCTTTGACGGCAGACACCGTCTCACTGTCATATATGTCGCCATACGCTCCCTGTCTGAACTGAGCGGAAGCGGAGAAAGCAGCAAGCATTGCTGCTACAGATATGGCAATTCTATATATGTTCATATTACTCTTCATTCACAAGTATCCATGCATCCTTCGGACAGAACGACTTGGACTTTACATCATCTATCAATGCCGCAATCTCAGCAATCCTATTGCGAGGGCAGACCCCCACTGCCACCATTCCTGTACGGAAACGCACCTTCACAGGATCCATATCCGGATGCTTGGAAACCCTCTCGATAAATTTGTCAGCATTGGCGGCATCCTTGAAAGAGCCTACAACGATATAATATCTGTGCTGCAGATCTCCTGACGAGAGGCCTTTAAGGCTTGAAAGGTTGTACATCATGCAGCCCTTTTCCTTCAAAGCTGCAAGAGCATCGAGTGAATCCTTCGCAGCCTGCTCCTCAGCAATGCGTGCCTGCTCCAATGCTGCAGCAATGGAATCAAGTCTTGCCTGCTCACGTGCCTTCTGCTCCTCCACTCTTGCGATCTCTACCCTCTTCACCTCGATGTCTTCAGATGTCGGACGTCCGGCAACTCTGCGGAAGAAATCACATCCAGAGAGCATGAGCGCTGCAAGCAGAACGATAAGTATGTATGTCTTTTTCATATGAGTCACATTAATGCACATTCGCGCAAATTTAACGAATTAATAGTCCGAGACAAAATAAAAATGATATATTTGCAAGCCTAAAATGTAATTTATTTTGCGGAACACCTCGATAACCATATTCCTCCGACTGATCTGCGCATGCATCCTGTCAGTTCTCGGAGTTACAAACGCACCCGGCCAGACTTTGTCTTTTCCGGAAGCATGGACAACAGAGTGGCTCACACCGAGGCCTCTGTTCCAGCAGGACACCATCAGGATCTGCATCATCGGCGACATCATGATGCACGGAAAACAGATCGAGAACACTGCCAGAAGCGGTTCCGAACATGATTTCTCATCTTTTTTCAGCCTGATAGAGGAAGACATCAAAAGCGCTGACCTTGCCATAGGAAACATGGAATTCACATTGGGAGGCAAGCCATACACCGGCTACCCTAGTTTCTCAGCTCCGGATGGATTGGAAATCTATCTTGCAGAATGCGGATTCGACGTATTCCTGGCTGCCAACAACCACATATTCGACAAAGGTGCAAAGGGAGCAGAAAGGACATTGGAAAAGTACAGAGAGCTTCAACAGACTCATGGAATAATGTTCACAGGCCTCGCAGGGAACGAGGAGGAGCTTGCACAGACAACGCCGCTGATGACATTGGTAAACGGAGTGAAGGTCGCCTTCATCAACTACACATACGGCACCAACCAAGGATGCGGAAAAAATTGGCCTAAAACCAATTACATAAGCGACAGACAGAGGATTGAAGACGGCTTCAGAAAAGCTGAAGAAATGCAGTCGGACTTTGTGGTAGCGCTTCCGCATTGGGGAATAGAATATTCCCTGAACCACAGCAAGGAGCAGGAAAGGCAGGCGCGTTGGATGATTGAAATGGGAGCCGACGCAATTATAGGTTCGCATCCGCATGTAGTGCAGGACAGAGGCGAAATCGACGGCATACCTGTCGCCTACTCACTCGGAAACGCAGTGTCCAACATGAGCGTCACCAACTCACAGCTTGAACTTATGGCGATCTTGAGGATAGTCCGCTACAGCAACGGCGACCTTGAAATGATTCATCCGACATATAAATACCTATGGTGCTCTTTACCAGGAGGATACAACGATTCATACACAGTCATTCCGGTGGAGGATTATATTGGAAAACGAGACCTGTGGCATGGAAAATGGGACTATGACAAGATGGTCAACACATACAACCGCATTAGAAAATGAGCAAAGAAACAATAAGGCTAGAAGCCATTGATCCGATTGAAATATACGGCCCGACAAACAAGAATCTTGAGGCCTTGTGCACATATTTTCCCGAACTGAAAGTAGTTGCCAGAGGCAATGAGATCATGCTGGACGGAAAGGAGGAGGACATCCATAAATTCAGATTGAAACTCTCTCTTCTGATTCAGCGCAGACACCACAAGATGAATCTCACTCCTTATGATGTAGAGGACCTGTTCGATGGCGAAGCCACACCAGACAGATACAAGATGTGCGGAGATGCCGTAATCGTACACGGCAATGACGGCAAGCCGATAAAGGCCAGAAACAGGACTCAGGAAGAGATGGTGAAGGCGTACTTCGAAAACGATCTCATCTTCGCGGTAGGACCAGCCGGAACAGGTAAGACATACATCGCCATTGCGCTGGCTGTCAGAGCTTTGAAGAACAGAGAAATCAAAAGGATCATACTCACACGTCCTGCTGTAGAGGCAGGCGAAAGGCTGGGATTCCTCCCAGGAGATCTCAAGGACAAGCTTGATCCGTATCTGCAGCCACTCTACGACGCACTCGGCGATATGATCCCAGCCAAGAGACTTCAGGAGTTCATGACAGAAGGCACGATCCAGATCGCTCCGCTCGCCTACATGAGAGGCCGTACTCTTGACAGGGCATGCGTGATTCTCGATGAAGCGCAGAACACCAACCTCGGCCAGCTGAAGATGTTCCTCACCCGTATGGGATGCGATGCAAAGTTCATCGTCACAGGAGATGCCAGTCAGATCGACCTTCCTAACAAAAAGGACTCAGGCCTTCTGCGAGGAATAGAACTGACAAGACACATAAAGGGCATCAAGACAATCACCTTCAGAAATGAAGACATCGTCCGACACCCTCTTGTCGCAAAAATCGTCAAAGCGTTTGACAGTGAAAACTAAAAAAAGTCGAAGAGAAATCTTCGACTTTTTTTAGTTTTCACTGTCAAACATTACTGAGCCTGGCCAGTCTTTACAACCTCGTTGTACTTCTTGTAACCCTCTTCCCACTCTGGACCTTCGCTTGAGAAACGATAGTAGATGTTCTTAAGGAAGTCAGCGATGTTCACCTTGAGAGAGTTGTCCTTAGTCGTGTTGTAAGCTGCCTCGAATGGCTCGAGAGCGTTCTTGAGGTACTGAGCGAACTCCTTGTTGAGCTCCTCCCATGCCTCCCAAGAGAGAGCTGGATCTGAAGCCTTCTCCTGAAGCTCAAGAGCGATGTTGTAGTACATGATACCCTTACCGATGTAACCATACTCATACTCTGGGTTGATGACTGCACAAGCATCGTAAGCAGCTGCAGCAAGAGCCTCATACTCCTTAGCCTTTGCCATATCAGCCTTTCTGAGCTCTACATAGATGTTACCCTCAACGTATGGAAGTGAAGCGTTGTTTGGCTCGTTCTGCTTAGCAAGAGCGATAAGCTCGAAGAGTCTGTCTGGGTTCTCGTTGCGAGTGAGGTAGTAGTTGATAAGACCGATGAGGATGCTCTGGCTCTGTGGGAACTTTGTAAAGCCCTCCTCGAGGATCTTCACGCTAGCCTCTGCGTCACCGAGGTTTGTGTATACGTCAGCGAGCTTTGCGAACACCTCACCATCATCATAGTAGTAGTTGTTTGCAAGGCACTCCTCGAAGTACTTCTTGGCTCTCTCATAGTCCTTACCCATCCAAGCAGTGAAACCTGCGTTGTAGAGAGAGTTCTCGTCGAGCTGTGAAAGCGGAGCTGCGTTCATTGCCTCAGCTGCCTTTGCGAAGTACTCGCTAGCCTTAGCGAGGTCACCGAAGTGGTAAGCATTGTATGCCTCAGTCACAAACTTTCTGTTGATGTCATTGAGAGCTGCGCTGATGTCCTTAGCCTTAGACTGCTTTTCATCGAGCTCATATGCTTTCTTGTAAGCCTCGAATGCCTTTGTGAGAGCGTCCTCGACTACAGGCTTTGTAACGATGATCATCTGAAGGACACCGTCCTGGCTGTAGTAGAACTCCTTGTTTGAGTAGATCTCCTTGATGTATGGTGTGCCGTTGAGCTCAACCTGCTGCTCGCCCTGAGGCTTGTCAGCACCCATAAGAAGAGTAAGCTCCTGTCTTGCAGCACCTACCCATGCGCTTCCGGCTGGAGCATTGTAAGCATCCATGTAAGCCTTTCCAAGAGTAATCCAAGTTGCAACCTTTGTTGCCTTCTTTGCATCGTTTGCCGCTGTCTCTGCCTTTGCAACTGCCTTACCGGCTGCATCTGGAGACTTTACCTGTGCAACAGCTACCTGAACTGCTGCAAGCATTGCCAACGCGATCAAAATTCTTTTCATAATGTGTTTGGTATTAAGTTATTATTTATTTGTCTGTTCTGGAGCGGGAGTCTCCTGTGCACCTTCTGCAGGCTGCTCAGGCGTATCCTCCTCTGATTTGTTTACAACAGAAACTGCCGCGATTGAATCACCCTCCTTGATGTTGATCAGACGCACACCCTGTGTCGCACGGCCTGCCACCTTGATGCCTGATACAGCCATTCTGATGGTAAGTCCTGAACGGTTGATGATCATGAGATCGTTCTCGTCTGTCACGTTCTTGATTGCGACAAGGTCACCTGTCTTATCAGTGATCTGGAGCGTCTTCACACCCTTTCCGCCTCTGCTTGTCTTGCGGTACTCCTCGAAGTCTGTACGCTTGCCGTAGCCGTTCTCGCTGACTACAAGGATTGTGTGAGCTGAAGCATCCTCAGCTGTAGGATCGTATGTAATCATACCTACAACCTCGTCATCCTCATCAATATTTATGCCGCGTACTCCTGACGCTGTTCTACCCAATGCTCGTGCATCTGCCTCGTCGAAGCGGCAGCAGCGACCCTTGCGGCCTGCAAGAAGGATTTCGCTGTGACCGTTTGTCATCACTGCCTCGAGAAGTTCGTCTCCGTCGCGGACTGTGATCGCGATCACACCGTTTGTACGTGGACGTGAGTAAGCCTCGAGCGAAGTCTTCTTGATGATACCCTTCTTTGTTCCGAGTACGATGTAGTTTCCGTTTACATATTCCTCATCCTTGAGGTTCTTGACATTGATGTATGCCTTGATCTTGTCATCCGGCTCGATGTTGATCACATTCTGGATAGCACGGCCCTTGGATGCACGTGAACCCTCTGGGATCTCGTAAACCTTCAGCCAGTAGCACTTACCGTTCTGAGTGAAGAGAAGCATTGTGCTGTGCATGTTGGCAACATAGATGTGCTCGATGAAGTCCTCATCACGTGTAGCACTTCCCTTCATGCCCACGCCACCTCTGTTCTGGAGACGGTATTCTGTAAGCGATGTTCTCTTTATGTATCCGAGGTGAGAGATAGTGATCACAACATCCTCGTCAGCATAGAAGTCCTCTGGATTGAATTCCTCTGCAGAAAGAGCGATCTCTGTTCTTCTTGCATCTCCGTACTTCTCCTTCATCTCGAGAGTCTCGTCCTTGATGATGCCGAACTGCATGCTCTCGTTTGCGAGAACATCCTGGCAGTACTGGATGAACTTCATGAGCTCGTCGTACTCGCTCTGGAGCTTCTCTCTTTCGAGTCCGGTGAGCTGACGGAGTCGCATCTCCACGATGGCAGTCGCCTGAACCTCAGTGAATGCAAATGTCTCCATGAGCTGAGTCTTAGCCTCATCCACGCTCTTCGAAGCACGGATGATCTTGATGATCTCATCGATCACATCAAGCGCCTTGAGGAGACCTTCGAGGATATGTGCTCTCTTCTGAGCCTTGTCGAGGTCGAACCTTGTTCTTCTGAGGATGACCTCGTGACGATGTCTTACGAAGTATTTGATGAGCTGCTTGAGGTTGAGCGTACGAGGACGTCCGTTTACAAGCGCCACATTGTTTACCGAGAAGCTCGACTGAAGAGGTGTGTACTTGAAGAGAGTGTTGAGAACCACGTTTGCATTCGCATCCTTCTTGAGACGGATGACGATGCGCACACCCTTCATAGTAGTCTCATCGTTGATGTATGAAATACCCTCAATACGCTTGCTTTCAACAAGCTCTGCAATCTTCTCGATCATCTCGCGCTTGTTGACCATGTATGGGATCTCTGTCACCACGATGGTCTCACGGCCTGAATCGCTCACCTCGATCTCTGTCTTCGAACGGATGACGATACGTCCGCGGCCTGTCTCGAATGCATCCTTGATGCCCTGGCGTCCCTGGATGATACCTCCTGTCGGGAAATCCGGACCCTTCACGTAGTGCATGAGCTCCTCCACTGTGATCTCAGGATTGTCGATGTATGCGCAGATGGCGTCGCAGCACTCAGTAAGGTTGTGCGGAGCCATGTTTGTCGCCATACCGACTGCGATACCTGACGAACCGTTGAGAAGGAGAAGAGGAATCTTTGTAGGGAGAACTGTAGGCTCAGTGAGAGAGTCGTCGAAGTTGTTCTGGAAATCCACTGTATCCTTATC
>JAFZEP010000001.1 GCA_017560625.1 Bacteroidales bacterium
AAGGCTGTCTGTGATGTCGATCTCGCCGATCATCACTTCATACAATGTCCTCTTCTCATCGTTTTCAGGGGAGAAGTTCAGGCCGGATGTCGTGTTGGCCTGTGGATCTGCATCGATTATGAGCACTTTCTTTTCAAGAACGGCCAATGATGCAGCGAGATTGATGGCGGTCGTAGTCTTGCCCACACCGCCCTTTTGATTTGCTATTGCTATTACTTTTCCCATAATCATTTACTTAAGGACATAATACGGCAAAAGTACAAAAAATATTTCATTGATTTTCTTTAAATTCTACAATTGTTGATAAATCATCATCCAAGAAAACTCAACAGGATGCCGGCTGCAACTGCTGATCCGATGACGCCTGCCACATTAGGTGCCATGGCATGCATGAGCAGGTGGTTGTTCTTGTCGAATTCCCTTCCTACATTCTGTGAAACTCTCGCTGCATCCGGTACGGCAGACACTCCTGCGTTTCCGATCAGCGGGTTGATCTTGTTGCCTTCCTTATAGAAAAGGTTCATGATCTTGGCAAAGCCGACTCCTCCGACTGTCGCTACTATAAACGAGAACAGACCGAGCAGGAAGATCTTGAGCGAGGTCGCTGTGAGGAACACGTCGGCCTGAGTCGAACATCCCACTGTAACTCCGATGAGGATGGTCACCACATCGATGAGCGGACCTCGTGCTGTCTCAGCAAGACGTTTTGTCACTCCGCTCTCCTTCAATAAGTTACCGAAGAACAGCATGCCAAGAAGAGGAATACCTGAAGGAACTATCAGAGCTGTGAGTATGAATCCCACGATAGGGAAGATGATCTTTTCCCTCTGCTTCACTTCTCTTGGGGCCTTCATTCTGATGAGGCGCTCCTTCTTTGTTGTCATCAGCAGCATGATAGGGCGCTGGATGACAGGCACGAGGGCCATGTAGGAGTATGCCGACACTGCGATTGCTCCCAGAAGTTCCGGAGCAAGCTTCGAAGAAAGGAAGATGGCTGTCGGGCCGTCTGCGCCTCCGATGATGCCGATCGCGCCCGCTTCAGCTGGGGTGAATCCCATGTGCATTGCTGCGATGTACGCTCCGAAGATTCCTAGCTGTGCTGCAGCTCCGATCATCAGAAGTCTCGGTTGCGAAATCAGCGACGTGAAGTCGGTCATAGCACCGATGCCCAGGAAGATCAGAGGAGGATACCACCCTTGCTTCACACCCTGATAGAGGATATTTAGCACAGATCCCTCTTCGTAGATTCCAATCTGAAGGCCGCTTGGGAAAGGGATGTTGCCGATGATGATACCGAATCCTATCGGAACAAGAAGCAGCGGCTCCCAGTCCTTCTTGATGGCCACAGTAATGAATGCAACTCCGATGCATATCATGATGAAGTGCGGCAGAGTGATGTTCGCTATGCCTGTATACTGCATGAACTGCTGTAGACTTTCTATGATTATGTTCATGATTATCTGAGAGTTACGATTATTGTTCCTTCAAGTACGGAGTCGCCTTTGGACACGTTTACTTCTTTCACTGTGCCTCCTACCTCAGCCTGGATCTCATTCTCCATCTTCATGGCCTCAAGGATCGCCACTGTCTGGCCCTCCCTGATCCTGTCTCCAGGTTTCACGAGGACTGCTGTCATCGTGCCAGGAAGGGGAGCGGTGATGTTTCCACCCTGCGCTCCTCCTGTCTGCGCATCCGGGCCTTTGTCGTATGCAGTTCCGTGCGATGATGCGTTATGAGATGCAGGGGTGTATTCCCTCTTTATGGTAATGATGTAGCTTTCGTTGTCGTGTATTCTGTTGTCGGCAGACTTTCTCCTGGACCTCTTCTTCGCTGGCTTGCCTGTCTTCCAGTTCACCAGCTTGCCGGTCAGGGTGTATGCAAAATACAGAATGATCAGTGCCGCAAAGACCACGCTCACAGAGACGACCGTGATGATGATTCCATGCGGATCATTCTCAAGTATGGAGAGTATGTTCATGATTACAATGGCAGGTTATCGTGTTTCTTCCATGGGTTCTCCTGCTTCTTTCCGGCCAGCTGCTCAAGGGCGCGGATGACACGGAAACGGGTGTTGCGCGGCTCGATGATGTCATCGATGTAGCCGTAGCTGGCTGCATTGTACGGATTGCAGAAAAGGTCGTTGTATTCCTGTTTCTTCTCCTCGTATCTTGCTGTCCTTTCCGCAGGGTCTTCGATGGCGTTGATCTCCTTAGAATACAGGATTTCCACTGCACCTTCTGCTCCCATCACAGCTATGTTGGCTGAAGGCCATGCATAGTTGATGTCTCCGCGTAACTGCTTGCAACTCATCGTGATGTGTGCTCCACCGTAAGATTTTCTCAAGGTCACTGTTACCTTTGGAACTGTGGCTTCACCGTAGGCATAAAGGAGTTTTGCACCATGGGAAATAATGCCTCCGTATTCCTGCTGAGTGCCGCAAAGGAAACCCGGCACGTCCACCAGAGTGACGATAGGAATATTGAATGCGTCGCAGAATCTTACAAAGCGAGCCGCCTTTCTTGAGGCGTTGATGTCAAGCACTCCTGCGAGGATCTTAGGCTGGTTTGCCACGATGCCGACGCTGCGTCCGTTCATATGGGCGAAACCGACAATGATGTTCTTTGCCCAGTTCTTATGTACCTCAAGGAATCCACCGTCATCGACTATGCTGCCGATGACCTGGTACATGTCGTACGGCTTGTTCGGGCTTTCGGGGATTATTGTGTTGAGGGCATCGTCATATCTGCCTGCCGGGTCTGTGGTCGGGATGAAAGGAGCCTGCTCAAGATTGTTTGAAGGCAGGAAGCTGACAAGCTTTCTGATCGTCATCAGGGCCTCCTTCTCGTTTTCTGCCGAGAAATGGGCGACACCGCTCTTGGTTGCGTGCACGGTTGCTCCGCCGAGCTCTTCCTGAGTCACCTCTTCACCTGTGACTGTCTTCACTACTCCCGGTCCTGTAAGGAACATGTATGAGGTGTCCTTGACCATGATGGTGAAGTCGGTCAGAGCAGGGGAGTATACTGCACCTCCAGCGCATGGGCCGAAGATACCGGAAATCTGCGGCACAACTCCTGAAGCAAGGATGTTTCTCTCGAAGATTTCACCGAATCCTGCCAGTGAATTGATTCCTTCCTGGATGCGTGCTCCTCCGGAGTCGTTGATACCGATGAATGGCACACCGTTGCGTACGGAAAGGTCCATGACCTTGCATATCTTGGCTGCCATTGTCTCCGACATCGAGCCTCCGTTGACTGTGAAGTCCTGGGCAAAGACATATACCTGACGGCCGTCAATGGTTCCCATTCCTGTCACTACTCCGTCGCCGTCGAACCTGCTCTTCTCCATTCCGAAGTTTGTGCAGCGATGCTGTACGAACATGTCGAACTCCTCAAAGCTTCCTTCGTCCAGAAGCAGTGCAAGCCTTTCACGTGCTGTCATCTTGCCTTTTGCATGCTGGGCGTCTATCCTTTTCTGTCCTCCGCCGTTTCGCGCAGACTTTCTGCGCTCAACCAACTCTTTGATCTTGTCCTGATGCATATGGATATAGGTTTTGATCCAAGAATAAATACACAATCCTTACAAAGTTAGAAAAGATTTGGCAATAAAAAAACCGATGACTTTTCGGTCATCGGTCTGTATTGCAATATCGTGCCAGATTACGGCTGCATTGTTGTGTATACGTTCTGAACGTCGTCGTCCTCCTCAATGCGCTCGATGAGCTTCTCGATGTCAGCCTTGGCGTCACCCTCGAGAACCTTGAGGTCTACGTTAGGAAGGCGTGTGAACTCTGCAGCAACGAGCTCGTAGCCGTTCTCCTCGATCCACTTCTGGATTGTGTTGAATGCTGTGAACTCACCATAGAGTACGATCTCCATTTCCTCGTTATCGTTCTCCTCCTCGAAGATCTCCTCTACACCGTAGTCGATGAGCTCAAGCTCAAGCTCCTCGAGGTCGTATGGGTTTGCAGTCTTCATGCGGAACATGCACTTGCGGTCGAACATGTAGTCAACGCTTCCTGATGTACCGAGTGAACCGCCGCTCTTTGTGAAGTATGAACGTACGTTTGCAACTGTACGGTTGTTGTTGTCAGTAGCTGCCTCTACGAGAACTGCGATACCGTGAGGGCCGTATCCCTCGAATACTACCTCCTTGTAATCTGCCTGGTCCTTATCTGTCGCTCTCTTGATAGCGCGCTCGATGTTGTCCTTAGGCATGTTCTCGCTTCGTGCTGTCTGGATAAGCGCACGGAGACGTGGGTTACCTGTGATATCTGAACCACCCTGCTTTACAGCGATAGTGATTTCCTTACCGATCTTGGTGAAGACGCGGGCCATGTGACCCCATCTCTTGAATTTTCTTTCCTTGCGGAACTCAAATGCTCTTCCCATGATTCTTCAATGATTATTTAGCCTCTGCGCGGCTGATGTACTTAAGGATCTCAGTTGCTCTTGGAGAAGATGGATAGTTCTCCTTTACTGTGTTGTACATTGCGAGAGCGTCTGCCTTGTTGCCGAGCTTCTCAGCTACGAGACCTGCTCTGAAAGCGTACTCTGCTGCGAGGTCGTTGTCTGCAGTGTTGAGAGCTGCAACGTAGTTCTCGTAAGCCTTCTCGTAGTTGCCGAGCTCCACATGGCAGTCAGCGATGCATGCGAGTGCGCGAGCGTTGTAGATCGCATCCTCACCCTTGTACTCTGAGAAGAACTTGATAGCCTTCTCGTACTCCTTTACCTCGAATGCTGCAATACCAGCCTCGAATGCTGCGATACCTACTGACTTTCCACCGAACTCGTCGAGGTAAGCCTCGAGGTCAGCGAGGACAGCTGCGTTTGAGAGAGAGTCTACAGACATGAGAGCTGTGTTCTCAGTGTAAGTGAAAGCCTCCTGAGCAGCCTCTGCCTTGTTTTCGTTGAATGAGCGTACAGCAAGTACAACTACTGCAAGCGCTACAGCTGCTACGAGACCGTAAACGATCTTCTTGTTGTTTTTCGCGATGAACGCTTCTGCTTTTGAAAGTGACTCGATGTTTGTGTCAACATCATTGTTGTGATTCTTTGCCATATTTTTGATTTTATTTATTTGACATTGATATTGCGGCGCACTCATCGTCGCAAAAACAGTCGGCAAATTTATAAAAAAATGTATAAACTCCCAAAATTTGACTACTTTTGCGCCCGTTTTTTTAGGGATGATTAAAATCAAGTAGTGTTATGTCACATTCCAATTACAGTTTCAAGAGCATGATCAAGAAGTATGTCAACTCGAGTGTCATACTTATTGGTTTTACTGTGTTGGCGATGATTCTAGCCAACTGGTCTCTCACAAGTGGTTGGTATTCAGATCTATGGACCAATAAAGTTTCATTGTCTGTAGGTGAGTTCAACCTTTTCAGCCACAACGGTCACACGATGACTCTCATGGAGGTCATCAATGACTTCCTGATGGCCATATTCTTCCTTTCGGTGGGACTTGAGATCAAGCGTGAGCTCCGCGTCGGAGAACTGCACGATCCGAAGAAGGCACTTCTTCCTGTCATCGGTGCATGCGGCGGTATGCTTGTGCCGGTGCTCTTCTTCTGGCTTATCTGCCCTGACAATGCCGAGGCGCATCGTGGCCTGGCCATTCCGATGGCGACCGACATCGCCTTCTCGCTTGGTGTGCTGGCGCTGTTCAAGACAAGGGTGCCTGGCGGTTTGAAGATCTTCCTTGCGACTCTGGCTGTTGCCGACGACCTTGGAGGTATCATCGTGATTGCGCTGTTCTACTCAGGCTCTATGCATTGGGGCTTCTTCATCGCTGCCCTTGTGTGCCTGCTCATTATGGTGGGAGCCAATCTTCTTAATGTACGAGTGAAGTCGTTCTATGTGATAGCAGGTCTGATCATGTGGTATCTCCTTCTGAATTCAGGAGTGCATGCGACTATCGCCGGTGTGGCGACAGCATTCTGCATACCTGCCACATTGAAGAAGCCTACTGTCCACTATCTGCGCCGAATCGTTGAGAATGTCGACTACTTCAGACATATCCACACGACTACCAAGGAGGAGGACGAGGACAAGCTCGTTGCCCTCACAAATGAGGAAATCCACGTGTGGAAGAGTATCGAGTCTGCAGCCGACAAGATGATCAGTCCGCTCCAGGATCTTGAGGACAACCTGCACAATGTCATCAACTATTTTGTGATTCCACTGTTTGCGTTTGCAAATGCCGGCGTTGTCCTTGCCGGCATGCAGTTCGCAGACCTTTTCTCAGGTGTTTCATTGGCGATCATGGTCGGTCTTGTGGCCGGAAAGTTCCTTGGCGTGCTTTCGTTCTCATGGATAGCTGTCCGCCTGAAGATGGTCCAGCTTCCTGACAATTCCAACTGGAAATCCTTTGCCAGTGTGTGTATGCTCTGCGGCATCGGCTTCACAGTGTCGATGTTCATCGCTTCGCTTTCATACGGAGATGCGAGCGCTATGCTCAGCCAGGCCAAGCTTGGTATCATTCTCGGTTCCGTGGTGTCTGCGTTGGCCGCATGTGTTCTTCTGAACAGGACGCTTCCAAAGGAAACCCTTCCGAAAGAATAAGACTAAGAGAGGATCTTTCCTCTTGCCTTGCCCGTCTCGATGAAGTCATCAGAGGCGGGCATTTTTGCTCTCAGCATTTCTGTGGCGTTGATCAGCTCTTTCATCTGGTTCTTGTGTATCTCAAGACCTTTCCTCGCGTACTCCACCAGCTTCGGAAGAAATCTTTTGAATTCGCACATGCTGTCGCAGAATGTCTCGCAGCTGAACATGATGCTCTTCATGTCCTCCAGCACCACAGGTCTGATCATGACTGACTTGATCATCGTCTGATTGGATGCCTCAAGGAACATTTCATAGCCTTCTTCATCGATGGTGAAGAAAGTCCTGACCGACAGGATGCCGTCCTCATGCTCCAGCACTGATGTGTCGTCGTCTATTTCAAAGAGGATGTAGTCGTCTTCGTAGCGGGGATTGTATCCGTTCTCCATCATGTATGTGAAGATTTTTCTCATGGAGAGTGAGCATGTGTGGTCGTCTTTCATGGCTTCTGATATTTTTCGTGTGTCTTTTCGTCCGCCAAAGCACATTTAATACCGCATCCCCATTACTTTTCAAAAATATTTTATATAAATTTGGATGATTTTATTTGGGATATGACACAGATTCTGTTGCCGGACAATAAAGAGAGGAGTCTCGCATTCTATCTTGCCATGGAGGAGTTCGTGGCCAACGAGATGGAAGACGAGGCGTTTTTTGTTTGGAGGGTGGCTCCCACTGTGATCATCGGCCGCAATCAGGTCCTTGAGAATGAGGTGAATATGGACTATTGCAGGCAGCATGGAGTTGATATCGTACGGCGCAAGAGTGGAGGGGGATGCGTATATTCGGATATGGGTAACATAATGGTGTCATATGTGTCCCGCAGAGGAGATGTGTCAGAGGTCTTTGACAGATATATGACAGCCATGACTGAGGCGTTGCGTGCTTTGGGAGTGCCGGCGGAAAAGTCCGGCAGGAACGATATTCTGGTAGAGGGTCGCAAGGTTAGCGGAAATGCATTCCATCAACTGCCGGACAGAAGCGTAGTTCACGGAACCTTATTGTATTCGACTGACCTGAAAGCTCTGACCGAGGCGATAAAGCCTCCGGTGGAAAAGTTGCAGAGGCATGGCGTCGAGTCAGTAAGGCAGAGGGTGCTCAATCTGGCGGAATATGTAGCTTCAATGACCGACCCTGACGCTGCGTTGAAGTCTCCCGAAGCATTGGAAGAATATCTGGTGGCGTATTTCACCGATGACGCAATCTGTCTGACAGAAGAAGACTTACACGTCATTGCGAGGAGCGAAGCGACGTGGCAATCCGTATAACCATTAATGACACTATAACCATGGAAGAGAATCTTTTGAAGACATGTCTTTATGACAAGCATGTTGCCCTTGGAGCGCTGATGAGCCCTTTCGGCGGATTCATTATGCCGATCCAGTATACAAACATAACAGATGAGCACAATGCCGTGCGTCAGCGTGCGGGAATGTTCGACGTGTCTCATATGGGTGAGATCTACGTGAGCGGTCCTGATGCTGAGAAGTTTGTAAATCACGTGTTCTCTAATGACATCGCAGGCATGGAGGACGGAAAGATCCTCTACGGAATGATGCTTTATCCGAACGGAACGACTGTGGACGACCTTCTCGTGTACAAGGAATTCGAACCGAATAACTATCTTCTAGTGGTGAATGCCTCCAACATCGCCAAGGACTATGAGTGGCTCTGCGCTCAGGCCGAGGGCTATGATGTGAAGGTGGACAATCAGTCGGATGACTGGGGACAGATCGCCCTTCAGGGACCGGAGGCTGAAAAATACGCACTCGAGGTGCTTGGCCTTGCAGAAGCTGCTGGTCTTGGCTTCTATACATACTACAGGACTTCAGACATGGTGGTGAGCCGCACTGGCTACACAGGTGAGGACGGCTTCGAGATCTATGCTTCACATGCAGTGATCAACGAGATGTGGGACAAACTCCTTGCTGCAGGCGTGGTTCCATGCGGTCTGGGTTGCCGTGATACTCTCCGTTTCGAGGCTGGACTTCCGCTTTACGGACACGAACTCAGCGATGAGATCACGCCGCTGGAGGCTGGCCTTGGCATGTTTGCAAAGGTGAAGACAAAGGAGGAGTTCATCGGCCGTGATGCGCTTGTGGCTCAGAAGGAGGCCGGCCTGACCCGCAAGAGTGTGGGCATCGAGCTTCAGGACAAGGCCATTCCGCGTGCAGGCTATCCTGTGGAAGTGGACGGAGTGCAGGTGGGAGTCGTCACAACAGGCTACCGCTCGATCTCTACAGACCGCAGCGTCTGCGTCGCATTGGTGGACACAGCCTACACTGAGCTCGGCACTCAGGTGGAGATCCGCATCCGCAAGAAGGTGTTCCCTGGCATTGTGACCAAGCGCCGCTTCTACGAAACAAACTATAAGAAGTAACAGTGAACGTATTTCAAAAACACAAAAAGGTGCTATTTTGTGCTTTTGAAACGAAAAATACGGTTTAAAAACACAAAAAGGGGCAGTTTTGTTCTTTTGAGAATTGAAAAAGGAATTTACAAATAACTAAAACAATAATCATTATGGCAAAGACAGTTGAAGGACTCTATTACAGCGAGTCACACGAATGGGTAAAAGTTGAAGGCAATGTTGCAATCGTCGGCATTACTGATTTCGCTCAGCATGCGATGGGTGACCTTTCGTATGTGGATATGCCTGAGGTAGACGACGAAGTCGAGGCAGGTGAGGAGTTTGGTGCAGTGGAAAGTGTAAAGGCTGCCAGCGACCTCTTCAGCCCAGTTTCAGGTGTGGTTGTAGAGATCAACGAGGCTCTTGAGGATGCTCCTGAGCTTCTTAATGAGGATGCGTTCGCAAACTGGATCATGAAGGTCGAGATGAACGATCCTTCGCAGCTTGAGGCCCTCATGGATGCCGCTGCATACGAGGCTATGTGTGCAAACCAGTAAAACACAGTAATATGGCTTTCTCATATTTTCCTCATACGGAAGATGACGTTCGCCAGATGCTGGACAGAATCGGAGTAGGGTCCCTGGAGGATCTCTACTCCGATGTGCCTCAGGACGTCATCTACCGCAAGGAGTTCGACCTTCCGGATGCAATGTCCGAGTTTGAGGTGCGCCAGTATTTCGAGGAACTGGCCGAGCAGAACACTAGTCTCTTCTGCCTCTGCGGACTGGGAGCATACGACCACTATTCTCCTGCAGTTATCCCTCATATCATTTCACGTTCAGAATTCCTGACAGCCTACACGCCATATCAGCCTGAGGTTTCGCAGGGAACTCTCCGCTACATCTTCGAGTATCAGTCGATGATGACAGAGCTGACCGGCATGGACTGCACAAACGCATCCATGTATGACGGAGCGACTGCTGCGGCTGAGGCGATGATGATGGCTATGGCTTCTACAAAGAAGAAGACACGCGTGCTTCTTTCGGAAGGCCTTCTGCCGCACGTTGTAGAGGTTGTCAAGACCTATGCGAAGTTCAATGGCGTGGAACTTGGCTTCATTCCTTGCGCTGACGGTGCCACTTCGTATGGTGCATTGCTGGCTGAACTAGCTGCCGGTGATGTGGCTGGAGTGCTGGTGCCGGGCATCAACAAATACGGTATAATCGAAGACTTTACAGGCTTCGCTGATGCTGTTCACGCTCAGAAGGGCCTTTTCATGGTATATTCCGATCCTTCATCGCTGGCGGTCATCAAGACTCCGGGAGAGTGGGGCGCTGACATTGTCTGCGGTGATTCGCAGTCGCTCGGTATTCCTCTCTGCTACGGCGGTCCATACGTGGGCTTCCTTGCATGTAAGAAGGACCATGTGCGTAAACTTCCTGGACGTATCGTCGGAGCTACGAAGGACGTGGATGGAAAGCGTGCATATGTGCTCACTCTCCAGGCTCGCGAGCAGCATATCCGCCGCGAGAAGGCGACAAGCAACATCTGCTCGAATCAGTCTCTCATGGCCCTTTATGTGACTGTATATATGTCTCTCATGGGTCCTAAGGGTCTTCGTCAGGTCAACGAGCTCAGCTACGGCGGAGCTCATTATCTGCATGATGAGCTTTTGGCCGCAGGCCTGTTTGAGAAGGCGTTTGACAAGCCTTTCCTGAAGGAGTTTACTCTCAAGTCGCTTATGCCGGTGGAAGAGTTGCAGAATGCGCTTCAGCTTATCGGCGTCTTTGGAGCAGTGGAGGTTGAGCCGGGTCTGGTGAACTTCTGCGTTACAGAAAAGGTGTCGAAGGAAAATATCGACGCCATTGTGTCATACATCACGTCATTGCGAGGAGCGGAGCGACGTGGCAATCTTTCGGAGGAATAGCCATGAAGTATTATGACAAACTGATCTTTGATCTTTCCAAGGAAGGAAGACAGGGATATTCATTGCCTGCAAACAAGTGGCAGACTTCGCTTTCAGAGCTTCCGGCCGGTCTTCTGCGTGAGCAGGATCCTGAGTTGCCTCAGGTGAGCGAGCTTGACGTTGTGCGTCACTACACCAATCTTTCGCAGATGAACTTCGGTGTGGATTCGGGATTCTATCCTCTCGGAAGCTGCACGATGAAGTACAATCCGAAGATCAATGAGGAGATCGCTTCAATGCCGGCTTTTGCCGGAGTGCATCCTCTTCAGCCGTCATACACGGTGCAGGGTGTTCTTCGCGTCTATAAGGAACTTGCCAAGGCACTTTCAGCTATTACCGGAATGGCTGAGTTCACTCTCAATCCGTTTGCTGGCGCGCATGGTGAGCTGACAGGTCTGATGATCATCCGTCAGTACCACATTTCGCGCGGAGATCTCAAGCGTACACGCATTATCGTTCCGGACAGTGCCCATGGCACAAATCCGGCCTCGGCTGCTGTGTGCGGACTGGAGATCGTGCAGGTGAAGTCAAAGGCCAACGGTCTTGTCGATGTCGAGGATCTGAAGCCTCTTCTCGATGACACTATTGCCGGTATCATGATGACCAATCCTAATACTCTTGGACTGTTCGAGAAGGACATCAAGGAGATTGCTGCTCTTGTTCACGAGTGTGGCGGTCTGCTGTATTATGATGGCGCGAACATGAACCCGCTCATGGGAGTTGTCCGTCCTGGAGACATGGGATTTGACGTGCTCCATCTGAATCTTCATAAGACATTCTCGACTCCGCACGGAGGCGGTGGCCCGGGAGCTGGTCCTGTGGGAGTGGCAGAGCATCTGATTCCGTATCTTCCTGTTCCTCGCGTTGTTGAGGATGAAGAGGGAACCCTCTATGTTGAGGATGAGGACGGACAGAGCTGCGGCCGCATTTCAGGATTCATGGGCAACTTCGGTGTGCTGCTGAGGGCATATACATATATATTGATGCTCGGCAAGCAGAACGTCCGCATGGTAGGTCCGTTGGCTGTGCTTGGTGCAAACTACATCAAGGAGTCTCTCAGGGATTGCTACAATCTTCCTATCGACTCGGTGTGCAAGCATGAGTTCGTGTTTGATGGTCTGCTTGACCAGTCTACGGGCGTGACCACTCTTGACATTGCCAAGAGGCTGCTCGACTATGGCTTCCATGCTCCTACAATCTATTTCCCACTGCTCTTCCATCAGTCGATCATGATTGAGCCGACAGAGACAGAGTCTAAGGAGACATTGGACGGTTTCATCGAGATCATGCGTCACATCGCAGCAGAGGCGGCTTCAGATCCTGACTCTCTTAAGACTGCGCCTCACACGACTCCGGTACGCCGCCTTGACGAGACCACTGCTGCCCGCCAGCCGGTGCTTCGCTATCGTGATATGAACCAAATCTAATAAAGTTCGGTAAAATGTAATCAGTTGATATATAGTGATTTATCTAATTAGCCTGCCTCCCCGGGGCGGCAGGCTTGTTGGTTAAAACATTGAAAATCAGTATGATGCATTTTCCGAAAGAGTTCTGAATATGAAACTGATAATTATAGGTGCCGGACCGGGCGGTTATGAAACTGCTTTGCTGGCTGCAAATAGGGGAGTGGAGGTCACTCTGATCGAGTCGGGACCGGTTGGCGGAACCTGTCTCAACGAGGGTTGCATTCCGACAAAGGCGTTCTGCAAGAATGCAGAGGTTCTTGATGGACTCCGTGAGGCAGAGGCATACGGAGTGACAGGATTGTCCTATGGCTTTGACTTCAGCGCTGTGACTGCACGCAAGAATGCGGTGGTTGAACAGCTCAGAGGCGGAGTTGAGGGCCTGCTTGGTCATAAGAACATCACGCTGGTACATGGCAAGGCTTCGTTTAAAGATCCTCATACTGTTTCAGTGGAGGCTCCTGATTCATCACGTCATTGCGAGGAGCGAAGCGACGTGGCAATCTTCACAGAATACACAGCCGACTACATCATCATTGCAACAGGATCCGTATCCGCATCATTGCCGATTCCGGGAGCTGACCTGCCGGGTATCTTGACATCAAAGGAAATTCTTGATCTGCAGGAAGTTCCGCAGAGACTTTGCGTTATCGGAGGAGGCGTCATCGGTCTTGAGTTCGCCTCTGTCTTCAAAAGCTTCGGCAGCGAGGTGACTGTGCTCGAATATTTCAAGGAGATCCTTCCGCGTTTTGATTCAGATCTGTCAAAACGTCTGAAGCAGAGCCTTGGAAAGCGCGGCATCGAGATCTGCACCCAGGCTCAGGTGACAGGTATACAGATCCTTCGCTCTGCTCAGGATGACAGTTGTGGCGCTCAGGATGATAAAGAAGTATATCAAGTAACTTATACCCGAAAGGGCAAGGAGGAAGTCGTTGAGGCCGACAAGGTTCTCATGGCGGTAGGCCGCAAGGCAAATGTCGCTTCATTGAACCTGTCAGATATCGGTATTGAATTTACGCCAAAGGGAATCGTCGTCGATGACAAGACAATGCAGACCAACATTCCTCATATCTATGCTGTCGGCGACATCAACGGAAAGATGATGCTGGCTCACGCTGCGACATTCCAGGGAATAGTTGCGCTTGATCACATCATGGGTATTGAGAATGAAATAGACCTCTCCGTGATGCCTGCTGCTGTGTTCACATCTCCTGAGGCGGCTTCGGTCGGCAAGGCAGAGGACGAGTGCAAGGACGCCGGCATACCGGTCAAATGCCTCAAGTCATTCTTCCGTGCAAATGGAAAGGCCGTGACGATGGGGGAGACTGACGGTTTCTGCAAAGTTGTCGTTGCCGCTGAGCCGAAGGATGGCAGCCAGCCTCCTGTGGAACCGGGGCGTATCCTCGGATGTCACCTCTATGGACCTCATGCATCTGACATAGTTCAGGAAGCCTGCGCCCTTATTACCCGTAAGGCTACATTGAAAGAATTTGAAAGTATAATCCACACGCATCCTACTCTGACGGAGGTACTGCAGAGTGCGGTGCATTCATAACAAACTTACATCACTATGAAACGAATCTTATTCCTCGCGGCTGCTATGCTGCTCGCGCTCTCATGCGCTCCTAAGAAAGCTGATGCCCCTAAGGCTTTGGTGCTTTATTATTCACAGACAGGAACGACAGAGAAGGTCGCTTTGGCCATTGCTGAAAAGACAGGTGCTGACGTTGAGGCAATCGTTGTCGTTAATCCTTATGACGGCGACTATAATGCAACCATCCAGCGCGGTCTCCAGGAAATGCAGACAGGTGCATACCCAGAGCTTCAGCCTCTTACATCAAACATTGCAGAATACGACGTTGTATTCATCGGATATCCTGTATGGTTCGGTACATATGCTCCACCGATCGAGACTCTCCTTGGCAATGAGGCTCTCAAGGGCAAGAAGATCGTGCCTTTCTGCACATGCGGAAGCGGCGGCATCGATACAAGTTCAAAGGCAATGGCTGCCAAACTGACTGAGTCTGAGGTTCTTCCTGGCTATGGTGTACGTGCTGCACGCATCGATGCGATCTGCGCTGAGCTTGACCAGTTCCTCAAGGCCGGCGGTTATGTGGAAGGTGAGGCTGTCGCTGTAGAGGAGTATCCAGAGGCAGTGGCCGTGACAGAGGAGCAGGCTGCTATCTTTGATGCTGCAGTTGCAGGCTATGCAATGATCCAGGCTAAGGCTGAGACTGTTGCTGCAAGAACACACTTCCTTGGCGGTCAGGAGTATCTCTTTACTGCCAAAGATGTGAATAACGGTGCAACAATGCAGGTGAACGTCCTCGTTGAAGAGGGCAAGGAGCCTGTATTTACACAGGTTTATAGATAATGAGAAAACTTAGAGTTCCGAATACATATGTAATCATATTCGCGGCCCTACTGGTCTGCTGTATTGCCACTTGGCTTGTGCCGGGTGGCAATCCTCAGACATGGCAGCTGTTCTC
>JAFZEP010000084.1 GCA_017560625.1 Bacteroidales bacterium
ACGATTGCAGTGTATGCGATAGGCTTAGTAAGTGGCACGAGAGCGAAGATAAGGTGGCACACAGTCATAAGGAGAGCACCGCAGATGAGCATTGTTGCACCCTTTCCTTTGTTGTCAAGGAAGGCTCCGAGGAATGGAGTAAGTACCATCGCTCCGATAGGGAACCAAGAGAAAAGGCCTGCTGCAGCGTCAGTAGAAAGACCGAGATTGCTCTCAAGCATACCTGTAGCGAACTTCTGGAATGGGAAGATTGCTGAATAGTAAAGTACGCAAAGACCTGCAACGATAAGGAATGTCTTGCTTGTGAAAAGCTTGCCGATATCGCTTACCTTGAACGGATCCTCTGCCTCTTCCTCTACCTGGCCCTGCTGAGCCTCGAGTTTCTTATCCATGAATGTAAATACAGTATATGAGATAAGACCGATGAGAAGGAGGATTGTACATACGAGGACCGGAGTTACCACTGTTGGCATTGTCTCGTTGAGAAAAGTCGAGAAGAATGGTGAAAGACGGAATACCGCGAACACGCCAAGACGTGCGATCGCCATCTCGAGACCCATTGCGAGCGCCATTTCCTTACCCTTGAACCATCTTGCGATAGCCTTCGAAACAGTTACACCTGCCATCTCTACACCGCAGCCGAAGATCATGAAGCCTACAGAAGCGAGCTTTGCAGTAGCAGGGAAGCTTGTCCAGAATGAGCTGAGGAAGCCGTAAAGTGCGCTATCCTGTGAGAACCAGTCGCTCAAAGCGTAAAGCTTGATGGCTGCACCCACTACCATCACAGATGCTGAAAGGATACCTGTGAATCTGATACCCATCTTGTCGAGGATGATACCTGCGAAGATGAGGAAGAATGCGAATACGTTAAGGAAATACTCTGAGCTGCAGAATGTGCCGTAAGCCTCTGCAGACCATCCCTTTGTAGTCTCCAGCAATGTTGAGAGCGGAGACAGCACGTCCACGAACATGTATGCGAAGAACATCATGGACGCAACGAGAACGAGGGCTGTCCACCTTGCGGCGAAGCTGTCGTTCAGGTACTTTTTGATTGTCTGTGTCATAATATCTGATAGATTGATTAATTCGTTAGACTCCTTTCTGGCAGAGCAAAGCCAATGGAGAAATCTTTGCAAAGATAGCGTTTTTTAGTACCTTCGCAAATTCAAACATAAGTGACAGATGGCCGATACAACATATACAATTCTCGATAGGATCAACTCTCCAGCCGATATTAAAGGCTTCAGTATGGATGAGTTGCGTACGCTGTGTCAGGAAATCCGTCAGTATATGATCGAGTGCTGCGCGGTGAATCCGGGTCATCTCGGACCGAGCCTCGGAGCAGTCGAGCTCGTCGTCGGCCTTCATTATGTGTTCGACGCGCCGGAAGACAAGATCGTCTTCGACGTGGGTCATCAGGCATATGCGCATAAGATCATCACCGGCAGACGCGAAGCGTTCAAGCTCAACCGTACAAAGGACGGTATCAGCGGCTTCCCGAAACGTTCGGAGAGCGAATTCGACGCATTCGGCGTAGGTCATTCGTCCACATCGGTATCTGCGGCTCTCGGATTTGCGGAAGCGGCGAAACTCCAGGGACAGAAGCGCAAGTCCATCGCCCTTATCGGCGACGGTTCCCTGACAGGAGGCCTTGCATTCGAAGGCCTTAACAATGCCGGCGCCAGCAAAACCGACATTCTCGTCATTCTCAATGACAACAACATATCGATAGACCGTAACGTAGGAGCAGTCCACAACTATCTCCTCCGTATGACCACCAACCCGCGCTACAACAAGGCAAAGAAGCATATCTGGGACAGGCTCGGTGACAATTGGTTCAGAAAAATGATCCAGAAGATCGTCGTGACCACAAAGTCACACCTTGTCAGCGGCAGCGGCGGCCATCTTTTCCAGGCCATGGGATTCAGATATTTCGGTCCAATTGACGGAAATGACATTGCTCAGGTAATCGATGCGTTGAACAGACTCAAGGAACTGGGCGGTCCGCTTCTCCTTCATGCTCTCACAAAGAAAGGTAAGGGCTATGCACCGGCGGAGGCAAACCAGACAGTCTGGCATGCTCCGGGCGCGTTCGACCCTGAAACAGGAGAAAGAATCAAGACAGACACAACTGTCAGCCGCTATCAGGACGTCTTCGGCGAAGTTCTTCTCGATCTCGCGGGAAAGAACGATAAGATTGTCGGAATTACTCCAGCAATGGCTTCAGGCTGCGGCATGAATATGCTTGCCAAGGCAATGCCTGAGAGATTCTACGACGTCGGTATCGAAGAAGAGCATGCGGTGACATTCGCAGCAGGTCTTGCGGCAGGCGGAATGAAGCCTTTCTGCAACATATATTCGTCATTCTCGCAGAGAGCATACGACCAGATCATCCACGATGTGGCTCTGCAGGAGCTTCCTGTAGTCATCTGCCTCGATAGGGGAGGACTGGTAGGAGAGGACGGAGCGACACATCATGGCTGCTATGACATGTCGATCTACAGAAGTATCCCGGGAGCTGTGATTGCGGCGCCGAAGGATGAGATCGAGCTCAAGGATATGATGTATTCGGCAATGCTTTCGGCAACCGGCCCCTATATTATAAGGTATCCGCGCGGATATGGCGAAGGTGTCGACTGGAAAGGCCACGAATATGCAGAAATCGAGGCCGGAAAGGGAGAAAAGCTTATGGATGGAAGCAAGGTCGCAGTGATCTGTGCGGGTCCATCTGCCAATAGAGCCCTTGAAGCAGCTTCAGAACTCGGTGCGGAGACAGGAGAAAATCCTTCTGTATATAATATAAGGTATATAAAACCGCTCGACACAGAGCTTATTGACCAGATCTGTGCCGGCCATACGGCAATAATCACCGTCGAGGATGGAACTGTGATGGGAGGACTTCATGGAGCAGTGGCGGAATACGTGTCTGCAAAGCATCCTTTTGTAAAAGTTGTCCCAGTAGGAATCCCTGACAGATATATCGCCCAGGGTACTCAGGAGGAGCTCAGAGAGGAGTGCGGATTGACAAAGGGCCAGTTAAAAGCTACAATCCGAAAAGAAATGTAGATTTTTTCAAAAAAAGATTAAAAAGTTTTGGAGATATAAAAATTATACCTATCTTTGCAATCCCAAATCAAGAGAAGCGCTCTCAAGATACGGGAAACAATATTGCCGATGTAGCTCAGTTGGCCAGAGCACGTGATTTGTAATCTCGGGGTCGTGGGTTCGATTCCCTCCATCGGCTCAAAAGTTCTTAGGAATTTTGGGAGAATACCAGAGTGGCCAAATGGGGCAGACTGTAAATCTGCTGGTTTATACCTTCGGTGGTTCGAATCCATCTTCTCCCACAAAAGCCCGACCGATTTGAGATCGGGCTTTTCTTTTGAAAAGCAATTTTTCGAAATGACACAAGCGGAAGTAGCTCAGTCGGTAGAGCATCAGCCTTCCAAGCTGAGGGTCGCGGGTTCGAACCTCGTCTTCCGCTCCAACTACGCCAGTGTAGCTCAGGGGTAGAGCGCTTCCTTGGTAAGGAAGAGGTCGCGAGTTCAATTCTCGCCACCGGCTCTGCTTTTTTTGTTGTATATATACTTTAAATACATAAAGATATGGCTAAAGAAACCTTTAAAAGAGACAAACCACACGTTAACATTGGTACAATCGGCCACGTTGACCACGGTAAGACTACTTTGACAGCTGCAATTACAACTGTACTTGCTAAGGCTGGTCTTTCAGAGCTTCGTTCATTCGACTCTATCGACAACGCTCCAGAGGAAAAAGAGCGTGGTATCACTATCAACACTGCTCACGTTGAGTATCAGACAGCTAACCGTCACTACGCACACGTTGACTGCCCAGGTCACG
>JAFZEP010000085.1 GCA_017560625.1 Bacteroidales bacterium
GGAGACAGGAATGCAAAGTGGAGCGGATATGACTTCATGTCAAGGGCCGGAGTGGACGGAAGGCTTGAACTTGAATCCCTTTCTGCAGGCTTTGACGTGGCTTACTACGGCCTTGCTTCAAAGGATATGAGCAAGACGCGCATGTATGACGCATTGGACGTCAGACTCGGTGTGTCGTCAAAGCCTAAGAATGTGCCGCATTTCAAGTATGATGTGGCTGCGTCTTACAGATTCGCTGAGGACAAGCTCGACTACGATTTTTATGGCCAGGACTATCTTGGCGAGCATGTCATCGATGCAGACATTGTACTTGGACAGGTGTTTGCCGGTGGCCATCAGGTGCTTGTCGATCTTGAGGCGGATGTTGCCCTTTATAGTGGCTCTGCTCCTGGCAGGGAAGCGTTTGGAAACAGGTGGCTGCTTTCTGTGATGCCTCATTATGTGCTGTCGAAAGGCCGTCTTGGCATTGATGCAGGTGTGAGAGTCAACTCGCATGGCCATTATGTCAGCCCTGACGTGAAGGTAAACTATGTTGTGGTCAAGGACGCGATGAACCTCTATGCACGCATTGGTGGCGGCAGCAGGTTGAACACTTATGCATCTCTGTTGGAGAGCAACCGTCATGTGGATACACGTTTCGATGTGTACTGGGAAGGATTGACAAACATCAGTTCTGAGCGCATTTCCGCGACTTTGGGTGCTGAAGGAAGAATCGGTTCGGTGTTCAGCTATAACCTCCGCGGCGGCTATGCAAACTATTCAAGCGGTGTCCTTGATGCTGTGGTTCTTACGACGCATCCGATTGACGGACAGCGTCTTTACCGTCCGGGACTTGGCTATGCTGCATATCAGAAGTGTTTCGCTGCCATGGATTGGCTCCTTCTTACTGACGCTGTACGTTTCGATGGAAGCATCGGATATACATACGCTTGGGGATTGGACGCACAGGAGGTGTTGTTCCTTCCTGCGGCAGTGACCGGAGACGTAAGTTTCGAATATAACTGGAAGAAGAGGATCTTTGCCGGAGTGGACTGCGTATTCTCGACCGGAAGGCATGGATCAGTGTGTGTGAAGATTCCTGGAGCTCCTGGTCCTGAGGCTGCTGTAATCCCTGGATATGCTGATCTTGGAGTGAATTTCAAGTATGCGTTCAGCCGCGATTTTTCAGTGTGGGCGCGTGGTGGAAATCTTCTGAACATGACAATTCAACGCAACCCTCTTTATGCTGAAAAAGGAGCGAATCTGACTGTCGGAATTTGCTTGAATTTGTGATAAATTATTATTAAATTTGTCCGATTTATTTGAATATAAGAAAGAGAAATATAATGAGCGAAGAAGTAATCAACAACTCTTCAGCGGAGCAGTACTCCGCGAATAGTATCCAGGTGCTGGAAGGCCTTGAGGCCGTAAGAAAGAGACCTTCGATGTACATCGGTGATGTAGGCGAAAGAGGTCTCCATCATTTGGTGTATGAGGTAGTGGACAACTCTATCGACGAGGCTCTCGCCGGTTATTGTTCGCACATCGAGGTAACTATCAATGAGAACAATTCGATCACTGTAAAGGACAACGGTCGTGGAATCCCTACAGGAATGCACGAGAAGGAGAACCGTTCAGCTCTCGAGGTCGTTCTCACAGTGCTCCATGCCGGTGGTAAGTTCAGCAAGGACAGCTACAAGGTGTCCGGCGGTCTCCACGGTGTCGGTGTGTCCTGCGTGAACGCCCTTTCAGACTATCTCAAGGCTGAGATCCACCGTGAGGGCAAGGTCTTCGTGCAGGAGTATTCGAAAGGTAAGCCATACAAGCCGGTAGAGGTAGTAGGCGAGGCTGAGGACACAGGTACAATCGTTACCTTCCATCCGGATCCTGAGATCTTCCAGGTTGCACAGGTCTACAAGTACGACACGCTCGCAGCTCGTCTTCGTGAGCTTGCATACCTCAACAAGGGCATCCACCTTTCTCTTACCGACAAGAGAACCCTCATCAACGACGTTGACGAGAACGGAAACGAGCTCGAGACAACTCACTACAGAAGCGACGTCTTCTACTCGAAAGAGGGTCTCCGTGAGTTCGTAGAGTATCTCGATGGTGGTTCTGAGAAGCTTATCGAGACTCCTATCTACCTCGAGACAGACAAGATCATTCCGATCGAGATTGCTCTCCAGTACAACACAAGCTACACAGAGAAGATCTACTCATACGTAAACAACATCAACACTATCGAGGGCGGTACACACCTTCAGGGTTTCAAGATGGGTCTTACAAGAACCCTTAAGAACTATGCGGCAGAGGCGGGCATGCTTTCTAAGCTCAAGTTCGAGCTTGCGGCTGACGACTTCCGCGAAGGTCTTACAGCAGTGGTGTCTGTGAAGGTTGCTGAGCCTCAGTTCGAGGGTCAGACAAAGACCAAGCTCGGAAACGGTGAGGTTGTTTCAGCAGTGTCACAGGCTACAGCGGCTGCTCTCGAGGCTTACCTTGAGGAGAACCCAAGAGAGGCTAAGATGATCGTCGAGAAGGTCATCCTTGCTGCAACAGCACGTCACGCTGCCCGCAAGGCACGTGAGATGGTACAGCGCAAGACCGTGATGTCAGGTGCCGGCCTCCCTGGTAAGCTTGCAGACTGTTCTTCACGCGATCCTGAGATCTGCGAGCTCTTCCTCGTCGAGGGAGACTCTGCGGGCGGTACTGCAAAGCAGGGCCGCGACCGTGCAACTCAGGCCATCCTTCCGCTCAGAGGTAAGATCCTCAACGTGGAGAAGGCTATGGAGCACAGAGTGTTCGAGAGCGAGGAGATCAGAAACATCTACACAGCTCTTGGCGTGACAGTGGGTACGGAGGAGGACAGCAAGGCATTGAACCTCAGCAAGCTCCGCTACCACAAGGTGATCATCATGACCGATGCCGACGTGGACGGAAGCCACATCGCAACACTTATCCTGACATTCTTCTTCCGCTATATGCAGGACCTCATCAAGAACGGTTACGTATATCTCGCAACACCGCCTCTCTACCTCGTGAAGAAGGGCAAGGAAGAGGTCTACTGCTGGACAGAGGCTCAGCGTAAGGAGGCGACCCTCCAGCTTGGCAAGGGTTCAGAGAAGGGAGTATTCGTACAGCGTTACAAAGGTCTTGGAGAGATGAGCGCAGAGCAGCTCCAGTCTACGACAATGGACCCTGAGAAGCGCCTTCTCCGTCAGATCACAATCGAGAATGCTGCCGAGGCAGAGCGTACATTCTCAATGCTTATGGGTGACGATGTGCCACCACGCCGTGAGTTCATCGAGCAGAATGCTCATTATGCAAACATCGATGCTTAATCTCGTTCCGTCCCTTTGCGGACAAACATACTTATACGGCTCTCACGCCGATGCATCAGTGTCGTCACGCATCGTGACGGCACTGACTATGCATATTGACCCTGCTGTTTTGGGTCAGGCCCTCTCTGAAGCTGTCCTGAGATTCCCTCAGATGGCTGTAAGTCTTGTAGAGGAGGGGGAGAGGAGGACATTCATGTCTCTTGGCGCTCCGGTGCCTGTGTTCGAGGCATGGGCAGACATGCCTTCAGACATTTCTGATCCTCGTCTTGGAGGCTATCTCTTCAGAGTGTCATATTGCCACAAGCATCTTTATGTGGACTACCACAGGGCTTTGGCGGATGAGTTCGGAATGATGGCTTTCGTGAAGGCTCTGGTCATGAGATATCTTGAACTTTCTGGCTATCCTGTCAAGACCGACGGCTCTGTAAAGCTTCTTTCAGGTGAATATTTCGATGCTGAGGGAGAAGATCCTATGGAGAAGATGCAGGAGAAATCCGCTTCACGTCCGGTCTGGTATATGGATGCGAAAGCTCTTGTCCCTCAGGCAGTAGAGACCGATGAAGAGGAGGTGGTGCAGGTGCGTGTGCCGATTGCCAAGCTTAAGAAGGACTATCTTGATCTGGCGAACATTCCGGTGACCTACATGGCTCCGATGCTCTCCCATGCGATCAATGAGATTTTCTCAGATGAGATTGCAGCAGGAGAATATGTGGTGGCTTCTGTGCAGATCAACCTCCGACCTTATTATCCTTCGGCATCCATGAGGCCATATTACACTCCGGTCTTCCTGGCATACAACCGTAATCTTGCGGACTATCCATATAAGACCGTGCTCATGTCGCAGAAGAAACTTCTGGAGGCTCAGCTCAAGAATGACACCTTGGCGTATAGCGCTCAGAGAAAGATCTCCGACATTGAGAAGGCGTTCGACTCAGCCGACACACTGGCAGGTCTTGATGCCGCTTTCACCAGCCTGCAGGAGAGCACAAACCGCCGCTCGACCTACGACATCTGCCGCATCGGAAACGTCATTCTTCCTGAGAGCATGCAGCGTCTGGTGGCTGAGTTCTATCCGGTGATCCCGTCTTCTGGCAAGACTGTCTCTGTGACCGTAACTACCTACAGGGGAGAACTTTCGGTGTCTGTGTGCGGCATGAAACATGCCTATGCAGTGGCCTACAGACTTGTGGAACTGCTTCATGAAAATGATATCGATGCATATATTGCGGACAGGTACAAGTTCAGTCCGCTTGTTATGAAATAGTGTTTGATTATGACATTAAGAAAACTGCCTCGCGGCTATAAGGTGTATCTGCCTTTGGCTGTGACTCTCATATTCTTCGTCTTCATGCTGCCTCGCAGCCCGAGATTCGGCTACGAGTACAAGAAGGGCGAGTATTGGATGTATGAGACTCTCGTTGCAGAGTATGACTTCCCGATCCTTAAGACTGCCGACCAGCTGCAGTCTGAGAAGGACTCTGTCAAAGCGGCCAAGATGCCTTATTTCGACAGGATCGACAGCGTTGAAGAGTCGGTGAAGGAGAGTCTAGCGGAAGTGTCTGTGGCGTCTGCTGCAGCAGCTGTAGAGATGCTGCAGGACTCTATTCTGACGCAGATCTATTCCAAGGGCATATTCAGTCCCGCAGACGCGGCTTATTATCAGGATGCTGATCAGGATGCTGTCTGCGCTGTGTACGTGAATGAATTTCAGGAGGAGAAACTGCTTGTGGGTGAGGTCTATACGTTGGACTCGGCACATGAATACATCAGGTCTTCCCTCAGAGCTGCCGGGTATAATGTAGATTCCATTTATGCTGTCCTCGGACTCGATGACCTGCTGATCCCAGATCTGGAATACAACGACATCGTCACAGATGAGAAGTATGTCGATAAGATCTTCTATCCTTCATACACCAGCAACTACATCAGTCGTTCAGAGGTGATTGTAGAGAAAGGTGAACTTGTGACTGACAGCATTGCCAACCTCCTTGATTCGTACAAGGCAGAGTTTGACAGAAGCGTGGGCTACAGCGGAAACGAGATTTTCCTCTGGCTCGGCCTCTTCATCGTGGCAGCTCTCATGGTGCTGATGTTCTTCTTCACCATGTATTTTTCAGACTACAGCATATTCTCGAATTACAACAGGTATCTGTATGCATTGCTGCTGTATGTGCTGTTTGCTTCGATTACATTCCTGCTCTACAGAAGAGGTGATGTAAACCTCTACTATATGGTGCCTTACAGCTTGATGTGCATGCTGATGGTGGCGTTTTTTAGGAAGACTTTTGTTGTGGCGATGTATTTCATCACGATGCTACCTCTCCTGATTGTGGCCTCTGGTACGGTGAACATCTTCTTCATGCATCTTTTTGCGGGAATAATGAGTCTCTACGTGTTCAAGAACCTCGACAAGGGATGGCAGCAGTTTGTGGGCTCGTTCATGATCTATCTGATGATGGTTGTGGTGTGGCTTGGATTCTGTCTGATGTTCGACAGCGTGGTCAACTGGCAGCAGGTGTTCTATATTGCTCTCGGTGCAGGTCTCGCCATTGCCGGATATCCTCTGATCTATCTTTTCGAGAAGATGTTCCGACTGGTGTCTCCTGCAAAGCTTGTCGAGTTGAGTGACACCAGCAACGCTCTGCTCCGCATGCTAGCAGACAAGGCTCCTGGAACCTTCCATCATTCTCTTCAGGTGATGAATCTTGCTGATGCCGCAGCCAGATCTATCGAGGCTAATGTGCCTTTGGTAAGAGCCGCTGCTCTGTATCATGACATCGGAAAGATCAATAATCCTCAGTGCTTTACAGAGAATGAGGCTCCTGGCATCAAGGTGCATGATACGCTCACTCCGAGGGAAAGTGCTCAGCTGATCATAAAGCATGTGACCGACGGACTTGCGCTTGCTGAGAAGCACAACCTCCCTAAAGTCCTCAAGGATTTTATCGTAAGTCACCATGGTACGACTTGTGCTTCATATTTCCTTACGAAGTATCTCAATGACGGCGGAGATCCGCAGGATGTGGCAGACTTTTACTACAAAGGTGTGAAGCCGCTCACAAAGGAGCAGGTGATCCTCATGTTGAGTGATGGTGTGGAGGCAGCTTCGCGCAGCCTGAAGGACTATTCGGAGGAGAGTATTTCGAATCTTGTGGACAGGATCATCGACGGCAAGGCGAATGACGGTCAGCTTGACGAGGCCGACATCACTCTCAAGGAGCTCAATACGATCAGGGGTGTGATGAAGTCGTTCATGCAGCAGGTCTACCACTCGAGAATCGAGTATCCGAAGCTCAATAAGCCTTCGTAAAAATGATATTTTGAAATTTCACGCAGAATGATTAATTTTGCGGCCTTTATTGCCCGCGCGTATGCGAGGGACGTTATCCTGAGCTTGCCGAAGGATGCTCCAAATGTCATCCTGAGCTTGTCGAAGGATCTGATACGATAATAATTAAAAACAAAGAATATGAATATTTCACAGAACAGAATCGACGATCTTAATCTCGAGCTTACCCTCACTATTTCACAGGAGGATTACGCAGACTCATTCAAGAAGAAACTTGCTGATTTCCGCAAGAAGGCTGACATCAAGGGTTTCAGAAAAGGTATGGTTCCAATGTCTCTCGTAGAGAAGATGTATGGCCAGAACGCTCTCGTTGACGCAGTTAACGACGTTATCTCAGAGGGTCTCAACAACTTCGTACATGAGAACAACCTCAAGGTTCTCGGTGAGCCACTTCCAAGCGAGGAACACATCCAGAACGAGTGGGTGAACGGCAGCGAGTTCACATTCAAGTTCGACCTCGCTCAGAACCCTGAGATTTCTTTCGAGCTTTCTAAGGAGGATGAGGTTACTTACTACACAATCACTGTAACTGAGGCTGCCAAGAACGAGATGAAGGACAACCTTCTCAAGCAGTACGGTTCACTCGAGGAGGGTGAGGCTGCTAAGGCTGACGATTTCATCATCGTTGACTTCGAGCAGGGCGACATGAAGGTTGAGGGTACTTACGTAGCTCTCCGCAGCGTTGCTGAGGCAGCTCGCGCATCTTTCGTAGGTGTTAAGGCTGGCGACGTACTCGACGTAAACGTAAACGAGGCATTCGAGAACGAGACTGACCGCGCTTCTATGCTCAAGGTTGGCAAGGAGGAGCTTGCTACTCTCGATCCAATGTTCAAGATGACTGTAAAGAACGTCAAGACTTTCGTTAACGCACCTCTTACTGAGGAGACTTTCGAGAAGATCTTCGGTGTTAAGACTGAGGCTGAGTTCGACGCTAAGGTTGAGGAGAGAATCCGCGCTGAGTACGCTCAGGAGGCTGATTTCCGTTTCTCGAAGGATGCTAAAGCATTCCTTCTTGAGAAGGCAAACGTTACAGTTGCTGAGAAGTTCCTCAAGAGATGGATCTACGTTATCAACGACGGTAAGTTCACTATGGAGGACATCGAGAAGGATTGGGATCTCTTCATCGTTGACTACAAGTGGCAGATGGTACGTGGCTACCTCATGGAGAAGTATGGTGTTAAGGTTGAGGAGGCTGATCTTCTCGCTAGCGCTAAGGGCTTCGCAGCATACCAGTTCGCTATGTACGGTATGAACAACGTTCCAGAGGAGCAGCTTGAGGCATTCGCTAAGAACATCCTTTCACAGGAGGAGCAGGGCAGAAGAATTCTCGATCAGGTAGAGAACGAGAAGACATTCGCTGCTGTACGTGAGGTTGTTACTCTCAAGAAGAAGAAGATCTCTGTTGAGAAATTCCGCGAGTTGAAATAATTTCGACCTGAGACCGGCTCGCAAGGCCGGTCTTTCTTATATATGCGGTAACATAATCATATAGTTATCCGTACTATAGTTGTTCACTGTCATCCTGAGCTCAGGTTAAAATGTCATCCTGACCTTGCCGAAGGATCTGTGACAATGAAATTATAAGGTCAACAATTTATAAATAAAAATTATGAATAAAGAATTTCAGAAATATGCGGTGTTGGAGCATGGCATCAGCTCGATGACTATGCACAAGTATCAGTCTGTAATGGATGGCTACATCAATCCTACAATCATTGAGGAGAGAAAGCTCAATGTCGCTTCGATGGATGTATTCAGCCGTCTTATGATGGATCGAATAATTTTCTTGGGCGTTCCAATTGATTCGGACGTAGCTAACATCATCCAGGCACAGCTTCTTTTCCTTGCATCGACTGATTCGACAAGCGATATTTCTCTCTATATCAACACTCCTGGCGGTGTGGTTTCGTCAGGTCTCGGCATCTATGACACTATGCAGATCATCGAGCCTGATGTGGCTACAATCTGTACAGGTATGGCTGCATCAATGGGTTCTGTGCTTCTCTGCGCCGGTGCGGAGGGTAAGCGTTCTGCTCTTAAGCATTCAAGAGTCATGATCCATCAGCCGCTCGGTGGCGCTCAGGGTCAGGCTTCGGACATCCTCATCGCAGCCAAGGAGATCGAGAAGATCCGTGAGGAACTCTACACAATCATTGCTGATCACACTGGCCAGCCTCTCGAGCGTATCTATGCCGACGGCGACCGTGATTTCTGGATGAATTCTCAGGAGGCGAAGGAGTACGGAATGATCGATGAGATTCTTACTAGAAAACCTAAGAAATAATGGCAAAGTCTTCAAAGAACAAACAACAATACTGCATGTTTTGCGGAAGGCCTGAGGATGAGGTTCCATTCCTCCTGCAGGGTCTTGACGCATGCATCTGCACAGACTGCGTGAAGCTGGCCGGCGATTATCTTAAGGATTTCGAGGCACAGGCAGGCAAAAACAAGCCTTTGGAGAATGTGGAGTCAAAGCACAAGCCAAAGGATATCCATGCGTTCCTTGATCAGTACGTGATCGGTCAGGACCGTGCAAAGAAACTTCTTGCTGTTGCCGTGTACAACCACTACAAGAGATTGAACAACAATCTCGCCGGTGACAATGAGTTCGAACTTGAGAAGTCAAACATCCTCATGGTGGGTCCTACCGGTACTGGTAAGACATTGATGGCCAAGACTATCGCTAAGCTTCTTGACGTGCCTTTCACTATTGTGGATGCGACTGTGCTCACTGAGGCCGGTTATGTGGGAGAGGATGTGGAGAGCATTCTTACACGTCTTCTTCAAGAGGCTGATTTCAATGTTGCAAAGGCAGAGCGTGGTATCGTGTTCATTGACGAGATCGACAAGGTGGCCCGCAAGAGCGACAATCCTTCAATCACCCGTGACGTGTCGGGAGAGGGTGTGCAGCAGGCTATGCTCAAGCTTCTTGAGGGTAGCGTTGTGAACGTACCGCCTAAGGGAGGACGTAAGCATCCGGAGCAGGAGTTCCTTCATGTGAACACTCAGAACATCCTGTTCATCTGCGGCGGTGCATTCGAGGGCATCGAGCGTCGTATCGCACAGAGATTGAACACTCAGGTGATCGGTTTCGGTGCTCAGGACAAACAGAAGGTGGACAAGGAGAATCTTCTCCAGTACGTTGAGGCTCAGGACCTTCGTGCATACGGTCTCATCCCTGAGATCATCGGTCGTCTCCCAGTGATCACATATCTTGATCATCTCGATAGGGAAGCGATGAAGAGGATCCTCACTGAGCCTAAGAATGCTCTCATGCGTCAGTATGAGAAGATGTTCGAGCTCGACGGCATCAAGTTGACTTACGAACCTGAGGTGCTGGACCTCATCGTCGACACAGCTCTGGAGAACAAGCTCGGAGCACGTGGCCTCCGTTCGATCTGTGAGCAGATCATGACAGACGCGATGTATGACGCACCTTCTTCAAACAAGAAGACCTTCAAGTTGACGGTCAAGTACGCAAAGGAAAAGTTGACAAAGTAAGATAGGCATATTGCCTTGATAGGTTAGACAATGAAGCATCTCCCAAAGAGGTGCTTTTTTGTTTGCGCATTCCTTTTCGCAGGTGTCGATGCAATTGCACAGGACACAAAGAATGCATATATGCCTTAAATTCTATGATGAACCAGTCCGCCGTTGGCTTTCCAAAGGCAAGACTTTGAAACAATTAATAAAAATTATACCTTTGGAACAATTAAACAACTAAAGTTCAATTGGTATGAAAAATGTTTATTTGATTATCGCTGCGGCAGTAATGTTTTTTGCTGTTGAAGCAAACGCCCAGATTGGCGTAGGTGTCGGATATAACATGCTCAACAATGTTCAGAAAGCACTGGATGAGGATGAGTCTGGCGCACTTAACGGATTTTATGTTGAAGCCACTTATGGCATCAACTTCCTTGAAAGAAGCTGGGGTGAATTAGGTCTTCAGCCTGGTTTGCGTTTTTCATACGCTGGTGATCATGAATCTGAGGAGGCTCTCGGAGTAAAGGTAAAAGCCTCCGAGAACGAAACCTATCTTGACATTCCGGTACTCGTAAAGTATTCATATGATCTTGATGCTGTGAAGCTCTCTGCTTTTGCAGGTCCGGTATTATCATGCGGACTTTCATCAGTTGCAAAAGTAAGTGTCGA
>JAFZEP010000015.1 GCA_017560625.1 Bacteroidales bacterium
CCTCGGAGAATGCCGTCTATACTCAAATTTGGATTGCAGTATGCTCGTTCCTCATTCTTGCACTTGCCAAGAAAAAGTTAGGGCTAGAGCAATCATTGTATACAATTTCTCAAACGTTAGGTTTTGTGTTATTTGAGAAAATGCCTATAAATCAATTGTTTAACAAAAATCAAAATTCCGTTTCTACTGACGAATATCCTAACTTATTCAGTATGAGTTAGTTTAAACGGGACAGCAGTGAAAATACATTTATAATGTCTGTTATCCACGACCATCCGTTGACCAGGATAGCTTTAGGATACATGCCGTATACTCTGATGATTGCGTTGAGTACTCCGCCTTTTGGGGTTGCTATTATCAGCGAAAGTACCGCCAGGTTGACAAACGAGATGAATGCTATCGATCTTGCAGGACCGCAGTTCTCGATGTCGGACTGACTGAGGCGTGTCTGCTTGATGAATGAGTGCAAGTGGAAGGCATATGTGAATGCGATCAGGAAGTCAAAGAACAGCATGAAGTTGTTCTGGCCTGCAAATCTGAACGGGAACACCATGAATGTGTAGATCGGAATGCAGTAGGGCGACAGTGTGATCGGTACGTATCCAAGAGGTCCTGATTGGTAGTTTACATAACATTCCTTCTCCTTGACTACAAACTCGCGGATCTTTGCGAAGAAGACGACTGCCAGCAGTGTGTGCGTGAGTTCGTGGGTAAACTTCATGAACCAGTTCATGTTGTGCCTGATGCGTGGGATAATGAGTGTACACATGTACAGCAGGTAGGCAGCGAAGCCGCATGCAATGCCCAAATAGCCTCCGCTGTACGAACCGTCTCGGTTAGTTACGGCGAAGAGCATTCCCTCATTGTGCATGTAAATCACATTATCAATGAACGATCTGACTGCTACGAAGAAAAACAGCACTGCCAGAACTGCAAACAGTGCTGTGGAAAGTGCATAACCTGCTTTGGCAAGTCTTTCCTTCATTATTTCTCCTCCTCGTCTTCTATGTCAAGAGCTGCTGTTCTGATGCTCTTGTCTTTCATCATGATGCTCTCTTCCTTGAGCAGTTCGCGCAGGGCGGCTCTTTCGACTGAAGCACGTACGGCCTCTTCAGCGAACTCGTCGCTTTCAAGAAGCATGGCTGCTATTTCCTTGAACTTGTTCATACATCTGTTCTTTTTCGTTTTTGCTGTGTCGGCATTTCTGAGTCCCATCATGCTTGAGATCTCATCCATAGGCTTATGGTCCCAGTAGAATGCCTTGAGCAGCATTTTGCAGTCGCCTGGGATCGCGTCGAACACTCTGTCCAGGAATGCGTCCTGCTCTTTCTGTTTTTCTTCTGCAGTCATATCATAGTCGCCGTCCTGCCTGTGCAGGCTGTTGGCGATGGCGTCCTGCTGCCTGTCGTCGTGCTGACGCTTCTTGCGCATCAGGTTCATGGCAGTGCCTTTGCCTATTTCCACCAGGTAGCAGAAGATGCCGCCTTCACGGGTGGCTTCACAGCTGCCGTCCTTTACCTTGTTCATCAGAACGATGCAGGAGTCGTGGAAGATGTCTTCCCAGTCCTGCTCCACAAGCATGGGAGCAAAGATCTTAGTTCGGAGCGTTGCCACAAAATGTGACCTGTGCTGTCTGTAGATGTGCTTCCAGACCCTGTCGTCGTTATTGAGAATTCCTTGTACTATTTGTGAGTCAGTCATATCTGGTCCGATTAACTCAGTAAAGGTACTTCTTTTCTCTCAATATTTTAGTCTTAATGTCGCAATTAGTTCAAAGTAAACGGTGATATGACGTACTTATTGCTAAATTTGCATCCGTTAAACCGCAAATGACAAGTCATACTATAATGGAAAACCTGAAAGAGAGATTTATTGAAAAACTTCGCGCCACCGGCAGAGACGGAGTTGAGAATGTGATCAAGCACCTTGACCGTCTGGGATTTTTCGTGGCTCCGGCTTCAACAAGGTTCCATCTTAATGTCGAGGGTGGCCTTATGCAGCATTCATGGAATGTTTGCAACACAGCACTCATGCTTCGTCAGCAGATGATACTCATGAAACCAGAGCTTGCCGCTAAGTTGCCGGAGGACAGTGTTGTAATTGCAGCCTTGCTTCATGATGTGTGCAAGTCAAACATCTACAAGGAGACGCTGCTCAACAGAAAGAATGACCAGGGCGTGTGGGAGAAGGTTCCCGGATATGATGTGGACTACACAGGCCTGCCGCTTGGGCATGGCGAAAAGTCAGTGATCATGCTCCTTACCCTCGGCCTCAGATTGACAAAGGACGAGATGCTTGCCATCAGATGGCATATGGCTGCATGGGAACTTGCGTTCCACAGCGCTGAGCAGAAAGCAAACCTCCAGGCTGCAAGAGACATCGCGCCGTTGTGCTGCCTGATCCAATGTGCTGACGGTCTTGCAGCAAGTCTCCTGGAGGTTTAAGCTATGAATACAATATGGATTGTAATGCCGATTCTTATCGTTCTGATGTTCCTTCTGGGCATCGATCTGAATAAGAAGGCCTTTACTGATATTGCCCGCAATCCCAAGGCTGTCCTTCTGGGAATGCTAGGGCAGATCGTTGTGCTGCCGCTTGTGGCTTTTGCCCTCGCGTGGATGCTGAATCTCCCTCCTGTGTATTTCATGGGTCTTGTACTCATAGCATGCTGCCCGGGAGGAAGTTCCTCCAATGTCTTTTCTATGCTTGCAAAGGGTGACGTTGCCTTGTCGGTGACGCTCACCGCATTGAGCAGCGTCATAACACTTTTCACATTGCCTGTGATCATGAGCTTTACCGCCACACAGGTTTCTTTAATGTCCGGCACTGAGATCGTTTTGCCTATTGGTAAACTGATCGTGCAGAACTTCGTGCTTGTCTTTGTGCCTATGCTTCTGGGATATGCATTCAGACATTTCTTCTCTGAGGCTGCAGTCAAGGTTCGCAATGTCCTTGGCAAGGCTGCGTTCCCTGCACTCATGGTTCTCGCTGCGACATTTTTCCTTCAGTATCCTCAGCAGATCGCGCAGAACTTCAAGGTTCTTGGACTTTCTGCAGCATTGCTGATTCTTCTTGCGATGCTATGCGGATCAGGACTATCGCGTGTAGGACGTTTGAGCGGTGCGGCAAGAAGGACTATAGTCATTGAGGTCGGCATGCAGAACGCCGCCCAGGCCATCATGCTTGCAGGAGTTGTGTTCAAGAGCGGTGAAATGGCACTTCCTGCCATAATGTATGCTCTGCTGATGAATGTCATCCTGCTCGCATATGTATATATCATAAGAAGAAAACAAGACTGATCATGGCAAAGAAAGAAGGGGTAAAGAAGATGTTCGACAACATCGCTCCCGATTATGATAAACTGAATCACATACTTTCTCTCAATATCGACAAGGGATGGAGAAAGAAGGCAGTGCGCGAACTGGCAGATGAGAAGAGACCTCTGAAGGTGCTTGATGTAGCCTGCGGAACAGGAGATTTCACCATTGAGATCGCAAAGAAGGTTGCCCAAGGCAGTGAGGTTGTAGGAGTGGACATCTCGGAAGGAATGATTGCAGTCGGACTTGAGAAAATAGCAAAAAGCGGTGTCAAGGCTGAAATGCATGTGGCTGATTGCGAGGCTTTGCCTTACGAAGAGGGCACATTCGACCGCATTTCCGTCGGATTCGGAGTCCGTAATTTCGAACATCTTGAACTCGGTCTGGGCGAGATGTACCGTGTCCTTGCTTCCGGTGGAAAATGTGTGATTCTCGAACTGTCGGTTCCATCCAATGCGTTTTTACGCTGGTGCTACAAACTGTATTTCCTCAAGATCCTGCCTTTTATAGGTGGGCTTGTGTCCGGCAATCGTGGCGCATACGAGTATCTTCCGGCTTCTGTCCTCCGCTTCCCGGCTCCTGAAAAATTCATGGAGATGATGAAGTCTGCCGGATTCGACGTGGTGGAACACAAAGCTCTTACTATGGGCATCTGCAGGATGTATGTCGGCAAAAAGAAGTAATATGCTCAAGGCTTGGATAGGAGCAATGAGGCTCAGAACTCTGCCTGTGAGTGTGGCTGGAGTCATAGCAGGATGCGGATGCGCATTCCTGCTGGATTCGTTCAAGCCGGTCCCTGCTGTTCTTTGCCTGTTCTTTGCCGTTTTTGCTCAGATTGCTGCCAATTTTGCGAATGAGTATTATGACTATAAGAACGGCATAGACAAGAAAGGACGCGCTGGTTTCCGCCGCAGCGTTACGGAAGGTGAGATCTCTCCCGGAGCGATGAAGGCCGCCACATATATTACCCTTGCTTTTGCCGTTGCAGTCGGTTGCGCAATGCTGTATTTTGGCCCTTGGTGGCTGCTGCTTGTGGGAATTGTGATCGTGCTTTTTGCATTGGCATACAGTGCCGGTCCATACCCTCTGTCTCATCATGGTCTTGGAGATGTTGCAGTGGTCATCTTCTTTGGAGTTGTCCCGGTGACGCTGACATGCTTTCTGCAGACAGCTTCGTGGACTTCTCTTTGTGATGTCCTGATGACCTCCGTTGCTGTAGGTCTTTTGGCAGCCAATGTGCTGGTGGTCAATAACTACAGGGATATGGAAGACGATGCTGCAGTAGGGAAGCGCACTACCGTAGTGATTTTCGGACGCAGAGCAATGAGTGGGGCATATCTCCTTACAGGCATTGCAGCAATGGCAATCATGTATCATGTCTGGTCACTTCTTCCTCTTTGGGCTTTGGCTGTGCCTGCCATATTTCTGATTCTTCATGTCAGAACCTGGCTACAGCTACGCAAAACAAAAGGAGCGGCTTTGAATCCGCTCCTTGGCAAGACAGCAGTCAATCTGCTGATATTCAGCCTGATGTTCTTGATTGCGAGTGTTTTATAGGAAATCAGTCCGGCTGCATTTCATGTATCAGCTTCCGGTAGAAATCACGTTCTGTCAGTATATATTTTCTGACTTCTGCATCGACTGTATTCCAATCAAACTTCTTGAGAGGATTATGTTGTAGAGTCCGTGTGTAGTTCATCGGAGGATTGTATGAGTTTACATAAATCTGTCGGTTGCTCTTCTTGTACTTGCCATTTACCTTGAAGTAGATGTAGTCGCCTATGATGGCAGCCTGATTCTGCATGTACTCTTTTCCGGCCAGCCATGCAAGTTTTTCTGTATTGTAGGATTCGTTGTATGAATGCTCGTAGTATTTTGTCTTCTCTTCCTTGATGCGGCTGCAGAAAAGGAATACTATCGAGCAGCAGTGGACAAATTTTGCACAATATTCAGGGTTCAGAAGCTCCCAGAACATCTGTCTGTATTCACTGAGGAAATCATATACTTCAAATGCAGCATTATGATTCTCGGTGTGACATGCCAAAGACATGTAGTCGATCGTGGCTTCGAACACTGTCCTTATTATTGCCGGAGCGTCTTCATCGTCAGACGTCAGGTCAATTATCTCATCAGCTTTTGCAATCATCTCTTTGGCCATGGCCAAAGCTGCCTTATTGTCACCAGACAGGACGCTTGCCTTGCATGAGATGGCAATGGCCATTATGCTGATGATCCTCTCCTGGATTGTATATGTCTTTTTCGGACGGAAAAGTGAGAATGCTGGTCTTTCGTTGATTATCAATGGTTTCAGGATCTCAATGGCTTTCTTCGCCTTTCCTATGGCCAGATAGCCCAATGCCTCGTAGCAAATGGCCTTGCCTTCTAGTCCTTTCTGCCTTGCCAGATCAGCAAGTTGCCTTTGGCAGAACTCCTCATCCGGACCACTGTTCAGATTCTGCATTACCTGCACCATGCGGGTATAGTATTCCACCTTTTCTTCATGCGAAAGTTCGTTCATGCTGCGTCCGAAGCATCCGCTTGGAGTGTCTATGTCATGATTGATCAGAAGGTGTCTCATCAGCCATATCAATCTCTGCTGGTCAAGTCCCAAGACAACGTCAGGAGAGCACGCCAGGTCGAACATCTTTCTTTTGAACGTTTTGTATCCCTCTTCTCCTATTGCATTGTCAATCGGCAGATGCCATATGTATGACCATATAGACATTGCTGCATTGGCTGCAGCTAGGATTTTCCTGTTGGCAAGGTACCACTCGATGGCTTCGATTCCGACTTTAGATTGCCATGGGGTAGGCCATAGTAGTTTGATGCTCTGTTCCCATGCTGTTTTGATGAGTACGAGTTTTGATTTGTTTCCCTTGCACCATTTCATGACATATGGACGTATGACGGCCCACTTTCCTGAAGGGATATCCGCAATCGTGCAGATGTCACGCTCGGAAATACCTGTCCTGTTCATCTGGGCCACCAGGACCATGGCTTTTCCAAAATCATCATAGCATTCGACTTTGGAAAGGTCCTCACGGGCTGCCACTATTCCGGACTCAATCGTGAAGGTGTCGTTAAATTCTGAACCTTTGATCAGTTTTTCAAGGTGACTGTCCAGGTTTTCGAATGATCCGAAATTCACCAGGTCTTTCAGGATGCATGTAAGGTACGTAGGATCTGTAGATTTCGGGTCCTTTACAATTGTCTCGATCTGGCTTGCGGAAATGTCTTTGCCGTATTTGCGAAGATAGTTTCGGATAAATTCCCTTCTGTTGTCTTCTTCCAATCCGTGTATCGTAATTATCGGCATCTGGAGATAAAAGCTGCTGATGATTTCCACAGGCGAACCGATAGCAGCCGCTATAGCTACATGGGTAGCTGCGGGAAGTGACGACATCCATGCTATCAGCTGTCTTGAGTCGGTAAGGCTCAGGGTAGAGCAGTTGTCCAAAGCAATGAGACTCCATTTCTCCGGATCAAGTTCATTGCACTTGCGGTTCATGAACTGCAGGAACTTGTCTATGATCTTGCCGTTCATGTTCTCCTCCTCAAAGTCATAGTATATGATCTTGCTGACATATTTCTGACGCAGATGATTGACCATTATGGCAAGACTGGTCGAAGTGCCATAGCCTGACTCTCCTTTCACGAGAAGATACTGCTTGCCTGATTCGATCCATTGCATGCAGTTCTGTGTTACAGTCGGCAAGTTGCAGAGGCTGTCCGCACGTCTGTTCAGCACGTATTCATGTCTGGAGATCAATGCCTCTTCCTTGTCTTTTGAATTTGACGGGAATTCGCATTCTATCATCTGCATCAGGTTGTCATATACGATATCACCGAATCTGGCCAGCGAGTCATATGAGTAGACAGAGTGCTTTCCCTGATTTCTGATTTTCTTCTTGAGTTCTTTGAGCTTGGCCTCTTCAAGTGAGCCCGCAGGCTCCTTGAAGTCCTCCGGAACCGGCACCGAGCTGTCACGCATGAGAAAGCATGCGTGCGCTATCCTGCTGTTCTGCAGCACACCGTATTCCATCTCGATTTCTGTGATGCTGGCGTGCTCCTTTATCTTTTCGGCAAGCCACGGCTTCTGTTTCCCGACAGAAGCTCGCATCTTGTCCACCTCTTGCTGGGTCGGTATCCAGCCGTAACGCGAACCAAGTATTCCGATGAAGAACGGACGGGAATCATCTATCTGTTCAAGGCAAGCAGACATCACAAGACCATTCCTGCTGTCTTTTTCCTGAATTCCCCAACGAAGGTCGATAGGGTAGAACTCGATCTTGCGTGCATCGCAATATTCATGTACGCGCGGGAATACGTATTTGTTCAGATAGTCCCTCTCGGCATGCATGTCGCGAAAGGTTGATGAAATGAAAACCTTGATGATTCTTTGCTTGACAGGTCTGCTGCTCATATCTCAAGTTATTTCAGACAATCCAGATGGGCAAGTGGAGCCTCCATTATATTCCATGAAAGCACTGTACCTTCAAATCCATGACTTGTCACGGCTGACAATGATTCTGTAACATACTCAGGCGATGTCGGAACGACGTTTTCACGGTAGTTGATCTCGATGCCCGGGAACTTTGCGCATGAATATGGCTCCATAGCCTCAAGCTGTGAATTGAGGAAGTCAAGATCCATTTCAAAGGAAGGATATCCTTCAGCTTGTGGAGCTGCGTTCTTGAGGAGGTCGTACTCGAATCCCATGCCTGCAGGAGCAAATGTCTGACGATAGAGCATAGGCTTGATAAAGTCTGCATGAGCGGCGAGAATCTCGTAGTCCTGTCCTACGAACGGGGCCATGAATGGAGCATAGAGATCCATTCCGATCTCAAGTCCGCGGCTGCGCAACTCATCTGCGATCTCTGCCACTGCTCCGCTGACAATGTGTCCTTTTGCCTCAAAGAATTTCTCTGCAACCGGATTCTCGAACGCAAAACCTTCTGCTGGGGTGTATCCTGTGACTGAAAGGAATCTGTCACCCTTGGCTTCCCATTCTGCCTTTACTTCTTCGAGGTCTACACCTTCAGCTATGAATTTCTCCTTGCACAGATCGCAGCCACAGTTGAGCACTCCGCCCACTCCGCTTACGAATGACTGGGTGCGGATACGGTCGAGGAACACGCCGTCAAATCCGCAGTCGCTGAAGTGGTCGTCATATATCTTTACGACGTTTGCTGCATTTGCCGGGTCTGAAGGACAGTTGAAACGGAATCCCTCTCCCGCTGCAAGGTCATAGTTCGCTGGAATCGCACCCCAAAAGTCAACAGCGGCAGAACTCTCGCACATCTCTTCTGTTTCTGCAAATACAGGCAGCCATAGAAGCATCTTGATGCCTTTCGAATGCAGGTGGCTTCCCACTTCCTTATATATTTCTTTATCGAGACTCCATCCGATGATGACTTTTCCAACTGGAATCATATTGCTTACAGTGTCGATTCTGCCAATGATCTGCTCGGCTGTGTAGTCCGGATGGTGCCATCCTCCCAGTGATACCTGGACGATGTATTCGGGCTCGTTTTCGACTTGCTTGCTCTGGCATGCTGCAAAGGCAGCCAATGCTAATACGGCGTAAAGAATTCTTTTCATGATGGGTTATTTCTTGAAGATAAGCTGTACAAATGCTGCGAGGTCGCGTCTCCATACCTTCCACTCGTGTCCGCCTGGCCACTGCTCCCAGACAACGCCCTTATAGCCTTTCTCGTCTAGAATCTTCTTGAACTCCTTCATGCCGTCAATGCGGTTGTCCTGCTCGCCGCATGAAAGGTAGATCACATCGAACTTGTTGAATTTTGCAGGATTGCTGAGCATGCCCGGGATCTCTTTCTCAGCGTCAAAAGGTTCGCCTCCGATTGCAGATGCTCCGATAAGACCAGATGCAAATACGCCGACAGCAGAGAACTTGTCTACATTGTTGAATGCAATATAGAATGACTGTCCGCCTCCCATTGAAAGGCCGGCTACTGCTCTGCCTTTCTTGCCTGCGATTACATTGTAACGGCTTTCGATGAATGGAATGATGTCAGCTGCAAGGGATGTGTAGTTGTTGAAACCGGAAGCATACTCTCTCTCGATCTTCTTCTCCGGAATCTGGAGAGTCTGGGATGCATACTGTGAAGGATTGCCGTTAGGCATGACCACGATCATCGGCTCAGCCTTTCCCTGTGCGATAAGGTTGTCAAGGATCTGGCATGTCCGTCCAAGAGTTGTCCATGCATCTTCATCACCGCCACCACCGTGGAGGAGGTAAAGAACCGGATATTTTACCTTAGGCTTCTTTGGGTCATATCCGTATGGTGTGTAGACGAAGAGACGACGGATCATGTTGTTCTCAGCGGAATGATACCACACCTGCTCGAGGTTGCCCGGCTTTTCGCACTGCTTGTAACAGTCGGCATGTCCGCCCTCTACAAGCACGGCATTCATATATCTGGAACCATCTCTCTGCACCACTACGTTTGAAGGGTCCAGCATGCTTACTCCATCAACTACGAATGTGTATGTATATAGCTCTGGGCCTGGTGTGGGGAGTGTAACTGACCAGACTCCGTCAGGTCCCTGTTCCATTTCTGCAGGAGTGTATCCAAGCCATGAGGCTGATACCTGCACCTTGCGTGCCTTCTGTCCTTTGAATCTGAATGTCACGCCTTTTTCTGTCACTTCAGGCGACTTCACTGGTTTTCTGAACATCAGCGAACTCATCTCCTGAGAAAAGAGTGTCGCACTTGTCATTGCTACTGCTGTGATAAGCAGCAGAACCTTTCTGATCGATGTTTTCATAATTATGCGGTTATAAGTTCTTCGCGAATTTATCAAAAATACATGAATGTACGGACGTCTTTTAAACTTTATGAGTAAAATATGGTCTTAGTCTGGTAACCATTTAATCAATGACAGATGAGAAAACAGATTCTTTCTATTCTTGCAGTTGCAGCGCTTCTGTGCTGCGGCTTCAATGCAAGTGCGCAGTTCCAATGGAAAAGGACTCCGAATGACACACTTCAGAGCGTGAGAGTGCTTCCTGACGGCAGCGCATTGTTCAGCATTTATGCTCCCGATGCAAAGGATGTACGACTTTCCGGTGACATCGTTCCATGGGGCAAGCCGCTCGTTCCTGAGCAGAAGGATGGCGTGTGGTCTTTCCGTATCGAGGATGCAAAGCCGGGTGCTTACAGATATAATTTCGTGGTTGACGGTGTGACCGTGTATGACCCAAAGAATGAGGATGTGCGCCAGAGATCGGCTCTTGCAGTGATCGATCCGACCGGTGATGAGTTCTTCTCATATAAACCGGAGATTCCGCATGGTGCATTGGCAGTACGTTCATATTGGAGCAAAACTCTTGGCCAGACAAGAACCATGAGAGTGTGGACGCCTGCTGGTTATGAGGCTGGCAAGGCTAAGTTGCCTGTTCTGTACCTTGTTCACGGCGGTGGAGACAATGATGTGTCATGGTCGACAGCAGGTTGCGCGGGCAACATTCTCGACAACCTTTTGGCAGATGGCAAGATGGTGCCGATGATCGTTGTGATGCCTAACGGCGCATGCGACATCTCTATGTTCGAAAAGGATCTCATGAATGACGTGATCCCTTTCATCGAGAGCAACTACAGAGTGCGTACAGACAAGAACAGCAGAGCGATTTCGGGTCTTTCGATGGGCGGAATCCAGACTCTCGAGGTCATCTTCCAGAACCCTGACAAGTTCGGTTATGTATGGTGCCTTTCAGGCGGTTTCAATCCTGGAATCGACATCGAGAAGGAGGCTGAGAGACTTCATGTCAAGGAACATGCTCCTATCATCAACAAGAACTGCAAGGAGTTCGTGATGACTCAGGGAGGCAAGACAGACATCACCTACATCTCAGGCGAGAAGGCCAACAAACTCTTTGATGAGGTGGGTCTGAAGTATGAATATCAGGAAGTAGGCGAGGGACACACCTGGTATACATGGAAGATCAATCTCTACGACGAGGCTCAGAGACTTTTCAAGAAATAGCCTTACCCTAAAATAATGATCCCCAGCAACGGTATTTCCATTGCTGGGGAATTTTGTATGTCAGAAATTGTCTATTTCTGAAGATTGAGTACGTTGTGTGCCTTCTTGACTGAGCCCTTTACATCAGCAGCAAGAGTAGCCTTGATGTCGCGTGAAGATGCTCCGATATGGAAGTTGTATGTGCCTTCGTCAACAACCCAGGCGCTCTGTGCCTCATCGAATGAAGCGAGATCCTCGTTGTTTATAACGAATGTGATCATCTGTGAGTCGCCAGGCATGAGCTCTGCAGTTTTTGCAAACGCCTTGAGTTCCTGTGCTGGCTTGTCGAGAGCGCCCTTAGGAGCAGATACGTAGAGCTGGACTACTTCCTTACCTGCGTATGCACCTGTGTTCTTGATTACAACTGATACCGTTGTTTCGTTTTCACCTGCCTTGATTGTAGGCTCGCTATACTCGAATGTGGCGTATGAAAGACCGTATCCGAATGGATAAGATACCTCGATGTTCTTTGTGTCGAACCAGCGGTAACCTACGTAGATGCCTTCCTCATAAACAGTGTAGTCTACATTCTTTCTGTCGAAAGAAGTCTTCTTGTTGTTGATGATGTTTGTGTTGGCAACTTCGTCGATAGGGAAGTTAGCTGAAGAACCGTGATCTGTGAAGTTTACAGGGAAGGTCATTGTAAGCTTACCTGAAGGAGAAGCGTTACCCTTGAGGACGTCAGCAACGCTGTTGCCGCCTTCCTGACCTGCCTGCCATGCGCAAAGGATTGCGTCAGGCATGCCCTTCCATGATGCTGTCTCGATTGCACCTCCGATGTTGAGGACAACCGCTACCTTCTTACCTGCTGCATGGAATGCGTCGCATACAGACTTGATGAGCTTGTTTTCAGCCTCTGAAAGGTGGAAGTCAGCAACATATCTGTCAAGGAACTCGCCTGATGTGCGGCCGATAGTGATGAGGGCTACGTCATTGTTCTTCACCATCTCAGCGAGCTGCTTTCTGCTAGGCTGGAACTCTACCGGGAGCGGCTTAGGTGAGAATGCTGCAAACATGTCGTTAGGGTCGATTGCTGCATCGATTCTTGCCTGCTCCTTAGCGATGTGCTCCTGGTAAGTTGCCTTGAGAGACTCGTCCACAGTGTAACCTGCGTTCTTGAGACCGTCAAGAAGAGATACTGTATAAGCACGGTTTACGTTTCCGGAACCTGTACCACCTGCGATGAAGTTGTAAGTTGTGTTACCGAATACTGCAACATTCTTTACATCAGCTGCGAGTGGGAGAGTCTGGTTGTCGTTCTTGAGAAGAACCATACCCTCGGTAGCAGACTGTCTTGTAACCTCAGCGTGAGCCTTGAGGTCTGGCTTGTTGCTGTACTCATAACCCTTGAACTTAGGTGACTGAAGGATGAGCTCGAGAATTCTCTTGATGTTGCGGTCGATTACCTCCATGTCGATCTCTCCTGTAGTCATGAGCTGAACGAGGTCTGTGAACTGGGTGTCACGTCCTGGCTGGAGCATGTCGTTTCCGGCAATCATCTGAGCCTTTGTATCAGTACCGCCGAACCAGTCTGTCATTACCATACCTTTGAAGCCCCACTCATCACGGAGGATTGTAGTAAGGAGCTCAGGACTCTCTGATGTATATACGCCGTTGAGGTAGTTGTAAGATGACATCACAGTCCAAGGTGCTGCATCCTTTACAGCGATCTCAAATCCCTTGAGATAGATTTCGCGGATGGCACGTGGGGAAACCTGAGCGTCATTTGACATACGGTTTGTCTCTTGGCTGTTTACTGCAAAGTGCTTTACTGATGTACCTACGCCGTTGCTCTGTACACCCTTGATGTAAGCGGCTGCAATCTTACCGCTGACTACAGGGTCCTCTGAATAGTACTCGAAGTTACGTCCGCAGAGAGGATTTCTGTGGATGTTGAGTGCTGGAGCGAGAAGTACGTCTGCGCCATACTCAAGAACCTCGTTACCGATTGACTGACCTACCGACTCGACGAGTTCCTGGTTCCATGTCGAAGCAAGGAGGGTACCGATAGGGAAATGGGTACAATAGTAAGTCTGGTCATCGCCTTCGCGTGTAGGGTTGATACGGAGTCCTGCAGGACCGTCAGCGAGAACGATTGCAGGGATACCGAGGCGCTCGATCGGGTAAGTCGTACCTGCTGCGCCCGGTACGATATTCTGCGTCATACCGATGACTGGGTCGTCTCCGGTGTTGCCTGCCATACCTGTACCTATGAGAAGGTGTGCCTTCTCTTCAATTGTCATGGCGCCGATCACCTCGTCAATCGAGTCCTTTCCGAGCTGTGGGTCGCCCTTGGGACCACATGAGACAACAGCGGCAGCTGCCAAAATCATCATTGCTTTAATTTTCATACTGTGTTTTATAATACTTTGGTTAGTTTACCATCTTGGGTTTGTAATTTCAGGTGCTGTGAGGACCTGGGCGTTCATCCACTCGAAGAGGTTTGCATGGCCCTGAGGGGCTACTGTACCGCCGCCGTTGTTGTTAGGAACCACGTCGCCGTCTGTCTGCTCCTGTGACATTGTCACTGCATCGTTGAATACGTAGCACCAAGCGAAGTGACCCATGATAGGCATGCCTGGATCATCGATACCGACTACAGACTCGAACATAGACATCCATACGTTCTTTGCGCCTGCCTTCATGAGACGCTGGTATGTAGGGATGCAGTGTGTCTTTGCGTCGACTGTTGTGTCGTCGTATGACTGTACGAACCAGATGTTCTCCTCAGCAAGAGCCTTGATCTCGTTGTCTGAGATGTTGGAGTCAGTGTAAGCCTGGCAAGTAGGGTAGGCTGCTGCGAAGTATCTTGGGTGACGGATGAGCATCTGCATAGTCATGTAACCGCCGTTTGAGCATCCGCCGAGGTAGATACGGTTGCGGTCTACGTCAGGGTGCTGGTCAACGAACTCGTCGATGCATGACTTGAGGACGTCTGAGTAGAGTGAAGGGTACTCGCCGTGGCCGAATCCCTTTGATGTTCCCATCCACATTGTAGGACACTGGATAGAGAGAACGTATGCACCTGTCTTGCCGCCTTCAGTTGTGAAGTGTGACTGGATCTCAGGACGGATGAGTGAAACCACCTCATTTCCGAGGAGAGTGATTGAAACGTCAATTCCACCTTCTCCACCGCCGTGAAGCCAGATTACGAGAGGGTTTGCTACGCCGTCAGCCTTGAGTGACCATGGCTCGTAAGAAGCATAAGTGAGAGTTACATCACCTGGCTTGCCGGTGTTGCGGCCGGTAAATGTGCCTTTGTTGAAATAGTCAGCCTCTGAGAGGAAATCCTCGAGAGCCTTCTCTGTCTCGCACTCGATGGCTGTGAATTTCTGCTTTCCGACCTTGAGAGTCTTGCCTGGCTTCAAAGCCACTTTTACAGCGTAGTTCTCGTTCCAAACTCCGCCCTGTCTGCTCTTTGAGATGCCTGTGCCCCAACCGGATACCTTGTCAAGACCAAGTGCGAGATATTCGCCCACAGGGTTGTATGCTCCTCTTGCATCGCAAGGATATACGTGGAGGACGTTGCGGTCCTTGCCGTTTGTGTTGACTGTGAGCACTGACGGATCGAGGTTGTCGATCTTCATCTCAGGTTTCACTACAACTAGGCTGACAACAGCCGAAATTTCAGTTGTGGTAACCTCCACTACCTGAGGCTCCATCTTGAGCGTCTGAGCGCCTGCGGTCGCTGCGATTGTCATTGCCAAGGCAGCGAGAATAGATTTTAAAGTTTTCATAAATGTTATGTGGTTGTTGGTTTGTTCGATATCAACTTGTAAATATATTATAATCATGTGACATTTGCAATATGAAAATATTGCCTATCTTTGCGCGCTCAAATTTTGACATATGATGAAACAAGTAAAAATATTCACCTTATTCATTGCAATTCTTCTTTCTGTGCCTTCTTTCGCACAGAAGATCGGTAAGTCCGACCTGTCAGTTTCCGCACACGGATGGTATGGATATGACATCGAGAAGACAAGGCCAGGACTGAACTCCAATGGTTACATGACATACGAGGCTGCCCTCGGAATCCAGACAAATCCTGAAGACGGAAGCAAATATGCTGAGGCTTTCGGTTATCCGATGCTGAGCGTAGGCTTCTCCCTCGCAAGAATGTCATCTTTTCAGTTTGTGGATCAGACCAGATTCCCTGACCTTTATTCGATCGTCGGATCATTCGAGAGAAGTCTGTATAGAAGCAAGCTTGTGTCTCTTGGTTACCAGCTCGATTTCGGTGCAACATACAATCCTGGCAGATATAACCCTATCGACAATCCGGGAAACAACTGGTTGAGCTCTCCTTTCATGGCATATTTCGGAGCGGGTGCATTTGCCAAGATTCACGTTGGAAAGAGATGGGAAATCGGAGCGGACGTGATGTTCCGTCATTTCTCAAATGGTAGACTTGAACTCCCTAACGAGGCTATCAATGCCGTGGGAATGGGAGTGTTTGCACGCTACCGTCTTTCTGACTACAATTATGCTGACTATAAGTCCAAGACTAAGGGACGTTATGATTACGAGAAGAAGATGCAGTATATGGTTGTCCTCGGAGGCGGAGTGCATACCTGCCAGGCAGATTGGAAGGCATATGTGGAGTCGGAGTCTGATCCGGCAAAGCAGATGGAGGC
>JAFZEP010000086.1 GCA_017560625.1 Bacteroidales bacterium
AAATATAATAAAATATTATAACTTTGCCTTGATTATTAACACTATGATGAACTCGATTTATACAAGATTTCTGAGCGTTGCGCTTATGCTAGGCATGTTCGTGGCATGTGACTCTAAAGTAGATCCGGACACACCGATAACACCGAAGCCAAATCCAGGAACAGGGACCGGCCCCGGAACCACGCCGACAGACCCTTATGCCGACCTGAGCATATATCAGCCATTGAAGAACTATGTCGACAGACAGGCATATCCTTCATTCATACTGGGAGTTGCAGTTGACGGACAGCAGTCGAAACTTTATGATCTTGCCGGTGCCAACTTCGATGAGATGACTCCGGGCAACGCAATGAAATATGGCTCGGTTGTGCGCAGCGACGGCACCATGAACTTCTCGGGTGTCAACACATTCCTCACAATGGCGCAGAGCAGGGGACTGTCGGTCTATGGTCATACCCTTGCATGGCACTCTCAGCAGCAGCCAGCCTATCTTAACAGCCTGATCCAGGACACTTACGTAGAACTTCCCGGTGATACGGGCGAGTATGTGATCGTCGAGGCTGATTTCAATGACGGAAAGCATCCTTTCATCGGATGGGGAAACTCTTCCACATTGGCTGTGGCGGACGGTGCGCTGAAGCTTACAAACCCATCTGCAATGCAGTCGTGGGAGGTGCAGTTTGCATATGATTCTCCACAGGCATTTGTCAACGGCCAGGAATACAGACTCACCTTCCGTATCAAAGGATCTGCAAGCGGAACACTTGGCGCAGGTCTTCAGATTCTTGACGGCTACAAGTCGGCTGGAGATTTCCCTTCGGTCCAGTTCGGTACTGAGTGGAAGGAGGTCGAGATTGTATGTACATGTTCAGCTGCCGGTGGCACCAGACTCGTTTTCAGTTATGGAACTTTTGCTGGGGATATCTGCATTGATGATTTCAAATTTACTACAGAAGGTAGTCAGTATCAGGTAATTCCGATGCCTGCGGAGCAGAAGAAGGAGGTGCTGACAGCAGAGATGGACAGATGGATCCGCGGCATGATGGAGGTGACTGCCACTAAGGTTTCTGCATGGGATGTCGTGAACGAGGCGATTGCAGGAGCCGATTATGACCGTGACGGCTACTACGACCTCCAGACTGCAAGTCATGGCGATGCAGACTGCTTCTACTGGCAGGACTATCTCGGAAATGAAGATTATGTGCGCATCGTCGTAGCTCAGGCACGCAAATACTATGAGCAGTTCGGCGGTACAGAGCCGCTCAAGCTCTTCATCAACGACTACAATCTCGAGTCTGACTGGGATGACAACAAGAAACTTAAGAGCCTCATTCACTGGATCCAGATCTGGGAGTCTGACGGAGTGACCAAGATCGACGGAATCGGCACTCAGATGCACATCTCATACTATGAAAATCCGACCACTCAGGCCAAGAAGAAGGAGCATGTCGTGAAGATGCTTCAGCTGATGGCCGAGACTGGAAAACTTGTCAAGATTTCAGAGCTTGACATGGGCTATGTCAATAACGCAGGAACAACCCTGAAGACAAATCAACTCACTGACAGACAGCACAGAGCGATGGCAGACTACTATGAGTTCATCGTAAGCAGATACCTTGAGATCATACCTCCTGCACAGCAGTACGGAATCACCCAGTGGTGCCCGCAGGACAGCCCGAACGACAGCTTCTGGAGAGCAGGCGAACCGGTCGGCCTATGGGATGCCAACTACAACAGAAAATACACCTACGCCGGCTTCGCAAACGGCTTGAACTAAACTGTCCGTGTGCCGTTTTACGGTAAAATGTAAACTTTTGATTATTAGATATTTATCCGATTAGCCTGCCGCCCCGGGGCGGCAGGCTAATCGGATAAGTTGCTGATTGTCAGTCGTATGCGTTTTACCTTGAAGATAAAAAATATGTCCCTGGCAGTGACTGTGCTACAGTGCCAGGGACATGATTTCTATAATGCCAATGCAACGATTGATTTGGCCGGAAGCTTCACGATGAGCTTGCCGTTCTTGACCTTGAAACCGTCGAAGGCAGCTGGCTTGACTGTCTGAGGCTTGTCAAAGGTGTTGCAGTCGTGGATGTCTGCTGATGTGAGGATTTCGCCGGTGATGGCTGCCTTGCCGTTGAGAGCTGCAGCGCTGAGATCAATAGTCACTTCTGCGTCTTCCTTAAGGCTTGTGTTGGTCAAGGTGATGTGAACCTTGCCTTCGGCGTTACGTGATGCTGTTGCATCTACATACGGACACTGACGGTTGTTGCTGTCTGTGAACTTCTTGGAGTCACATGAGACAGGAAGATAAGTCGCATCCTGGTGCACATTGTACATTCTGAATGTGTGGTATGTAGGGGTGAGTACCATCTTGTCGCCCTGTGTGAGTACCATTGACTGGAGCACATTGGCGATCTGAGCGATGTTTGCCATCTTGAGTCTTTCTGTGTACTTGTGGAAGATGTTGAGGCTGAGCGCTGCCACCATCGCGTCGCGCATTGTGTTCTGCTGCATGAGATGACCTGGGTTTGTGCCAGGCTCTACATCAAACCATGTTCCCCACTCGTCAAGAAGAAGGTCAACCTTGTTCTGAGGGTCATACTGATCCATGATGGCGATATGCTTCACGATCACAGGCTCCACTTCCACTGCCTTTCCGAGTGTGTTATAGTACTCCTTGTCTGTGAATTCTGTTGCAGAACCCTTGCTGCCTTCCCAACCTTTGACTGTGTAGTAGTGAAGTGACACACCATGCATGAGGCTGCCGATGTTCTTCATCAGGACTTCTGTCCAGTTGTAGTCGTAATCGGTGGCTCCGCTACCGATTTTGTAGAGCTTGTTGCCGTCGAAGTCGCGGCAGTAGGTCTGATATTGTCTGTAGAGGTGTGAGTAGTACTCGGGGAGCATGTTTCCGCCGCATCCCCAGCTTTCGTTACCCACTCCAAGGTACTTCACCTTCCAAGGCTCCTTACGGCCGTTCTGCGCTCTGAGCTTTGCCATAGGACCGTCGACAGCTGTCATGTATTCCACCCATTTTGCCAGTTCGCTCACTGTGCCTGATCCCACGTTTCCGCTGATGTACGGCTCGCAGCCGATCATCTCGCAGAGGTTGAGGAACTCGTGTGTTCCGAATGAGTTGTCCTCGACAGTGCCGCCCCAGTTGCTGTTGACCATTCTAGGTCTGTCTTCGCGTGGACCGATGCCGTCTGTCCAATGGTATTCGTCGGCAAAACAACCGCCAGGCCATCTCATCACCGGCACCTTGAGAGTCTTGAGAGCCTCAAGCACATCTGTGCGGTAGCCGTCTATATTAGGGATTTCAGACTCCGGACCGACCCAGAGGCCTCCGTAGATGCATGAACCGAGATGCTCGGCAAACTGTCCGTAGATCTCTTTCGGGATTATCTGTCCATCGGTGATTTCAGTGTCGACTGTGACGTTCACCTTCATCTGAGCCTGAGCTGCGACAGGGAGCATGACTGCAGCGATCGCTGCCATGAGATAGTGTTTCATAATTATAGGTTGACTTTTGTTTCCGTAAAGGTAGAAAGTTATATTGACATTTTCTCATATCTGTTCCAAATGAGTTAAAAATTCCTATATTTGTTAATCTCACTTAATGCTTGCTTATGAAAAGAATCGCAATCGCTTTCATGACGGCAGCAATCGCTTGCTCCGGCCCTGCAGAAGAGACACAGACTACTGTCGGCAACCCTTATCTCCCTCTCTGGGAGCATATTCCAGACGGCGAACCTTACGTCTTCGAGGATCCCGACAATCCAGGCAAATACAGAGTATATATATATGGCTCCCACGACACCCGCATTACAGACTACTGCGGCCGCGAACTCGTGGCCTGGTCGGCTCCTGTGGAAGATCTGAACGAATGGCGCTACGACGGAGAGATATTTCGCGTCACCAATAATGCTGAAGGCAATCCTCTCAGCGCCGAAGGCCTGTCAGACGTGCTTTTCGCGCCTGATGTAGCTGTGAAGACGGAGCCTGACGGCACTACGATGTATTACCTCTATCCAAACAACCAGGAGGGCGGACGCCAGAACATGATCGCAAAGAGCAGCAGACCTGACGGACCTTTCGAGGTGTGCAACTGGAATGTAGGAAATCCAAACGCCACTGAAGGCGTGCTAGGATTCGATCCGGCTGTCTTTGTCGACGACGACGGCAGGGTATACGGCTATTGGGGATTCGAGCGCTCTTATGCCGCGGAGCTGGATCCGCAGACAATGTGCACAGTCAAGGAGGGCACACAGATTATAGAGGACATGATCACTGCCGGCCAGGGTGACAGCCTCTTCCGCTTCTTTGAGGCTTCGTCAATCCGCAAGATCAAGGATAAATACGTATTCATATATAGCCGCTGGACAAACGAAGGCGAATTCGGACTGCCTTCAACCAACTATACGCTTGCATATGCATACAGCGATGCTCCTCTCGGCCCGTGGACATATGGCGGAACGATTATAGATGCGCGAGGCCGCGAGATCGACGAAAACGGCAATGTAATAGCATCTGCGACAGTGTCCGGCAACACCCACGGAGGCATTTGCGAGATAGCGGGCCAGTGGTATGTGTTCTACCACAGACAGACAGGCCTCGACGAGTTCGCGCGCCAGGCGATGGTGGCTCCGATCACTGTTGACGTGGAGGAAGGACCGGGAGGCAAGGTTGTGATTTCTGAGGGTGAATACGACTCACAGGGATTTGCGACAGAAGGCCTAAATCCGCTTGAGGTGCATTCGGCAGGTCTTGCATGCTGGTACACAGGTCTTAGGCCGGCAGAGCACGTGTGGCCGAAGAAGATATTCTACGGATCGTATGTGGCTTCAGGCTACGGCACTGACGACAAGTTCGAAGCTCCATACGCAATCCGAAACAACACCAATCCTGTTGTCAACAACACAGACGGATCGATCGTCGGATATAAATATTTCAACTTCACTCTCACTGAGGGACGCAAGGATCTCCAGCTTGTGCTGAACCTCATTCCTGAAGGCGTGGACGGTACAATTACGGTGATGGCAGACAGGCCTTGGGAGTCGCAGGGTGGCCAGGTACTTGGCAGTGCTGTGATCAAGTCCGACATGCCTCTGGAAGCAACGAATCTGCATGTTGACATCCCTGCGGCTGCAGAACTCACAGGCAAGCATGCGATATATCTTAAGTTTGCATCTGACGTTCCGGAGAAATCTGTCTGCATTATCAACACCCTCGTGTTCAAATAAAACATCATCATATGGGTGTTGTCTTGAAAATTCTTTATATTTGTATGATTTCAACCACTTAAACTAATAATATGTATCTCTTAGGCTATGATATCGGAAGCTCGTCAGTGAAGGCGAGTCTTGTTGATGCCCAGACAGGCAAATGCGTGGCATCTTCATTCTATCCAAAGTCCGAAGCTGCAATCATTGCAGTTAAGCCAGGCTGGGCTGAGCAGGAGCCATCTTCATGGTGGGAAAACCTCAAGCTCGCAACCGCGGACATCATGGCAGCTTCTGCTGCAGATCCGAAAGACATCAAGGCAATCGGTATTTCATATCAGATGCACGGCCTTGTGTGTGTTGACAAAGATCAGAATGTCCTCCGTCCGTCTATCATCTGGTGTGACTCGCGTGCAGTGCCTTATGGTCAGAAAGCATTCGATGCTCTCGGACATGAAAACTGCCTTTCACACCTTCTCAACTCTCCAGGAAACTTCACAGCGTCAAAGCTTGCGTGGGTAAAGGAGAACGAGCCGGAGCTATATGCCAAGATACATAAGATCATGCTTCCTGGCGACTACATCGCCATGAAACTCAGCGGTGAGATCTGCACTACAGTTTCAGGACTCTCTGAAGGAATGCTTTGGGATTTCGCAGAGGACGCTCCTGCGCAGATGCTTCTTGACCATTACGGAATCGACAGGTCACTCATCGCAGACATCAAACCGACATTCTCAGAGCAGGGAAGAGTAAGCGCAGC
>JAFZEP010000016.1 GCA_017560625.1 Bacteroidales bacterium
CTGAAGGATGAGGCCCCAGATCGCTCCCTTGTCAAGAGGAGCAGAGCCGTCAGTCGGCTCCTCTGTTACGCCCTCGGAAGCAACTGTCATTGCTGCGTCAGCAGAAGTGATGGTAACCTCGAAGTCATAGTACTCAGCCTTGCATGTGCCGTGTGTACATGTGTTGGTGAACATTGTTCCTGTGAAGTCCGCAGCAGCGCCTTCAAGTCTGATGTTCTGACCAATGATGATTTCATTGTAGTAATGTTTAGCCATGTCTCCGAACTCGTCGATCTCCTCTGTAGGAGTGCTGATTTCGTACGGAGCACCTACCAAGCTACCTCCTGTGACCTCAGGATTCATAAGCTCTGTAGCTGAAAACTCATCGGTAAGAGTGTAGGTGTGGTAACCCTCAGCAATCTCACCGGTGAAAACTACCCTGTAGACATTCTCAGCATCAGCCTTCTCGATGTGAGTCGACCAAGTGACAAGCTTCTGGGGAGCGATCTGGGCTAAAACCGCAACGCATGAAAGGAGCGCTGCAAGCATAGTCGTGATTTTTTTCATGTTTATAGTATTGTGAATTGTTATTTAGCAAACGCTACTGAACGTGTTTCGCGGATAACAGTGATCTTCACCTGACCAGGATATACCATTTCCTCCTGGATGCGTCTTGCGATCTCTGTTGACAGTGCCTCAGAATCCTGATCTGTAACCTGATCTGCTCCGACGATCACGCGAAGTTCGCGACCAGCCTGGATAGCATATGTCTTTGTTACACCTGGATATGACTGAGCGATGTTCTCCATGTCCTTGAGTCTCTTGATGTATGACTCGATCACCTCGCGGCGTGCACCTGGGCGTGCTCCTGAAATGGCGTCACCGACCATTACGAGAGGGGAGATGATTGAAGTCATCTCGACTTCCTCGTGGTGAGATCCGATTGCGTTGCACACCTCAGGCTTCTCCTTGTACTTCTCGGCGAGCTTCATACCGAGAATTGCATGTGGAAGCTCTGGATCCTCATCGGAAACCTTTCCGATATCGTGGAGGAGACCTGCTCTCTTGGCAACCTTAGGGTTGAGACCGAGCTCAGATGCCATTGTAGCACAGATGTTTGCAACCTCACGTGCGTGCTGGAGAAGATTCTGACCATATGATGAGCGGTACTTCATGCGGCCGATGAGCTTAACGAGCTCGATGTGCATTCCGTGGATGCCGAGGTCGATACATGTTCTCTTACCTGTCTCCATGATCTCTTCCTCAAGCTGCTTCTGTACCTTGGCAACAACTTCCTCGATACGTGCAGGGTGGATACGTCCGTCGATTACAAGCTGGTGGAGTGCAAGACGTGCAACCTCTCTTCTGACTGGGTCGAATGCTGAAAGGAGGATTGCCTCCGGAGTGTCGTCCACTACGATCTCGACACCTGTTGCAGCCTCGAGCGCGCGGATGTTACGTCCCTCACGACCGATGATGCGACCCTTGATCTCATCGCTCTCGATGTGGAATACTGTCACTGCATTTTCGATTGCAGTCTCTGATGCTGTGCGTTGTATTGTGTTGATTACGATGCGCTTAGCCTCCTTGCTTGCAGTGAGGCGAGCCTCGTCCATTGTGTCGTTGATGTATGCCTGTGCCTGTGTTCTTGCCTCAGCCTTCATGCTTTCCATGAGCTGGTTCTTGGCCTCAGTTGCAGTCATGCCCGCGATGGTCTCGATCTGCTTGATTGCCTCAAGCTTAAGAGCCTCATACTCCTCGCTCTTCTTTGTCGCGATCTCTACCTGTGCCTTGAGGTTCTCCCTGATGGCTTCAGCTTCTTTATTCTTGCGTCCGAGCTCCGAATTCTGCTGGTTGAGGCTGTTCTCCTTCTGCTTCAAGCGGTTCTCAATGTCGCTGATCTGCTTGTTCTTCTCATTGATGTACTGCTCGTGCTCGCTTTTGAGCGAAAGAAATTTTTCTTTCGCCTGGAAGATCTTCTCCTTCTTGATGCTTTCCGCCTCAAGCTCTGCCTTCTTGATGATCTCTTCCTTCTGACCCTTGAGAAGCATCTTTCGGATCAGTATGTAGGTCGCAAGTGCGGCTATAGCACCGAACACTGCGCACGCGATGTAGATTAAAATGTTCATAATGTTAATGTTATATATGTAATGTGTTTATTCAACAAAAAACAGCCTGCTTCAGCAAGCAGACTGTTCAGGTTATAAAAAAGCCGTTAGCTGGTTTGACAGAAAATCTTAATTAAATAAGATTTGGGCTCCGGAAAAGCGGTTCAGAAATCCTCCGTCCCACAAATGTGGAATCCCCTTGCGGGTCACCTAGGTCCGTCTTCCCCATCCGAGTGTTCCCTGTTACATTATTAGCGTTGATTTCAGCAAAATAAGTAACTAACGGCTGTTTTTTTCAATATTCTCAAGATAACCGTCGAGCTCGGCAGCAAGATTTTCCTCTGCTCCGAGAACGATCTCCATCTGTTTCTGGAGACCGGCATAGGCGATGCCTGTGTTCAATGCAACCAACGACATTACTTCGTGAGGCGTCTTGGACGGAAACTTCTCAAGGTAGTACTTTACCTTGCGGTTGATCTCGTCAGCAGCCTTTCTTATCAGTTCTTCGTGCTCCGGAGAATTGACTTTAAGAGGGACTTCGCGTCCAGATATCATGACTGTAATGCTCTGTGCCATTTTTATCCCTCCATCAATGTTATGCACTTGTCGATCTCCTTGATGAGCTTGTCGATCTTCTTTCTGGCTTCTGTGTTGTCGGCGTTGCCTGCTTTGAAAGCATCAGCAAGTCTCAGGTTATCAATAGTTCTTTCTAACTCTGTTATCTGCTTTCTGTACTCCTGGTTCTGAGATTCAGACTTCTCCAGCTCAGTCTCGAGCCTTACTCTTTCGGCTCTTTCAGCCTCATAGGCGGCTATGAGCTTCTGGATCTTTTCTTTTACTTTGTCTATCATCTCTACACACCTTGGTACATCAATGCAAAAATAGCAAACTGCTTTGATTTCTCAAAATTATTTGAGCGAATCAAAGCAGTTTGCCAGTATTTTAACAATGAAAATTTACATTTTCTTTGTTTTATTTATTTCGGTCCTACCCGGACCGGGCTTCGAAAAACCTGAGGGTTTTAGTAATCTCAACCCCCTGTCACTATGTGACATCCCCCTTTCAGGGGGAACTTCGGCCCTGCTCGGGCCGGGCTTCGAAAAGCCTGAGGGCTTTTCTTGCCTAGAGTTCCTCTACCTGTTTCATACCTTCCTCGATAGCCTGCTTATTGAGGGCGATGAGGTCGGCGTAGCGTGCTGGGATGCACTTGGCGAGACCCTTGTCGATGTTCTCCGAGAGGATGATAGGCTTCATCTTGAGGTATGCACCCATGACTGCCATGTTGTATACCTTTGCGTTACCTACCTGTGCTGCAACGTCGATCGCGTTGATCTTGCAGATCTTGATGTCTGTTCTTGTCGGAGGAGTTACGATTCCGTTTGGATCGTAGATCAGGAGACCGCCTGGCTTCACTGTGCTCTCGAACTTGTCGAGTGACTGCTGGTTCAAGATGATGGCAGTGTCGTATTTTGTGACGATAGGCGAGCTGATCTTCTTGTCGCTGACGATTACGCAGACATTCGCAGTACCTCCACGCATCTCAGGACCGTATGAAGGCATCCAAGTCACCTCCATGTCCTGCATGATTGCGCAGTATGCGAGAATCTTTCCCATTGAAAGGACACCCTGTCCTCCAAATCCTGCAATGATTATTTCTTCTTTCATATTTTCAGTCTTATTTTCTTAATTGACCGTAAGCTACTTCGACTGTTTAGTGAATGTTGTATCAGAATATGAAAATATGTCAACGTTACCCCATTCCTAAATCCCTTCCTTCGGGGAAGGGACTTACAGCCGCTTCGCTTTAATGATTACTCCTGTTTTAATACGTCCTTGATGTCACCGAGCGGATACTTAGGGAACATGTTCTCCACCATCCACTTGTTGGCTGCTGTAGGGCTCATCTTCCAGCCTGAGTTACATGTTGCAACGATCTCTACGAATGAGAGGCCGATGCCCTTCTGGCTGTACTCGAATGCCTTCTTTATGGCTGCCTTAGCCTTACGTGCTGCAACTGCAGTGTGAACAGACTGTCTTGTGATGAATGCTGTTCCGTCAAGCTGAGCGATCATTGGAGCAAGCACGAGAGGGAATCCGTTAAGCTTTGCGTCACGACCGTAAGGAGTAGTCGATGTCTTCATGCCGAGGAGGGTAGTAGGAGCCATCTGACCACCTGTCATACCGTAAATACCGTTGTTGATGAAGATCACTACGATGTTTTCGCCGCGGCTGCAAGCGTGGATGATCTCTGCTGTACCGATTGAAGCGAGGTCACCGTCTCCCTGGTATGTGAATACATACTTCTCAGGGTTGAGTCTCTTTGCTGCTGTTGCGAGAGCAGGGGCACGTCCGTGAGCGGCCTGCTGCCAGTCTACGTTGAGATAGTTGTATGCGAATACTGAGCAACCTACCGGGCTCACTGCGATTGTCTCCTCCTGGATGCCCATCTCCTCGATGACCTCAGCGATGAGCTTATGAACTGTACCGTGAGAACATCCTGGGCAGTAGTGCATTACATTGTCTGTAAGAATAGGGGTCTTCTTGTAGACGATGTTCTCGGGTTTCTTGATGTCTTCGATATTCATAGTCTTTCTTATTTCAGATTGTTGAACTTCTTGAACGCCTCTACAATTTCATCAGGTGTGTAGATGATACCTCCCTGTCTTCCGTAGAATCCTACAGGACACTTGCCGTTTACTGCAAGTCTTACATCGTCTACCATCTGACCGAGGTTGAGCTCGAGTGTCATCATGCTCTTTACCTGGCCTGAAAGCTCTGCAATGCGTTTTGTAGGGAATGGGAAGAGGGTCACAGGTCTGAGAAGTCCTGCCTTGATGCCTTCCTCGCGGAGCTGGTCTACAACAGCCTCACCGATACGTGCTGAGCAACCGAATGCTACGAATACGTACTCAGCGTCCTCAGTCATGTACTCCTCGTACTTCACCTCGTTCTCCTTGATCACCTCGTACTTCGCAGCGAGCTTCTGGTTGAAGCGCTCCTGTACGTCTGACTCGAGAGCGAGTGATGTGATGACGTTGTATGGTCTGTCAGCTGTCTTTCCTGTTGTAGCCCATGGAGCGACCTTGAGGAGTTCCTCCTTAGTCATGCGAGGCTTCTCAGGACGAAGCTCTACCTTCTCCATCATCTGACCGACGATACCGTCAGCAAGGATGATGACAGGAGTGCGGTATTTGAATGCGAGGTCGAATCCCCAGTCAACGAAGTCGTACATGTCCTGTGCTGAAGCCGGAGCAAGAACGATAGCGTTGTAGTCGCCGTGTCCGCCACCCTTTACGCACTGGTTGTAGTCACTCTGGCTAGGCTGGATTGTTCCGAGACCTGGGCCACCGCGCTGACAGTTCACGATAACGCAAGGAAGCTCTGCACCGGCAAGGTAGCTGAGTCCCTCACACATGAGGCTGATACCTGGAGAGCTTGAAGATGTCATGACCTTCTTACCGCAGCATGCACCGCCGTATACCATGTTGATTGAAGAAGTTTCACTTTCTGCCTGAAGCACAACCATTCCTGTTGTGAGCCATGGTCTTTCCTTCATGAGGGTCTCCATCACTTCAGACTGCGGAGTGATAGGATATCCGAAATATCCGTCCGCGCCGTTGCGGATTGCCGATATGGCAATCGCCTCGTTTCCTTTCATCAGAATTTTCTCTGCCATATCCCTTAGATTTTAACTCTGTAAACAGTGATCACCGAATCAGGGCAGACGATCGCACAGTTTGAACAACCGATGCAAGCTTCTCCCACCATCTCGGCATAATTGTAACCCTTGCTGTTGACCATTTTAGAGAGCTCGATGCTCTTGGTCGGACAGTTTTCAACGCAGACACCGCAGCCTTTGCATTTAGCTGTGTCTACCTCGATTGCTCCTTTGAATGCCATATTCTAAAATTTAGTGTGTTAGATTTTCGTGTATAATCCTTATTATCAGCACTTTTCAATCAGTTGTCGTGAAAATCTTTCTAATTGTTAGCGCTTCGTGCGGTTTATGTTTCAAAAACCAAGTAAATGTACGGTATTTAATTTGAATTGTCAAATATAATTTGAAAAGTACATAGGCGTGAATTTTTAATGCGGATATATGAGAAAAATGTCTAACTTTGAAAACTTTTAACGCTTGTAGCTATGAGTAAGATTTTACTTAGAAATATAGAACTTAAAGGTGTGGCCTCTGATATTCTCATCGACGGGGAATATATATCGGACGTGCTTCCTGCCGGCTCTGCTTCCGCTGAGGGAACTGAGGTAGTGGATTGTACAGGCAAGGCTGCTGTTCCGGGATTCGTGAATATGCACACCCATGCAGGTATGATGATGATGAAGGGAGTGGGCGAGGATATTGCCTTCCATGAGTGGATCGACAGAATCTGGCAGATTGAGACCAAGCTTGACGAGGAGCTCGTGTATCAGTCGACAAGACTTGCATGCCTTGAGATGATCAAGACCGGCACAACCACTTTCAACGACCATTACTGGCATATGCCTGAGGGATACAAGGCTGCCCTTGAGATGGGTATCCGCGGAGTTCATGCATATGTTGTTCTTGATAGAAACGATCCTGAAGAGTCTGAACGTCAGAAGGTTCAGTGCCA
>JAFZEP010000017.1 GCA_017560625.1 Bacteroidales bacterium
TACACATCTCAGCGAGGTTAGCACCCTTACCACCGAGAAGCTCACGCATAGTACCATTACCCTCGGCAGTTTTGCCACCGAAGCAATAGACTCTTTTCTTGTTAGTTTCCATAAAACTGTAAGTATTTGATTAATAGTGAAAATATTTTCTGTTTGACGGATTTGAAAAATCCGGCGCGAATTTAGTGATTTTTCTTGACATTTCAGTAAAGAAATTTCCGTTTTTAATCTTCGCCTTCGCTGGCCTGATCGAGCAGTGACGCCAATATGCCTGCAACGCCGCTTTCAGCGGACTTCTTTATCTTTACTGTGGTGTGTCTGTCGGTCGGATGACCGATAGGGTAGTAGGCCACATCCTGAAGGATGAGCTGCGAGTCGACATAGTCGTAGTTGTCGTTGCTCACCTGGATGAGCGCACCCGGCACTTCGCCGAAAAGCAGCTTTGTCGTGTCGGTCTCGCCGTACGAAGACGCGAGGCCGCTTATGTCGAGGTCGCAGCCGCATACGTCGCACATTCGTGCGGCTGCGGTCATGAGGCCTCCGTCTGCAACTGTGGCTCCGGACATGATGATGCCGTCTTCTGTAAGCTCACGCACAACTTCGTAGCAGTCAATGAAGTAGTCGGGATCGGATATGTCCGGTGCCTTGCCTCCGTTGTCTTTGTTAGCCTGTGCCAGGAGTGAACCTCCGAGCTTGAATCGGCAGGTGTCGAACGGGATGTATATGATCCAGCTGTCCGGATCGCAGACTAACTGTCCCGGGCATTTTCTGGACTCGCTGATCCACGGGTGGGTGCTTTCGTAAGGGGAAGTCTTGAAGATGTTTTCTTCGTCGTTTTCGGGCAGCCATGCATAGAATTTGGCTGTGCTGGTTTCGTCGCCTTCGATGAACAGGTAGTCTTCGAGTGACGATCCCAATCCATAGATATAGTCGCTTGCGGCGATGACGCTGTGGTAGAATGCGGCCATGTTGCCCAAGTGTCTTGTGTTCCATTCCCACTGGGCCCATATCCTCAGGTCGCCAAGCTTGAAGTGGCCCTCGCTCCAGAGTCTTCCGAGCAGCGCCTTTGCAATCTGCATGCGTGTGAAATGCTCGGGGTACAGCATCATGAACTCTCTTTCTGCAGTGGATGCCTCGAGTGTCTGCTCGAGGTACTTTTCATGCATGGCACTGTCCGGCTCAAAGACTGACAGCGGGGCTTCTGTCGGCTCGTCGATGATGTCGTCGAATTCGGGCAGTTCGTGCAGACCTTCGCTGTCCTGCATGCATTCATCCAGGAGCTCGGCAGGGGTCATGTCGCAACGTATGCCGTCGATGATGTAGTGTGAATAGAGTGCAGACTCTTTTTCTTTCATAAAAGTTTATCTTTATGGATATAGTCCGTAAAAATAAGTATTTTTGTGCTGACAACAAACGAATTTTCGATATGACTGGAAATTTTTCCGAAGAACTATATGAGGAAATGCTTGGGAAACTCTTTGTGAGATTCCCTTCGTTTCAAAAGGTGGGTGCAGGAGCCTACAAGCCTGGAATTGCCAACATGCAGTTTGCCGATCAGCTGATGGGCCATCCGCACAGGAACTACAAGATCATCCACGTTGCCGGCACCAACGGCAAGGGCTCGACATCCAATATGCTGGCTTCTGCTTTGTCAGCTGCCGGTTACAAGGTCGGCCTCTACACATCGCCGCACATCCTCGACTTCCGTGAGAGGATGAGGGTGGTGTTGCCAGCCTGCGGCAGCGAAGGATCTCATTACCTTATCAGCAAGCAAGACGTTTGGGACTTCGTCCAGCAGTGGAGTGATACCTTTGACCATCTGGACATGTCGTTCTTCGAGATCACCACAATGATGGCCCTCGACTGGTTTGCACGTCAAGAAGTCGACTATGTCGTTCTGGAGACCGGTCTCGGCGGTCGTCTCGACAGCACAAACATCGTCACTCCGGTCCTGAGCGTCATCACCAACATCGGTCTTGACCACTGCGACATGCTGGGTGAAACACTGCCTGAAGTGGCCTTTGAAAAGGCCGGAATCATCAAGCCATGTGTGCCCGTTGTTGTGGGTGAAAGTCATCCTGAGACTGATGAAGTCTTTGAGCGTAAAGTGCTGTATACCAATCTTCCAGAGCCCGCGTTCATGGGTAGCAGAACAGCCATCATGTCGCTCCTGACCTTCGCCGACAGGATCGAACCTATGCTCTGGTCAGAGCATGAGGCGATCCTGTGCGACATGGACCTCCAGGGCGAATACCAGCGCAAGAATCTCCGCACTGCTTTGACAGCGCTGACGCTGTTGTCTGAGAGGGGTTTGCTGGGAGAGGGAAAGTGTATCGTTGAGGCTTCGTTACCGCTGCGAGATGCTATTGTAAATACAGCAAGCAGAACCGGCTTCAGAGGCCGTTGGGAGAAGTTGTCCGACAATCCGTATGTGATCTGCGACATCGGTCACAATGAGCATGGCCTCAAATACAATTTCGCTCAGTTGGCGCGCATGAAAGAGTCCGGCGAGGTGTCAGGCCTGATCATCGTTTATGGTTCAGTAGCAGACAAGGATGTCGACTCTGTGATCCACCTCATGCCGGAAGGTGCAACGTATGTCTTCACCCAGGCTGCAAGCAAGCGAGCCTTGGCGGCATCGGTAATCTGCGATAAGTATAAAGCCTTCTGCGAATCTGTCGGACGACAGGTTGTCATGGCAGAGGACGGATGCGAATTTGGAGAAGGTGATGCAGTCTTCTGCTGCGATACTGTAGAGTCGGCGCTCTCCAAAGCCAAGGAACTGGCTGCGTCGGATTCAAGAGCTCTGGTCTATGTTGGTGGAAGTACCTACGTTGTTTCAGAGGCTGTTGCACTGTTGGGGTGCTGATGTTATGAGAGTTGAGATAAATATAAGATGGATGCCCATGATTCTCCTTCAAAAACTGCGTGGAGCCTAAGTGATTGATTGTTAATTGGTTGCACTATTAATGGTGGGCGTTTTAGTCCCCATTGATACGCTAACGTGTTGACTATCAGTGACTTCGTTGCCACGAAATTTAGCCGCCATGTCTCATTTTGATCCGTTGTTGATGATCGTCCGGCCAAGTTTCCGGCCTCTTTTTTGGCCGAGGAGGAATAGTTGACATTTTTGGTAGGTGAATAAGACAAAAGTGGCTGGTGGTACCGTGTCAGTCAACTGCTGATGCAACTGATCCTGGCGGCATTACAGAAACCAGCTGCGCTAAGGAACCATTGTATTGTGCTCTGAGATGCTTTCTAATTCAAGCTTCCTGGCGGTGTCTGCAGGTGAAGCTTTTGTCATTGTCAGCAATACCTGAAGGCAGGATATTATTCACCAGAAACCGTATATGGCATCATAGCATGCTTTGAGGTGCGCACGAGTGAACCTGAGAGCACGAAATGATTAACTACATTGCTTCTGTTGCATGTCGGCCTGCTCTTAGGTTTGCACGTGAAGCAACGTCACGTGGAACGAGGTTACCGAATGCAGAAGAGGATCGCAAGAAGCCTACTTTATGTCAATTATATCTACTTTTTCCGTTGAGCCGCATTTTCCGTGGTATAATTGACATTTTTGGTTGGTGATTATGACAAAAGTGGTTGCTGGTAGAGTATCCTGACCAACCGTGTCAAAATATTGTACAAAACTGTCACGGTGGTCTCAAATAATTAAGAATTTGAGCCTGCGAACATACCACCGTGTCAAAATATTACTGAAAACTGTCACGGTGGTATAGGTGGAATAGGTGGAATAGGTGGTATAGAGTGCTGCTAATGACTTATATAATTCTATCGGATTGCTGTGACTAGAGATCTCCGGTCAAGATGGTTTTGCCAACCAGTTATGTCAATTATATCATGGCGGACATGCGGGGGATATAACGAAAAAAGCCTTGGAAAATCCAAGGCTTTTAGTGGGAGCAGAGGGAGTCGAACCCCCGACCCTCTGCTTGTAAGGCAGATGCTCTAAACCAACTGAGCTATGCTCCCGTTTCGTTTCTTTTTGCCGATAACTGCGTCAGACTTCGCA
>JAFZEP010000087.1 GCA_017560625.1 Bacteroidales bacterium
AGGCAGGCATGCACGTCATTGCGAGGAGCGAAGCGACGTGGCAATCTTAATACTATGATCATATCATTGACAGGATTTATGGGATGCGGCAAGAGCAGTGTCGGGAGGGAACTCTCGGAGCTGCTCTGCTGTCCTTTTATGGACCTGGATGATGCGATTGTAGAGTCAGCTGGACGTAGCATTCCGGAAATCTTTGCAACAGAGGGCGAACCGGCATTTCGTCAGATGGAGCTGGAAGCGCTCAAAGAGATGGTGCCTAAGTATTCCAGAGGCCCCCTCCCACTGCGTGGGCCCCTCCCCCTAGCCGGGGGTGGCAAAATGCCTCTTCCATACAATAGGCACACATCCGAAACACAGGAGCGAAAATGCCAATTCCGCACATCTGTCTCATCACCTGAAGATGAAAAACATCATTGTAAGAAGTTTGATGACACATGTACATCTCAAACCCTAATATTAGCACTGGGTGGTGGTGCAGTGATGACTAAGGAGTGTGCTGAGATTGTCAGGGAGCAGACGTGCTGTATTTATTTGAAGGCATCGATCGAGACATTGATGGAGCATCTGGCTGGAGAAGCTGATGGAAGGCCGATGCTTGCCAATGCGTCATCAGCTGAGACAAGCACATCAGCAGCAGAGCCACACACGTCACCGCAAGTAGCAGACACCTCATCGCAAGGAGCACACACGTCATTGCGAGGAGCGGAGCGACGTGGCAATCCGCTATATGACCGTATCACTGAACTGATGGCCCAGCGCTCGGAAACATACGAAAAAACCGCCCATATCATCATTGATACGGACGGTAAATCTATCGAGGCAATCGCCTCTGAAATACTTCATCTTATCTAGAACAACTCGGTCGAAAAGTCATCGAAAAGTGACCGAGGTGTATACAAAATCGATCAAAACAGACCATTTAGGGGACACCTTGGACGTTTCAGACAGGAAAAGTGACCGAGGTGTGGAGAACTATACCAGTTCTTCGCGTTCGTGCAAGTCACGGATGCGGAGCTGTGTGTTGGCTGTGCCGCGGTAGTAGTTTTCCACGATGCTGTAGCATACGTCGACAGGGTTGCCTGCCTTGATATGGTCAAAGAAGTTGGCCATGTTGAATGCTATTGCCGAGAGGTGGTGGTATGGGTGCGACTCCTGGATCAGTTCGAGCTTGAGGTGGCCGCCTTCTGCTCCGACCTTGCGGCCCATTCCGTTGTCATATACATTGTCTGTACGGAAGACTGGAGCGCTGTTGCCAGGACCGAACGGCTGGAACTGCTTGAGGATACGCAGGAATTTCGGTGTGATCTGCGAGAAGTTCAGCATTGTGTCCACATCCACTACAGGGGTCTGCATTTCAGGTATTATGGCATCAGAGATGAACTTTTCCATTCTCTCACAAAACTCCGGAAGGTTTTCTTCACGGAGAGTCAGACCTGCTGCATAGAGGTGTCCTCCGAAGTTTTCAAGAAGGTCAGCGCAGCTTTCAATGGCGCCATAGAGGTCAAATCCATGGACGCTTCGCGCAGATCCTGTAACGAATCCTCCCTGTGATTTTGTGAATACGATTGTAGGCTTATAGAATGCCTCAACAAGTCTTGAGGCCACGATGCCGACTACACCCTTGTGCCACAACGGATTATATACGATTGTAGCCTTGCCGCTTGAAAGGCATTTGCCGGACTCCACCATCTCCAGAGCCTCCTGGGTGATGCGGCGGTCTATATTCTTTCTTTCATTATTGTGCTCATTGATCTCCGCACCGATACGTGTTGCAGTTGCAACATCTGTAGCTGTGAGAAGTTCCACTGCAATGCGGCCTGTCTCCATACGTCCTGCAGCATTGATGCGCGGTCCGATCTTGAAGACGATGTCGTCGATTGTCAGGTGGCCAGGCTCAAGACCAGAAAGCTGGATCATTGCCATAAGGCCCTTGCGCGGATTTACATTAAGCTGCTTGAGACCGTAATGTGCAAGAATGCGGTTTTCATCTGTCACAGACACGAGGTCTGAAGCGATGCTGACAACCAGAAGATCCATGAGAGGGATCAGATTGTCAAACGGCACATCATATTTCTGAGCGTATGCCTGTACGAGCTTGAATCCTACGCCACATCCTGAAAGGTCGTCGAACGGATAGTTGCAGTCCTCGCGCTTTGGATCGAGCACGGCTACAGCCTTAGGAAGTTCGTTTTCAGGAAGATGGTGGTCGCAGATGATCATGTCGATGCCTCTCTCCCTTGCATACTCGACCTTTTCGTTGGCCTTGATGCCACAGTCAAGTGTGATGACCAGTTTGAAGCCGTTTTCTGCGGCCCAGTCAAGACCTTTGTATGAGACTCCATAGCCTTCGTCATAGCGCTCAGGAATGTAGAAGTCTACGATGGCGTTGGTGTGGGATCTGAGGAATGAATATACGAGTGAAACTGCTGTTGTTCCGTCTACATCATAGTCACCATAGACCAGGATCTTTTCGCGTGACACGACAGCCTGACGAAGACGCTCCACTGCCCTGTCCATGTCTGTCATCAGGAACGGATCGTGGAGGTTGTCAAGGCTTGGACGGAAGAACGAGCGGGCCTGCTCGAACGTATGGACGCCACGCTGCACCAGGAGTTCCGCAAGCACGGGGTCCACTCCCAGTTCAGACGCAAGCTGCCTTACATTTTCAGGATCAGCAACTTCTTTGTATTTCCATATCTTTTCTACCGCCATAGCACACAAAGATAAAGAAATTTTGTTAATTTTGTGGGATTTTAGGAATAAACAACAAAAATATATATTATGAGCATTATGGACCTCAACGAGCAGGAGTTGTTCCGCAGAGAATCACTCGCAAAGCTCAGAGAACTCGGAATCGAGCCTTATCCGGCACCACTCTTCCCTATCAACACATCTGCTGCGCAGATCAAGGCAGAGTTTGACGAGGCAGCCGGAAACTTCCAGGATGTAGTCATCGCTGGTCGTATCATGTCTAGACGTATCATGGGAGCCGCATCATTCGGTGAGCTTCAGGACGAGACAGGACGTATCCAGGTATACATCAACCGCGATGAGATCTGCCCTGGCGAAGACAAGACAATGTACAACACAGTGTGGAAGAAGCTTCTTGACATCGGTGACATCGTCGGAATCAAGGGTTTCGCATTCATAACCAAGACAGGCCAGCTTTCAGTGCACGCCAAGGAGCTCACACTCCTCAGCAAATCACTCCGCGTGCTTCCTATCGTGAAGGAGAAGGACGGCGAGGTATTCGATGCCTTCTCAGATCCTGAGCTCAAGTACAGACAGAGATATGTAGACCTGATCGTAAACCCTCAGGTTCGCGATACATTCATCAAGAGAAGCCAGATCGTGGCTACTATGCGTGAGTATTTCAACGAGGCAGGCTGCCTTGAGGTGGAGACTCCTATCCTCCAGAGCATCCCAGGCGGTGCAACAGCACGTCCGTTCATCACTCACCACAATGCTCTCGACATCCCTCTTTACCTCCGTATCGCAAACGAGCTCTACCTTAAGAGACTCATCGTAGGTGGCTACCACGGAGTTTACGAGTTCGCTAAGGACTTCCGTAACGAGGGTATGGACAAGACTCACAATCCTGAGTTCACTTGCATGGAGATCTATGTTGCTTACAAGGACTACATTTGGATGATGGAGTTCGTTGAGAAGCTCCTCGAAAAGATCGCTCTCAAGCTCCACGGCAAGACAGAGGTTACAATCGGCGACAAGCAGGTTGACTTCAAGCCACCGTTCCGCCGTCTCCCTATCCTCGAGGCAATCAAGGAGTACGCAGGCGTAGACGTAGCGGGCATGGACGAGGATCAGCTCCGCGCAACATGTAAGCAGCTCCACGTAGAGATCGACGAGTCATTCGGCAAGGGTAAGCTCATCGACGCAATCTTCGGAGAGTACTGCGAGCACCACCTCACTCAGCCTACATTCATCACTGACTATCCAGTGGAGATGTCTCCACTCACTAAGCGTCACCGCGAGAACCCTGAGCTTACAGAGCGTTTCGAGCTCTTCGTATGCGGTAAGGAGCTTGCAAACGCATATAGCGAGCTCAACGACCCTATCGACCAGTACGAGCGCTTCCAGGATCAGGTGAAGCTCAAGGACAAAGGTGACGACGAGGCTATGTTCATCGATATGGACTTCGTACGCGCACTCGAGTACGGTATGCCTCCGACATCAGGACTCGGTATGGGTATCGACCGTCTTACTATGTTCATGACCAACTCCCCTACTATCCAGGATGTCCTCTTCTTCCCACAGATGAGACCGAAGAATCAGTAGAGATATAGTCAATACTCAAGAATAAAGGGTGTCCTCGCGGGCACCCTTTTCTGTATTTCAGCAATTACCTAAGATATATTACCTCAAACTCTTCTTCTGGAAGCTCTGAATCCCTCTGTAGGAGACGATGATCAGGCTCAGGCTTAGCAGACTCGAGATCCCTCAACAAAAACAACTCATTAGTTGACGACAAAGACAGATTAGAGGCAACAACGTCAAATGGTTGTATAGCTATATCACCGGCTATCAGAATTGATTTAAGCCATAATGCCACAACACTATGAGATACCGAATATACTGTAGAATTTTCAATCTCGTGTAACCAACCACCTGCTAACACTGCAGGGGAGTTATCCCCCCAATCAACACCGTCAGCAGAGGCACCTCGAATAACATTAATCACAACCAGCCAGGAATACATGAACGCACCATATAAATCATTCGGATGAAGTTCGGTTTCTTTTACACAAAAATCATGGAGCCTTGTTGCATAGTCTGTTTCTTTCAAATCTGGAGAAAGGATTCCAGCCTTTGATCCATGAACAAATCTACTTATAAGTTCATTAGACTGACTGCCAGACAAAAACGCAGAATTATCGTCGGCAACTTTAATTTTAACATAGTCACCATCGAGCGCAACCACTGACCTGAAAAGTGTTTTATAATAATCGGTTTGACCATACTGTTCCCCCACTTCCACGAAAGCAAGGCAGTCTTCCAGCTTCACCTTATGCTCAATCACCTTATCGCCCTGCCAAAACACACTATCACAAGATGCAGGCTCATTAGGATCATAAATCACCATCTGATAACGGGAGTCATCATCCAAATCAGAGCACTCTCTCATATCAACACATAGCACCCGACGCTCAGATGACGACGAGCAGGATGACACGATAAACGCACTAAAGAAAAACAAAAGAGATACTTTCAATCCAATCTTCATACTTATCTAGTAATTCTAAAGTAAATCGAAACAAAGGTAGCCACTCCCTCAAACAATTGCAACATTGAAGACGCTCTATGCATCTATAGGCCGGCTTTGCAGATAGCAGCTGGAAACTACAGGCGGACACCTACACCAAGAGAAAAAGTGCAGGTTTTGAAGGTCAAGGTTGAAAGGCCGGCTGAAAAGGCGTGATTTCGCCAAGACAGAAGCAGACCGACATGACAATCAATAGAATACAGATCAAAAGCACAAAAACAGGCTGATTTGTTCTTTTGAAGTCAATTTTTATAGTTAAAAGCACAAAAACTCGAGTTTTTGTGCTTTTGACTTTTATTAAAGTCAGCCTAGGCCACAAAACAGGCCATATTTCTGGCCGACCCGGCAAAATCCATCGACTCGGACACATTTAAGCCCGATTTTGTGGCCGACTATGGTCAAAATGAGGTATATTTGTTACAAGCAAGGTATTTTATGGCAACAATCAAGGAACTCAAGGGCGATATGCCCAAGATCGGTGAGCGCGCGTTTCTGGCGGAGACGGCGACCATCATAGGTACAGTGGAAATGGGTGATGACTGCAGCATCTGGTATGGTGCTGTGCTGCGCGGCGATGTGGGAGCGATCCGCATCGGTGACCGCGTGAACATTCAGGACAATGCAGTGCTGCATGCCACCTATCAGAAATCGGAGTGCATCATAGGTAACGACGTGTCGATAGGACATGGAGCCAATGTACACGGCTGCATCATAGGAAACGACGTCATCATCGGAATGGGTGCGATAGTGATGGACCACACAATCGTTCCGGACGGAACCATCATCGCCGCCGGAGCAGTCGTTCCGGCCAACCAGGTCCTTGAGCCAGGCATCTGGGCTGGTATCCCTGCACGCAAAATAAAGGATGGCTCGGAAGCCATCCATGCTAAGGCTCATGCAAATGCCGAGCACTACCTTCTTTACAAGACCTGGTACGAGTAGCCGCTAAAGCAGTTCAAGTCCGATTCCAGGACGGTCAGACAGTGTGATCTTGCCGTCCACTACTTCCATACCTCTATAGAGGTCATTGCTGATCAGGAGATTGCCATCAAGGTCAGCAAAATCCACTGCCGGAGCCAACTGGGCAGCAGCAGAGACAGCACATGAAGTCTCAGTCATACAACCGATCATAACCTTCATTCCCTCTGCGCGCGCATAGTTGAGCATTTTCCAGGCTTCTCTCATGCCCGTACATTTCATCAGCTTGATGTTGATTCCGTGGTAGGCACCTTTTACAGTAGGGACGTCAGCCAGCCTTTGGATCGCCTCATCAGCAAAGATCGGGAGCGGACTGCGCTCTGTTATCCACGCATTGTCATCGATTCTCTCCTTTGCCATCGGCTGCTCAACCATCACCACACCATTCTCCTTCAGCCAATATATCTCATCCAGTGCCTGTTCACGATCTTTCCATCCCTGATTGGCATCCACAGCCAGAGGAAGATCGGTCACTTCTCTGATAGTGGTTATCATCTCCTTGTCATTATCCAGACCCACCTTCACCTTGAGAATATTGAATCTGTCGGCACACTCCTTCGTTTTCTCACGCACGACATCCGGCGTATCAATTCCAATGGTGAATGTAGTCGATGGAGTTTTTGCTGCATCCAAGCCCCAGATTCTCCACCATGGAAGTCCCATCAGTTTGCCGACCAGATCGTGCAAGGCTATATCAATGGCAGCCTTTGCTGCGCCATCTCCTGGAGAAAGGCTGTCCACATATGCAAGAATCGTCTCAAGCTGGAACGGGTCATTGAACTGGGAAAGATCTACCTTGCTCAGGAATGCAGTAACCGTCTCTACGCTTTGTCCGAGATACGGAGGCATGGATGCCTCTCCGTAACCTGTATAGCCTTCCCAATCTATCCTCACCTGCACTCCAGGAGTCGTCTTGCGGGAATATGACGCAACTGTAAAGACATGACGCAGTTCGAGCTCATAAGGAGCAAAACTTAGCCTCATCCCTCCTGCATTGCCTAAACGATTGATGTTGAATCCGTTTGCAGCGGAATCCGTAAACGCGCATCCATTGAGCAACGTTCCTGCTGCAGCAAGGGCAGCTGACGCCTTGAGAAATTCCCTTCTTTTCATATCAAAATAATTTTAGTAAAGGTAAGCAAATCTTGCCAAGAAGCATTAAAAGAG
>JAFZEP010000088.1 GCA_017560625.1 Bacteroidales bacterium
CCTGTTTGTGCGTTTGACTATGTTTTGGGTCCTCAAACGCACAAAACATAGGGCATTTTGTGCGTTTGAACTGCACCAGCAGTCCGAAAGCCGGCTTTAGCAGTCCGCAACTCCTTTCCATGTTGCAGGAACTGGAGCCTCAATGGTTATTTCTTCTTTCTTTACCGGATGTACGAATGTGATGCGTCTGGCATGTAGGAAGATGCCTCCGTCATGGTTTGAACGGGGCGAGCCGTACTTGAGGTCGCCTTTGATCGGGCAGCCCATGTTGGAGAGCTGGCAGCGGATCTGGTGGTGGCGGCCGGTGAGGAGTTCGACTTCGACGAGCCAGTAGCGGTCGGTCTTGCCGATCTGCCTGTAGTTGAGTTTGGCCAGTTTGGCATCTTTGCGGGCCGAGCCTGGGCGGCAGATGTAGGATTTGTTCTGCTTTTCATTGCGCCACATCATGTCTTCGAGTCTGCCTTCTGCAGGGTTCGGAGCGCCGCAGACCAGAGCCCAATAGAATTTATGTACGTCGGAGTCGCGGAACATGGCGTTCAGACGCTCAAGGGCCTTGGATGTTTTGGCAAGGACGACGATGCCGCTGACCGGACGGTCGAGGCGGTGAGGCAGGCCCATGAAAACCTGACCTGGCTTTTCGTCACGCTGGGCGATGAATGCTTTATAGGTCTCGGTGAGAGGTTCGTCGGAGGTCTTGTCGCCCTGGACGATCTCTCCTACCTTTTTGTTTACAACCAGGAGATGGTTGTCTTCATATAGGATTCTTGATGCGAGGTCATCGAATTCCTCGGGTGAAAGTTCACGATATGTCATAATCAACTCTGTTTTACAGATCCTTCGCTTCGCTCAGGATGACAATGATTGACAAAATTAGTAAATATGTCATTACGGAAGGCGGTTTGGCAGATAAAAACTGACATTTTGGCATACATTTTCAGCATAAGCGCATTGGCACAGGTTTCGTTATTATGTGGCACCGGAGATTGCCACGGTTCTGCGAACCTCGCAATGACGTGTAACTGTCATGCTGAGCGAAGCGAAGGATCTGCAATATAAAATGAATAAAAAATTAAAATTAAGATAAAATTATGGGAAAGATTATTGGAATTGACCTTGGAACTACCAACTCTTGTGTGGCAGTTATGGAAGGAAACGAGCCTACAGTTATCATCAATAACGAGGGCCAGAGAACAACTCCATCAGTGGTTGCATTCACTGACGGCGGAGAGAGAAAGATCGGTAACCCTGCAAAGCGCCAGGCTATCACAAACCCTCACAAGACTGTGTTCTCGATCAAGAGATTCATGGGTGAGAAGTACAGCCAGGTAACAAGCGACATCGCACGCGTACCATATAAGGTAGTAAAGGGCGACAACGACACTCCACGTGTTGACATCGACGGTCGTCTCTACTCACCACAGGAGATCTCGGCAATGATTCTCCAGAAGATGAAGAAGACTGCAGAGGAGTACCTCGGACAGGAGGTTACAGAGGCTGTCATCACAGTGCCTGCATACTTCTCTGACTCACAGCGTCAGGCTACCAAGGAGGCTGGTCAGATCGCTGGTCTCGAGGTTAAGCGTATCATCAACGAGCCTACAGCGGCTGCGCTTGCTTACGGTCTCGACAAGATGCACAAGGATATGAAGATCGCTGTGTACGACCTCGGCGGTGGTACATTCGACATCTCTATCATGGACCTTGGTGACGGTGTGTTCGAGGTTCTTTCTACTAACGGTGACACTCACCTCGGTGGTGACGACTTCGACCAGGTGATCATCGACTGGCTCGCAGCTGAGTTCGCTTCTGAGAACGGCGGCATCGACCTCAAGAAGGACCCTATGGCTCTCCAGAGACTTAAGGAGGCTGCTGAGAAGGCTAAGATCGAGCTCTCAAGCCAGACTTCAACTGAGATCAACCTCCCTTACATCATGCCTGTTGACGGTGTTCCAAAGCACCTTGTGAAGACTCTTACAAGAGCTAAATTCGAGATGCTTGCTGACAGCCTCATCCAGAGAACAATCGAGCCATGCCGCAAGGCGCTCCAGGACGCTGGTATCAGCGCATCAGAGATCAGCGAGGTTCTCCTCGTAGGTGGTTCTACACGTATCCCTGCTATCCAGGCTGTTGTTGAGAAGTTCTTCGGTAAGGCTCCTAACAAGAGCGTGAACCCAGACGAGGTTGTGGCTATGGGTGCTGCTATCCAGGGTGGCGTGCTTTCAGGCGATGTAAACGACGTGCTTCTCCTTGACGTAACTCCTCTCTCACTCGGAATCGAGACTCTCGGCGGCGTGATGACTAAGCTCATTGAGGCTAACACTACAATCCCTACAAGAAAGTCACAGGTATTCTCTACAGCAGCGGACAACCAGCCTGCAGTAGATATCCACGTTCTTCAGGGTGAGCGTCCGATGGCTAAGGACAACAAGTTCATCGGAAACTTCAAGCTTGACGGCATCGCACCGGCTCCTAGAGGTGTACCTCAGATCGAGGTGACATTCGATATCGACGCTAACGGTATCCTCAACGTATCGGCTAAGGATAAGGCTACTGGCAAGGAGCAGAACATCCGCATCGAGGCTTCATCAGGTCTTTCAGACGCTGAGATCCAGAGAATGCGTGACGAGGCTAAGGCTAACGAGGCTGCTGACCAGGCAGAGAAGGAGCGCATCGACAAGATCAACAACGCTGACGGTATGTGCTTCCAGACTGAGAAGAACCTCAAGGAGTACGGCGACAAGATCCCTGCTGACAAGAAGTCAGCAATCGAGGAAGCTAAGAACAAGCTCCAGGATGCTGTGAAGGCTCAGAACCTTGCAGATATCGACAAGTACAACTCAGAGCTCGAGGCAGCATGGCATGCAGCCTCAGAGGACATGGCAAAGGCAGCTCAGAGCGGCCCTCAGCCAGGAGCTCAGGGTCCGTTCGGTGGCCAGGCAGGTCCACAGGGCGCTGACGACCAGGGAGTTGACGAGCAGTAAGCCAATCCAGCATACTAACATAGCAGCGGAGCTGTGACAAAAGTCACAGCTCCGCTTGTTTATAATGCCAGCACAAGACTAGAGGTTACGCCAATTTATTCTCGTCTCTGGTTTTAACCATATATAGTTTTCGCCAGTAATCTAGCTCTACCGGACGCTCATTATATTCCTCGGTATGAATTCCACGAGGCTTGCGAGTCTCCAGATTTCTGTTAAGCACTTCGGCAACATCGATTATTGCTTCGTAAACCAGCTTATTGAAGATCATGAGATCATATGAAACCGTTATAAGAAGAACATTAGCCTCAGTCTTTGTCTTAAGATAACGCACGAGGTTGTGTTTGGCCACTTTCGGTTGAATCTGATGGAGATCTGTCTTCATGTCAAGATTATCCTCAAGAGTTTTTGAGAAGTCACGGAAAAGTGTCTCCACCTTCTCGGAGTCCCATGGAATGCAGCCGTCAAAGTCAAACGAAGCTTCACCTAGTTCTCCTCCCAACTCGAAATGGAAATCATATGGAGAATTCTTCACTATCTGTTCTCCTGCTATCACCACGATCCAGTCGTTCTTGGTTTTACCGGACACAATGTCATTGATAAAATCATTGAAAGCTGGCGTTTCTTCCGAATCAAGAACTGTGTAGAAATTACAGCGCTTGTCCGGATCTGGATGCGTTCTGGAAAAAAGTTCATTAGCAACATAATTAAATCCTCCGATCTGAGCGATATGCCAATCAAAGTAGCTCAATCCATTATCCCCTCGTCCCAGAGGATTGACTACAGTCACTGATGATCCTCGATCAATATGACATCCATAAGAGTTATTCACATGGAACTGATTGACTACAATCATGTCGGTTTTAGGACCAGTACTTATGGCAGCGGCAAGATTTTTCAGTCGCAGATTTTTAGCTTTTGAGACAGCCTTTATTATTTCTGTATCTGATAATCCCAAATCATATTGCAGGTCGCCTTTGCTTATATTCTTTGCTGGAAAAAATATATTTCTGCGCTTTACGCTCTTAACAAGCATAAACTCATTGATCTGCAATGCATGCTCTTTAAGTTCGGCGTTCGTTGAATCCTCGTCCATAACTTCTGTAAAGGCTGAGCCGATGAGACCGGCAGGGACAGCGAAGATTGCGATTCCAAGAATACCGATCACACATGCGATCAGTCTGCCGACCAGGGTAATAGGCGGAGTGTCTGCAAAGCCACCTGGATCACCGATATACTGTGCGAATGCCCATACGACAGAGCGCCATCCATTATTATAGACTTCAGGCTGTGCCTCATGCTCCACAAAGAAGAGGATGAAGGACAGGACCAGAGTCACGACGGCCAGAAACTGGAGAGATACGTACATGATATCCTTCTTGGCCCTGAATGCCCTTGCCAGAATATCAAATGCCTTCATATATCTGAATATACGCAGTATGCGGGCAATTCTCAATGCCTTCAATGCGGCATAAGGCACCTTGAGGAAGAACTGGAAATAGAACGGATATGTCGACAGTATATCAATCAAACCGTAGAATGAGAAGCAGTACCTGATTCTTCCCCAAAATCCTTTATACTTTTCGTCAAGCAGATCCGCACACCATATGCGGAGCGACACCTCTATTGTAAAGAATATTGTGGTGAAGTAGTCTATAAAATTCAGCCATCTGCCATATCTTGCGACAATTCCGTCATAGGTTGAAAGGAAAACTTCAACCGTAGACAAGACTATCAGACCAATAATGACATAGTCGACATAGTTATGCCACTGCTTTGTACGAAGATTGTCGTCAAACACTCTGTTCAGTTCCTGTCTGAACTTTTGAATTCTTGCATTCATAGGTCAAAAGTAAGATTATCTGTTTATCTGCCAAGCCACACCGCAGCTGACTGCCCAGCATTGTGCAGGATTGTTGAGATCGATATTAGCCGCAATATCCAGCTGCACTTTTCTGCCGGCCATCCAGTTGAGGCCGAAGTCCATGCAATATGCATTTCCCAGCCTGTTGAAATAGTTGTAGCTTTCCACGAAACACCCAAGTCGCTCTGTAGCACTGAATCCAAGGCACAGAGCAGCGAATGTTGTCGCTCCCGGAAGAGTACCATCCCATTCTGCTCCGAGATTGTATCCGATGCTCAGCCAGTCACAGACAGGATTCTCGAAAAGGAGATACAAAGAAGGGGCGAGATGTTCTACGCTGAAGCCTTTGCTAGCAGTGTGTGGAACAGAAAAATCCGCCAGGACTGAAACTGCAGGGATTGCGCCTTGTCCTTCGAAGCATTTGACCTTTGTTCCGATGCTCAGGCCAGAGAATGCAGCTGTCCATGTGCGGTCTTCCCCTTCGCACATATACATTATTCCGTCACCACCAAGACGCAGCTCCATGTTAGGAAAGAGTCCATAACGCAGCAAGGTATTGCTGAATGTGAATGTTCCATACCCACCGTCCCCATCATACTGGAGTCCCTGTTCCAGCTGCACGACATGGTGTCCCACAATGCTCGGCCCTGTCGAAGCGCCCGGACGATCGGCGGTAAACTCCGCCCCCTCCTGCTGCGCCCATGCTCCTGCGCACAAGCAGCACATCAGAATAGTCAAAAATATCTTCTTCATAGGTCTATATTTTCATTAATCTATATAGATAAAACAATTAATTATCTCTGTCTGTTAAATCAAATCTCATAAGGGAATTTTCCATCATCGTAATATCCTGAATCTCTAAGGTGGCTAGCAAGATACATCTGGAAATCTCTTCAAGAAAGAGATTTCCAGATGCTCTTGATTCAGATATGAAAGAATATGGAATCTGCTAATGTGCGCGGAATTTGTCTACAATAGATTTCAAATGAGCCTTATATGTGTCCACATCAAGCTTTATGGCCTCTGCATCTGGGAGTAATGCCTCTATAGCCCGTTTTCTGCCATTTGCAGCATCGATATTCATTTCATACAAACGCAGGTTCATTTCAAGGACCTCACACTCTTCTTTCAGTTCTCTCTTCTTGGACATTTGTAACAGTGAAAGACTGGAGATTTGTTTTTTGAGATTATTGATCTTTGCTTCTGTGTCGGCTACTTTATTTGTTGCAGTAGCGCAATCGGCTGCAGCCATACAGCAGTGAAGATCAGCCATAGTGAAAGGCTTGTGGTGTTCTGGGTGGGAGTCGGCGGACTGTTGTTTGTGCCTATATTCCGATTCCTGACCGGTCTTCCTCCATTCATGGGCATCCTGCTGATCCTTGCAATACTGTGGTGCGTGACCGAGGTGATCTTCAAGCAGAAGAAATACCAGGACATACCATCCAGAAACCTGCCTGACGTCTCCGCACTGCTCCATAAGATTGATCTCAGCACAATACTGTTCTTTCTGGGAATCCTTACAACTGTGGCGGCTCTATCCGAAACAGGAGTCCTCAAGGCGTTGGGCAACACACTGGACACGACCTTCGATGGCAATCCGTATATGATTACGGGAATCATCGGCGTGCTGTCTGCGATAGTTGACAATGTGCCGCTGGTGGCAAGTTGCATGGGGATGTACGATGTGGCTATGATACCGGATACAATGACAGCTGCCGGGAATGTGGCC
>JAFZEP010000089.1 GCA_017560625.1 Bacteroidales bacterium
CAGATGAGATCAGTGAGAGCACATCTATGAAGATCAAGTCAATGTACAAGATCATCGGAGAGTTGGAGTCCCTCGGAGATTCCGGTGAGACCATCAGCAGAATTCTCACAAGAAAGAATATCCATAACAGGGTGTTCGACGCTGAGTCGATCAAGAATCTCAACATCATGGCTGAGGCTGTTAACAGGGCGTACGAAGTGATGATCGAGAACCTCACAGCTGCTCACGAGGGTAGACTTGAGAACATCATGAACGCATACGATGCGGAGGAGAATATCAATAACCTCAGAGATGATTTCAGGGATATCGTCATCGACGGTGTCGATTCAGGTGAGAAGAATTATCCTACCAGCGTATACTACATGGATATCATGAGTGAGTACGAGCGTATGGGAGACTTCATGATCAATATCTCGCAGAATCTCGAGAAGGCCTTCATCAACGAATAAGCAGGTAGATCCTATGAATTTTACAACCTTCCGGAAGTCATTCCAGAGGTTCAATAATTCGATACCTGCGGGAGCACAAAAAAGCACTGAATTTCTTCAGTGCTTTTTTCGTTTCAGACAAATTATTAACTTTGTTAAGTAGTTTTCACAAACTCCCAATTAAAAAGGTGGTTCCAAATCAAATTTATCACATGAAACGTCTGTCTGGCATTTTACTGTGCATCAGCGCATCTGTGCTCTTACTCTCAGGTTGTGCAAATTCGTATTACTGCACTTTAAATTCCAGAGGTGTCTCTCCTATAGAGAAAACATATTATGTGGCACCTCAAGATTCCTCAATGAGATATAGTTTAGAATTTGAGGAATATGCAACAATATTAAAAGAACACTTGAACTCATCAGGATATGAAGAAGCAAACTATAAAACAGCTGCTCTTCGTATTGAACTGGGGTATGGAAGAGGAGATGCTTATCCAGAAACTGCCAGTTATGAAACAATGAGTAATACATCAGGGTTAAATTATGGCAATTATAATGTTACCTACACTTTTCCTATAGGAACCAGTCAAGGATCCAATACGCATACTTATAAAATACCGTTGTATGTGGTTATACGTGCTTTTGAAACCTTGACAAACGATCCTGTATGGGAGATCGTAGTCGAAGATGAGCTTGATAGAGAAACACAAATTCAAAATGTCATGCCTTGGATGCTCTTGTCTGCAAAAGATTATTTTGGACGAAGTTCCAATGGAGAGCAAACGCCACATATCAGCGACACACGTAAAAATAGAGAAATGTACCAATTGGTTTGGCCATATTAACTTTAGATGTTGCCCCTTTAACTTAAAAATATGAAAAAAAACTTATTAATGATGGTGGGAGCGCTAGTGCTGCTCACCGTATCTTGTTCTCCTGACAAGTACAAGTACGAAACTGTAAGTGGAGATCCGCTAGAGACTAAGATTTATACTTTGGACAACGGTCTAAAAGTATACATGACCGTTAACGATGAAGCACCTCGCATCAAGACAAATATTGTCGTGAAGGTGGGTGGAAAGAACGACCCACCGGAGACTACAGGCCTCGCCCACTATTTTGAGCACCTTATGTTCAAAGGTACTGAGCAGTTCGGAACATCTGACTACGCTGCTGAGAAGCCGCTACTTGACCAGATCGAGGCTTTGTTCGAAGTATATAGAACAACAACAGACGAGGCTGAAAGAGCTGCATTGTATCATAAGATTGACTCCATCAGCTACCTCGCGTCTGACTACTTCATTCCGAATGAATATGACAAGCTCATGTCATTTATCGGTTCAGAGGGAACCAATGCCTTTACAACGGCAGACATGACCTTCTATGTAGAGGACATCCCTTCAAACCAGATTGAGAACTGGGCTAAGATTCAGGCTGACAGATTCTCCAATGCTGTGATCCGCGGCTTCCACACAGAGCTTGAGACCGTATATGAGGAGAAAAACATGTCACTTACTAAAGACTTTGAGAAGGCTTTGGCAACGATTGATGGAATCCTTTTCCCTGACCATCCTTACGGAACACAGACCGTACTCGGAACTCAGGAGCACCTGAAGAACCCATCTATCATCAACATCAAGAACTATTATAAGAAGTACTACGTTCCAAACAATATGGCAATCTGTGTCAGCGGAGACTTCAATCCGGACGAGATGGTGGCCATCATTGAGAAATATTTCGGAGGGATGCAGCCGAATGAGGATCTCGGTGAACTTACTCTTAAGACGGAATTCCAACTTGATGCGCCTGTTGAAAAGGAAGTGTACGGACTTGATGCCGAGGCTATAATAATGGGATGGAAATATCCTGGAGCGGCCTCTAAAGAAGCGCTTATAGCGGAGGTTGCAGCATCCGTACTTTACAATGGTACTGCAGGTCTCATCGACCTCAATATCAACCAGGAGCAGAAAGTCCTCGGTGCTTACGGAATGGCATATACCCGTCCTGACGCATGCGAGCTCATCATTATGGCTTACCCTAAGCAGGGGCAGACATTGGATGAGGCACGCGAGATCATGCTTGAGGAGGTTGCCAAGCTTCGCAATGGTGAATTTGACGAGGAATTGCTTGCAGGTACAGTGAACAACCTCAGACTAGCTCGGATGAAATCATTGGAAAGCAACGACAGCCGCACCGAAATGTTCGTCAATTCATTCATCAACGGAACTGAGTGGAAGGACGAGGTAGAGAAACTTGACAACATGAGTCAGGTCACCAAGGAAGACATCATAAAGTGGGCAGAGAAATATCTCAGAGCAGACAATTACGCCATCGTCTACAAGAGACAGGGTGAGGACAAGGATGCGATCAAGGTTACGGCCCCTAAGATTACACCTATCAAGTCAAACAGAGACACACAGAGCGCATTCCTCGCAGAAATTACAGGAACAGAAGTAGAGCCTATCGAACCTGTATTCGTTGATTATGAAAAGTCGGTCAGCAAGTTCAATATAAACGGACTTGATGTAACCTATGTTCAAAATAATCTCAATGATCTTGTAAATCTAACCTACCAGTTCAACTTCGGAAAGCAGAATGACCCTGCGTTGGAACTTGCTGTAGACTATCTGGAATATTTGGGAACTCCTACACGAAGTGCTGAAGAGATTGCAGAAGAGATGTATCAGCTTGCATGCTCGTTCTACATTTCAGCACGTAATGTCTACACCAGCCTCGACATTGAAGGTCTTTCTGAGAACATCCCTGCTGCTATGGAAATTGTAGAAGACCTTATCTACAATGCTGTTCCTGATGAGGAGATTCTTGAGAGCCTCAAAGAAGATATGCTCAAAGAAAGAGAAGATGCGAAACTCAGTCAGGACATGTGCTTCAGTGCTCTTCAGCAATACATGTTCTTTGGACCTGACTATATCAAGAAAACTACTCTTACAGACAAGCAGATCAGCGAACTCACTTCCGAGGACCTCCTTTCAAAGATACGTCGACTTATGGACTGCGCTCATGAAGTAAGTTATTACGGACCCGCTTCTGAAAGTCAGGTGGAAAATCTCCTGCGAGAGAATCACAGGATTGCAGAAGACCTCAAGCCCCTTGAAAAGGTAATGCCAGAAGTCGTTGACACTCATACAAGCGAGATTTATCTTGTGCAGTACGATACCAAGCAGATCTACTACATGCAGTACTCAAATAATGAAGAGAAACTTGACATAGCTAACGACCCTTACATCAGTCTCTATAACGAGTACTTCGGAAACGGCATGAATTGCATCGTATTCCAGGAAATGCGCGAGGCACGCGCTCTGGCATACAATGCATTGGCTAGGCTTCTTGAGCCTGAGTTCCAGGGTGACAGCTACAAATACTTCGCATTCATCGCCACTCAGAATGACAAGATGAAGACTGCAATCCAGGCTTTTGACGAGATCATCAACGATATGCCGGAGTCCGAGACTGCGTTCAACATAGCAAAGGAGGCGCTTATCACAACGCTTCGTACTCAGCGCATCACAGGACACAATATCCTCTTCAGCTATCTGAACACACGCGAACTCGGCCTTACTGAGCATCGTGCAAAGAAGATGTATGAAGTTCTCCAGAACCTGACCCTTGAAGACGTGAAGGAGACTCAGAAGAAGTGGGTAGAAGGCCGCACATACCATTACGGAATCCTTGGTGACATCAAGGACCTTGACACAGAGTTTCTCCACACCCTCGGTCCTGTCAAGACCATCACACTAGAAGAAATCTTCGGATACTAACGGAACTACGATAGCCTCATCCAGAGGGCTCTTGGTTAAAATCATAGTTCGGAAGTTTTCTTTTTTCTACCTTTGCATACATAAAACGAAAAAAGCACTGAATTTCTTCAGTGTTTTTTTCGTATGCATGAGTATCTAGCGCTGTGCCGGAGGGATAGGGTTTGGCATGCCCTCGGCGTCAGGGTTCTGGCTGTGGACCGGTTTGATGCCTGGGAGGTGAGATGACTCGACGAGATTGTATTCCTCGGTCTTCATCTCCAGTTTGAGGCCCTGGAGTACGAACTTCTCGACGAATGTCTGGATTTCATGGGTGTTGTAGCCGCTGAATGGCTTGTATGAAATCACATGGTCACCGTCGATCTCACAGTAGAGCCAGTTAGGAACTCCCATCTCATGGAGCTGCGCGAGGATGTAGTGAGGGCCGAAAACGTTGAGAGCATCGCTGCGCTGCACGTCAATAGTCACAGTGAAGTCGGCACTTCCGTGGAAGAACATCATAGGACACGGTTTCTTTGCCCAGCTGAGCTCCTGCTGACGGTTGATGATTGCGCCGGCATATCCGATGTAGCCCGCAGGCATCCATCCCTCAGGGAATTTCTTCGAATAAGGTCCGTCGTTGCAGATGTCGTAGATAGACAGAAGCGTTGTAATACCACCGGCACTAGAACCAGAAAGCATCACCTTATCCACATCTACCTTCCACTCCTGGGCATGCGCAAGCACGAAAGCCATTGCATCTGTAAGATCGTCCAAGGCCATGTCGATAGCCTTTTCCATCTCCTCAGGCGGAGCAGGATTGTATCCGTACTTGGTCAAGCCCTTTCGGTAGTCGATGGAGATGACCTGGACACCGATATCTGTAAGGTAGCTGAAATCGCCGCCACGACCACCGAAGGCCCAGCCGCCGCCATACATATAGATCATGGTTGGAATGAGGTCACCTTTCACCTTGGCAGGGTCAATGTGACGGTCTACAAAGAGTGCCTCTCCATCTTTGACAGCGAATTGGTGAGTTTCCATTACTCTCTGTGCATTAGCCACCGGGATGAACGCAGCAAGCGCTACGATAAGGACTAAGATCTTTTTCATAATATTCCTTTTTAGTTATTCACAGGTCTGAGGACAAAGTGGAATGAGTACTCCTGAGGGATCACAAGATGCTCCATCTCAGGCCATGCACCCCATGAGTTGATGCTGCCGAGGCCCATCTGCACGAGGTCGAAGTTGACCCATGTCTTGCCGAGCGAGCGCTGATCCTCGTGGGCAAGAGGCTTGAGCTCGAGTGAGTGAGCCTGCTTATTGCCGAGCTGATCGACATCCATTTCGCTCCAACGGAACGGAAGTGCAGAGGCTGAGAACTTGACGTCTGAAGTGATTTCAAAGCCGGCTCCGTTGTCGTCAAGCACCTTCATCCATCTGAGCTGGGTCTTGGTGCCGGACTCCTGCGGGCGAACGTAACCATAGTGGTACTGATCCTCAACTCTCTGGACATAATGCCCTACAAGAGCAGAGCTGTTTCTGTCGCAATAGTTCTCGTGAGGTCCGAGGCCGAAGAACTCAAAGTTAGAGTACTGGCCAGGCATTGCGAACTCCATTCCGATACGGGTCATGAGCTTGCCGTTCTCAAGATTGCCCGCATCCTTGAAGTCCTCGACTCCTTCGATGACGCCGTCTGCATATACGTTATATGACATCAGCACCTTAGCAAAGTTCTTGATCGGAGTAAACTCCACATCAACTCTGTAGCAGCTGTCTGTAGCAGCCACGTTGAAGGAAACGACCTCCAATCCCGGTTCTCTCCAATGCTTCTGTCTCTTCTGCTGACCTGCACCATGGTCGTTCTCTGTGATCGCTCTTGCAAAACAAGGCTGAAGTGGAGACTCTACCATCTCATCATCACCGAGAACATAACTTACAAGAGCACCCGATTTGCTGTCAAACACAGCCTTCCACGGAGCCACACGCACACCTGCCGCACCATCGAACTCCATCTCGCCGCTGAACACATGCTTGCCGTCAGCAGCCTCATAATCAGGCAGACCTGAAGCATCCATAAACACTCCAAGGGCCGGATCATTGATGCACATCTGGTCGTAAGCCACCTTGTATCCTGCAGGAAGAAGACCATCTGCACGGTTAAGCGTATAAGTTACTGTCAGGTATACATTTCTATCTGAAAGATCCTCAGTCATGCAAGCCTCCATGATGTCAGCCTCATTGAAACCGAGATCGATCTCCTGAGTCTGGCCAGGAGGGACAGCAGGCTTACGGAAACATCCCTGAAGCACAGCCAGACCATCCACTTCAACGACCCAGTTAAGGTCATATCGTGAAAGGTCAATGAAGAAATTCTCGTTATAGACATTCACCCTGCCAAGAGCCGAACCCGGAGTAGTCAGGATAGAACGGTACTGGTATGCCACCTCATACGCATGAGGATGATATGTGCGGTCTGCAGCGATGATACCGTTGCAGCAGAACGAATTGTCGGACGGATCGTAGTCGTTGAAGTCTCCGCCGAATACGAACACATGGTCTGTGCCATATTTTGCAGGATCAACAGGCCACCAGAGCGCCTGGTCTACGAAATCCCAGATGAAACCTCCCTGATATGAAGGATATTTGCGGATAAGCTCCCAATATGTATCAAGACCTCCGATCGAGTTACCCATCGCGTGGGCGTACTCGCACTGGATGAAAGGCTTGATGCGTGACTGATCACGCGAAACATAGTTTACACACTGCTCATAATCGAAATACATCGGACAGGCGATGTCTGTGCCAGGACCGCCCTCTGCTCTCTCATACTGCACAGGACGTGAAGAGTCCATGCTCTTTACAAGATCATATGCCTTGAGGAAGTTGTCGCCGTGACCAGCCTCGTTTCCAAGGCTCCAGATGATGATCGAAGGATGGTTGAAATCACGCTGCACCATGCGCTTTGCACGCTCAAGATGAGCATGTGTATAGTCTGCACGGTGAGCAAGAGACTCCTTTCCGTAACCCATTCCGTGAGACTCAACGTTCGCCTCATCGATAACATAGAGACCATACTTGTCGCAGAGAGAATACCAAAGCGGATCGTTAGGATAGTGACATGTTCTGACAGCATTGATGTTGAGCTGCTTCATGATGAGGATGTCCTGGATCATGTCCGCCTCAGAGACCACATATCCCTTGTATGGGTTAAGTTCGTGACGGTTGGCGCCCTTGATGAGGACCGGCTGGCCGTTGACCAGAAGCTGGCCGTTTTCAATACGCACGTCTCTGAAACCGAACTTGATGGAAGTAGTCTCAGACACGCCCTTCTTGTTATATGCTGCCACATTGAGTGTATACAACCAAGGAGTCTCTGCAGACCAGGCCTTTACTGAAGGCACCTGAATAGTCGCCTTGCCGTCCTTCACCTTAGTTGAAGCGACCTCCTTTCCATAAGGATCACAGATGGTGAACTCCACAGCAGTGATGTTCTTTGACACCTCTGCCGAGATCACAGCCTTACCGTCTGATCCGGCAACGATTCTTACATCCTGGATCCTGTCCTTCTCTCTTGAGAACACATATACATCTCTTGCAATACCGCTCATTCTCCAGAAATCCTGGTCCTCGAGATATGTTCCGTCGCACCAGCGCCAGATCTCCAAAGCGATGAGGTTTTCACCGGCCTTCACATATTTCGTGATGTTGAAACGAGCCTCAAGCTTGCTGTCTTCGCTGTATCCGACCTCCTTGCCGTTTACCCACACACGTACATTTGATGTTGCCGAACCGATATGAAGGAACACATCCTTGCCATTCCAATCGTCTTCAAGAACGAATGTCCTGCGGTACTGACCAACATAATTGTGCTCAGAAGCCGGGATAGGAGGATTGTTTTCATAATGGCCACACCAAGCATATCCAACGTTCTTATATACGGGATCACCATATCCGTTAAGTTCCCACATGCCGGGAACAGGCATTGTGCCCCACTCAGAGTCTTCATAGCCGACCTTGAAGAAATCCAACGGGCGTGAGTCAGCTGTCTCGTTCCAGTTGAACTTCCACACTCCGCTGAGGGACATCTTCAATCCGTCAGTCTCGAAAGTAGCTGTCATAGGTTCGCGATTCACCTGCACGACCTCAGGATCATGCCAAACCGGAAGCTTAGCACCACGCGCATGGGCTGCAGACAATGCCGCACAAACCGCAAAAGCGGATGCCAAAAGTTTCAGTGTCAGTTTCATATGTGTTTTGGTTAGATTGTTTTCTGGTTAGATTATTTCAATGTCAGCAGTTTTCATCCAGCCTTGACGTCCGTCTGAAAGCGCAACATTTGTCCATGCTCCGGTATTCTCAAGCACCTTCACCTTTGTGCCTTCATGAAGGATGAAAAGGTCAGTGGAATTATCTGACGAAGGAGAACTCTTGACAGATGTGACAGTCTTCATCACCACGGCCTCATCATGTCTCTCATACTCACTCTTCTGCCATGCTGAGAATGAAAGAGCCGCAAGTGCCAGCAGCAATGTCACAAGGCCGGCAAAGAAACCCACCCTTCTCCACACGACAGAGGAAGAAAGGGCAAAGACCAGCAGCAGGGCAAGCGTCAGTCCAAGCATGCACAGGAATGTCACAGCCCAGGCATCGGAACTCATTGTACGGGACAGGTCTCTCATCCACTCCTTGAGGAAGAATTCAGGGATGACCTCTATCTTGTCCTGAAGGATGCTGTTGACATGCTCCAGGTTGAATCTTGCGTCTGTAAACGAAGGATCCAACTTCAATGCACGCTCATAATAAAGCACGGACTTTGCAAGTTCACCCTGTCTGTAGAACGCGTTGCCGATGTTGTAATATAGCTGAGGAGATTCCAGACCGAGGTTGTCGATCTCCTCATATGTTTCGATGGCTGAAGCCCAGTCACCCTGCTCATAAGCCGCATTTGCCTGATCCCAAAGTTCTGTCTCTGAGCCTTCCGCAGCATTGAGAGCGGCAGATGACAACAACACGAAAAGCACTGCTGTCAATCCTCTAGAAGAAAGTCCCTTTCTTGTTTTCATACACGAATCAATGGATGAGATCACTTCCAACGCCTTCTCATAATCCGACGTCATAGCCTGGTTTCCTGTGCTTGGGGCATATCTTGCATATTCGCACGAATCCAGAATTGCCATAAGTTCTGTCACATAAGATTCCTGGACACCGTTCTTGAGAAGCGCATCGCTCATCCTGTCTTTCGACAGTTCTGCAATCGGCATGTTCAGTTTATCCGACACATATCCAAGCAAAGCATTGTGGAGTTCGGCATAGAATTCAGAATATTTGTTCTGCTTGAGAAGATCACCGGCAATGCGAAGTCTCTTCAAGGCCATCTTGTTTGCCTTCCTGTGCTTCATGCCCACAACATCAGCTCTTCTTGACGCCACATTCTTCAGAATGATCCAAAGCAGCAACGCGACAAAGAAAATCGCAGACGTCAGGATCCAGAAGAAGCCTGAACCCAACAGGAATCCTCCCTTGAGCGCAAAGTCCGGCGTCTTGACACTTATATATCTGATGTCAGCTCCCCTATTGGCAACTTTCTGGCCCACATAGCCTGATACACGTGCAGGCGAATCGTCGTATTCGTTTCCGCGCTCGACAATCATGTGCAGAATTCCTGCATCCAGGGTGACATACTTATGCTGCTCCACATCATAATATGTGTACATGATAGGACCGATCTCGAAATCACCGGCACTGCGTGGAATGAAAGGATACTCATATGTCTTTGTTCCTGCAAGACCGTTCGCTGCCACATTGCCCGAAACCTTAGGGTCATATGACTCGACATCAAGAGGGAATGTGATCTTCGGAGTCTCAAGCAGAGAGACGTTTCCTCTTCCGCTTACATTCAGCACCAATGACGCAGCCTCATGTGCCGCCAGAGTGTCGCGTGTGAGTGACGCAGTGACCGAGAACACACCCACGCCACCTGCATATGATGCCGGTGCGCCTGCAGGAAGAGGCTTTACCCTGACGCTCACCGGCTTGGAAGCCACCTTCTTGCGTACAGTGGTGTACTCGTCAAAGAATCCGTCAAACAGGCTGGTACCGCCAGAGGACACGCGCACGTTGACAAGGCAGACCAGCTCGGCAGGCTCGATCTCTATCGTGCCGGAATGCTGTGGCACAAGCGCATATTCACGGAGTACTGCAGCATTATAGATCTGGTCATTGTAGGATTCACGTACGAACTGGATATTGGATGGGGCCAAGGTTTCCTGACTCCAGAAACCGTCGAAATCAGGGAAGTCAGCCCCTTCGAAGCCGGCAATGTTTGTCTTCTGGTAAAGTTTGAGCACAGCCTTGATAGGCTCCCCTACCACAACATTTGTCTTATCCAGCGTCAGGACAAGGAATATCTCCTGGCCGGACGCATCTGCTCTGACATTTTTTGACGCACCACCCTGTGAGCTGCTCTGCTGGGCATCTGAAGATCCTCCCCCTAGAACCTCAACCGAGACAGGCTTCGAAAATATCTCCTTTCCGTCTACAACAGCACGCGCCTTCGGAAGTGTGAACTTTCCTTTCTTGACAGGCCTGAGGATGTACGAATAAGTCGTCTGAGACGACTCTGTCCTCTTTCCATTGATGATCTGCACACTGCTCGAGCGTCCCTGCTGCGGTCCCCAAAGGAGCTCGAAATCATCTCCGGACTCCCATTCGAAGTCGCTGGGACGATTGCCCTCTACGACAAACGATACGGTAAACTGCTCGTCCATTGTCACGACATCATGGACCTGCACCTGTATACTTGTCTGAGCTGATGCGGCAAATGCCATCAGACTCATGCACATCGCTATAATAAATCTCTTCATATCCCCCTGTTTACCAGTTCTTTTCCTTCTGCTTTGACTTCAAGGCCTCAGCCTTCTTCTTCTCTACCTTATCCTGTGTTTCCCTCTCCTTGGCCTGCATAGCCTGAAGTATCTGCTTGGCAGCCTGAGGGCTTATCTTGGACTCCTGTGGCTGACCCTCGCCTTTCTGCTGGTCATCCTGACCATTCTGACCGTCCTGGTTCTGCTGGTCCTGATTCTGGTCCTGCTGATCCTGATTCTGCTGGTCATTGTTCTGATCCTGGTTCTGGTTCTGATCCTGATTCTGATCCTGATTCTGCTGGTCCTGGTTCTGATCCTGATTCTGATCCTGATTCTGCTGATTCTGGTCCTGATTCTGCTGATTCTGGTCCTGATTCTGCTGGTCCTGGTTCTGGTCCTGATTCTGCTGGTCCTGGTTCTGGTCCTGATTCTGCTGATTCTGACCACCTCCGCCATTATTGTCCTTAGAGAGGTGCTCCTTCGCATAAATGTAGTTTTCGCGCGCCTTCATATCTTCAGGATCCATAATCATACACTTCTTGAACTCATCCATAGCCTTCTGCCAATCCTTCATGTCTATCGCGACAACGCCCTTCGTGAAGTGATAGTCAAACTCGTATTCCGTTCCGGCAACAGACTCGGCCATCCTTTCAAGGTAATCTACCGCAAGACTGTCCTTCACCGCATTCTGAAGCGAATCACGCCTGTCGCTGTGCAGCGTGTATGCCGCATTGTAAAGCAAAGGCAATGTATTGACGGCATCCTTGGCAAGAGATCCATCGTAGTGCATCATCGCCTTATCGAAGTCTCCATTGGCAAAAGCCCTGTTACCCTTACGGTTATCCCTACGATATGACTGAGCCGATGCATCTGCAACAGACAGAAGCACCAGCACAAAAGCCACGGATATATATATAATTTTCTTCATCACTTATCTTCTCTTCTGAACAAATGTACTTTTGAACGACGGTCGCCAACCAGCATCTCCACCACAAGGAAAAGCAGAGCCACTCCAAGGAAATACATGTAGAGTTCCTCGTACTCCTCATATGTCACAGTGGTAGTCACCTTGTCTTCCATATTCTGGATCTCCTCGATGATAGGAGCAAGACCGAACTCCTTGTTGGTAGACTGCACATAAAGGCCGTCGCCCTCAGCAGCTATCTGCTGAAGAGTCTCATCATCGAGACGCGTCACGACATTGTTGCCTTCTGCATCGACGATATAGCCTCCTTCAGGCTGAGGAATGAATGTTCCCTCCTTTGATCCGACTCCAATCGTAAACACCCTGATGCCCATCTGAGCTGCCATCTGTGCTGCAGCCACAGGATCGTCCTCATGGTTTTCTCCATCTGTGATGATGATGACAGCACGGCTCTTGTCGGTGTTTTCACTGAAACTCCTCGCCGCCATTTCAATAGCAGATGCTATCGCGGTTCCCTGCACAGGCACTGACCTGTTGGAGATCGAATTAAGGAACATCCTCGCAGAAATATAGTCAGATGTCAAAGGAATCTGGACATACGACTCGCCGGCAAAGATAATGAGTCCGATGCGGTCGTCACGGAGTTTTTCAGTGACCTGCGATATAGCCAGTTTCGCACGTTCCAATCTGTTGGGAGAGTAGTCCTCCGCCAGCATGGAATTGGACACGTCCAATGCAATTATGACCTCGGCACCGGAAACCTGCTGCTCCTTGAGTCTGACTCCGCGCTGAGGACGTGCCAAAGCAAGGACGAAAAAGCAGAACGCCACTGCAAACAGAGACAGTCTCAGCCACACCTTCGCACTAGTATACGACGGCATCAGAGTCTCAACGAGAGCCTCATCGCCGAAACGGCGCAGTCTGGCGCGCCTAAGCCTGTTCACAAACACCTGCACCGCAAAGAAAAGCGGAACAAGCATCAGCAGCCAAAGATATTGCGGTTGTGATAGTATCATGGCATCCTCCTTATTACAAACCAGTTCAAGAGCAGTTCAATCATGAAGGCAGCAAGTGCCCAAAGCACGTATGACATGAACAGCTCATCATATATTACAGCATTGGTGATGGTCGTGCGACCAGTCTCCATCTGGTTGATTTCATTATAGATTTCAGCAAGCTTGGTGTTGTCCGTAGCTCGGAAATACTTGCCTCCTGTCTCCTTTGCGATATTCTTAAGCAGTTCTTCATCGATCTCCACCTTGACATCCTGAAGCTGCACACCCCATGGTGTCATGACCGGATATTTTGCCATGCCCTCTTTGCCGACACCTATCGTGTAGACCTTGATTCCGTACTGCTTTGCTATTTCTGTGGCCATCTGCGGCGCCACCTCACCGCTGTTGTTGACACCGTCGGTAAGAAGAATCACCACCCTGCTCTTTGCATCCGACTCAGTAAGTCTTGCCACAGAAGTTGCCAGTCCGTTTCCGATAGCCGTACCGTCTTCGATGAGGTCGGTGGTCACCTCGTTCATAAGGTTCACCAACGTACGCTTGTCAGTGGTAAGAGGACACTGAGTGAAGCTCTCGCCCGCAAAAACGACGATACCGATCCTGTCGCTGCGGCGCTGTGAAATGAATTCGACTGCAATTTCCTTGGAAGCGTTGATTCGGTCGGGATAAAGGTCGCGCGCCAGCATACTGGTAGACACGTCCATCGCCATCACGATGTCGATTCCTTCAGAATCCACCTGGGTCACCTCCTCCTGCGTACGAGGCCTTGCCAAAGCCAATATGATCAGCACAACAGCTGCAAGTCTGAACACAAAAGGCACATGACGCATCCATGCCATGAAAGGCGTGCCTGTCAGTTTCCAAGGTGTAGACACCGAGACCCTCAGATGTGGATGCCTCTGAGCCATTTCCAGCCATATGTAGTGGAGCACCAGCAGCGCCGGCACTACCAAGAGCCATAAAAGTCCGGGATATTCAAAATACATCTCTCAACCTCCTATTTCTTCACCTCTTTCACTTCAGAAGCTTCCGCCTGCTGCTTCTCCAGTTCAGACTGGTAGGTCTGGGTCACAAAGCGCACCGCCTTCGGCACAGCTGAGGCATTGTCCTCGTCAGAAGCCACATATTTTGCAAACTTCACGAAATCGGCAGTTTCGAAAAGATCCTTGAGCGCAGCCTGCATGTCTGCAGGGAAATCCTCAAGATTCCTGACTGCATCGAACAGTTCAGCTGTAGTCATCTCCATCGCTCCGACTCCGTATCTTCTTGATATATATTCCCTTAAGGCATCAGTGACTCCTGTGTAGAATTCCTTCTGCTTCTCAGGCACCCACATGGCATTGCTCCTGAATGCATCAAGCTTACGGAGCGCCACAATGTGTGCAGGTTCACGGACGATTGCCGTCTGAGACTGCATCTGACGCTTAGGGTCCAGAATCAACCATATGCATATGCCGGCAATGATCAGGATCACTCCCCACTTGAGGGCCACCAGCAAAGGAAGCATCGCAATCACTGCCGCAACAAACTCCTTCATGGTAAAGACAAACTCGTCCCAGTTGAATGGGGTCTGGATCTGCGCCTTCATCGGATGACGCTCGAATGTGGCAGTGTCTATCGGCATCGTCTTTACCTCAATCTGCACAGGATCGAAGAAAAGCGTATCGATCTTGCCGTTAGGCAACACCCTTTCAATGACAATAGGAGGAAGATCATATACACCTTCCTCGAAAGCAGCCACCTTGATGCTGGCCTCGATGTCCATGAGCCTAGGTCTGTCCTCTCTCTGCTCAACTGTCTGGGTCCAGTCCTCGATCAGTTCAAGATTGCCGTCTGAAAGCTTAGGAAAGCCCAGGACCGTTCCGTCTTCAACCCCTTCAAGTCTGAATCCATACTCCAGCTGATCTCCGATAAGGATCGAATCCCTCTGCTGAAGCTGCCTGATAAACTCTCCGTCCTGATGGATCCACCTGTCGCGAGGGATGCCGACCGTGTCGGCCACCTGTGCCGCAGCACCGTGATTCAGCACGCCCATCAAAAGGAAAGCCATATATATCAATGCTTTACGCATATACATTATCTGTTTTTAAACAAAGTCTTCAGTCCCTTGACATAGTCCTCGCCAAGAGCGATAGAGACCTTGTCCACATTATATTTCATGAAAAGTCGGCCGGAAGACTGCTCCACATTGCGGAACCACTCCTCATAGGCTGCCCTCATCTTTCTGGAAGATGTGTCTACCCATGCGCTGTCACCTGTCTCCGAATCCTTGATATGGATCAGGCCTACTGACGGAAGGCTGCGCTCGCGAGGGTCATACACCTCAATGACAGAAAGGTCGTGTCTGTTCACTGCCACCTTCAGGGCCTCCTCATAGTTAGGATTGCCGTCCTTGTCGACATCAAGCATATCCGACAGAAGGAATGCTGCACATTTCTTCTTGATCGCATTGGTGAGATACCTCAACGCCTCAGATATATTTGTTCCGTCTGTAGTCGGTTCGAACTCGATGATCTCACGGATGATGTGCAGGAGATGGCTTCTGCCCTTCTTTGGTGGGATGAACTTCTCTACCTTGTCACTGAAGAACAGCGCTCCTACCTTGTCATTGTTGATCAATGCAGAGAAGGCAAGCACTGCAGCAATCTCGGCCAGCACATCCTTTCTGCTCGCACCAGTCGTTCCGAAAAGCCTTGAGCGGCTCACGTCCACAAGCAGGACAACTGTCAGCTCACGCTCCTCCTCAAAGACCTTCACATATGGTGCACGAAGACGCGCAGTGACATTCCAGTCCATGTTGCGGACATCGTCACCGTACTGATACTCACGTACTTCGCTGAACACCATACCACGACCTTTGAAGGCCGAGTGGTACTCGCCCGCAAAAATCTGATGGGACAGCGTCCTGGTCTTTATCTCTATCTTCCTGACCTTCTTGAGAAGATCATTTGCTGTTAAATTACTCATAAAACGTTAAATCTCACGACATTGCCGGCCATATCCTCACGTCATTGCGAGGCCTTCAGGCCGTGGCAATCTCCTAAGGAACTTCAACCGCATTGATGATCTCGGAAATGATCTGGTCTGTGGTGATGTTCTCAGCCTCAGCCTCGTAAGTGAGGCCGATACGATGACGGAGCACCTCGTAGCACACAGCGCGTACGTCTTCCGGAATCACATAACCTCTTCTCTTGATGAATGCATACGCCTTCGAAGCTGCAGCAAGCGAGATGCTGGCACGCGGAGATGCACCATAAGAGATGTAGCCGGCGATCTTGCCGAGGTTGTATTCTTCTGGAGTTCTTGTCGCATACACAAGATCCACGATGTATCTTTCGATCTTCTCGTCCATGTAGACTTCCTTCACGACCTCGCGTGCCCTTACGATATCTTCGGGCTTGATCACAGCTGACGCCTTAGGGAACTCTCCGAGGTTGTTCATGCTAACGATCTGACGCTCCTCCTCCCTCTTAGGATAAGAAACGACAACCTTGAGCATGAAACGGTCGAGCTGAGCCTCTGGAAGCGGGTATGTTCCCTCCTGCTCGATTGGGTTCTGAGTCGCCATCACAAGGAAAGGCTGAGGAAGCTTGAATGTCTCGTCGCCGATTGTCACCTGACGCTCCTGCATCGCCTCGAGAAGGGCCGACTGCACCTTTGCAGGTGAACGGTTGATCTCATCGGCCAATACAAAATTAGCGAAAACCGGGCCTTTCTTGATCTGGAACTGTTCGGTCTTCTGAGAGTAGATCAGAGTTCCGAGCAGGTCCGCTGGAAGAAGGTCCGGTGTAAACTGTATACGGCTGAACTTAGCATCAACCGCCTGTGACAATGTATTTATGGCCAATGTTTTCGCAAGTCCTGGCACTCCCTCGAGTAGGATGTGTCCATTTGCAAGAAGGCCTATCAAAAGGTTCTCGACGAGTTGTTTCTGACCCACGATGACTTTGTTCATCTCAGCGGCCAGAAGATCTACAAACGAGCTCTCCTTCTGAATACGATCGTTCAATTCTTTTATGTTTATGCTCTCCATAAATATGTTTTTTGATATTTTTGCACTTTCAAACTTACAAAGTTATTCAATATTTTCAATATGCGATATAAAATCAGGCTCTCATACGACGGAAGTGCCTTCTGCGGATGGCAGATCCAGAACAATGCGGTCACCGTGCAGGGTGAGCTCCAGAACGCACTTGCGACTCTGACCGGAACTTCAGTTCCCGTTACGGGGGCCGGACGTACGGACACCGATGTCAACTCCATCAATTACATCGCCCACTTCGACCTGCCCGAATCGGTAAAAATCGAAGCGACGCAGCTGTGCTACAAATTAAATGCCATTCTGTCGCAGAAGATCGTCGTCCACGAAGTCACAGAAGTCGCAGAAGACTTCCATGCACGCTTCGATGCGACCTCAAGAGAGTACCGATATTTCATCCACTTCCACAAGGACCCGTTCGCTGAAAAGTTCTCCTACAGAATGAGGAACACATTAGATATCAACAAGATGAACGAAGCAGCCAAACTCATGCTCGGCGAGCACGATTTCAGCTGTTTCGAGAAGGTCGGAGGCAACAACACGACATCCATCTGCACCGTGACCGAAGCCCGTTGGGACACCTACAGACCACAGCACGCGGACATGCTCGGATACCCTTGCAGCGAAGGAGACTACATCGTGTTCACAGTGCGCGCAAACAGATTCCTCAGGAACATGGTCCGCGCCATGGTAGGCTCGCTGATCGAGGTCGGACGAGGGAAACAGGAGCCCGGATGGATAGGAAAACTCATCGAATTCGGATCACGCTCCGACGCAGGAATGTCGGTGCCGGGAAAGGCGCTGTTTTTCTGCGGAGCAGAGTATCATAAATAGAAAAATATTTACTACCTTTGCACGATTTCGCACGCACGCGTAATCGTGCTTATTTTTGCTAAACAAAAAGACGATTTATAACTATGCTTTTCAATCTTTTACAGGCCGACAGCTCTGCCATTGCACAGACAATGATGCAGGAGCCGACAGAGCAGACATTGAGCTACCTTGACCTTGCAGCAAAGGGCGGCTGGCTAATGATCGTGCTTCTTATCCTCTCGATCATTGCCATCTACATCTTCGGAAGCAAGTGGTGGATGATCCATAAGGCAAGCAAGGTGGACAAGAACTTCATCAAGAACATCCGAGTGCTTCTCCACGACGGCAAGACAAAGGCAGCCATCGAACTCTGCCAGAAGTTCGACACTCCTACAGCAAGACTCATCGAGAAGGGTATCGAGAGGCTCGGAAGACCTCTTGAGGACATCCAGGCAGCTGTCGAGAACATGGGCAACGTGGAAGTGGCAAGACTCGAGAAGGGTCTCCCTATGCTTGCGACAATTGCCGGTGGAGCACCTATGATCGGATTCCTCGGAACAGTTACCGGTATGATCACAGCATTCTTCGAGATGGCCAACGCAGGAAACAACATCGACATCACTCTCCTCTCAGGAGGTATCTATGAGGCGATGGTGACAACAGTGGGCGGTCTTTTCGTAGGTATCATAGCATACTTCGGTTATAACTACCTCACTTCACAGATCTCGAACCTCGTGTTCAAGATGGAGAACGCGACAATCGCATTCATCGACATGCTTCACGAGCCTGCTGAAGAAAACTAAAAGGAACTGAAATGGCAATCAAAAGGACAACAAGAGTAGATTCAAGCTTCTCGATGTCATCTATGACCGACATCGTGTTCCTGCTTCTTATCTTCTTCCTTGTGACTTCGACCCTCATCAACCCGAATGCCCTCAAGCTTCTGCTTCCAAAGAGCACAGGCCAGGTGTCGGCAAAGGCGACAGTGAGCGTATCTATCAAGGATTGGGGCAAGGAGAAAGGCAAAGCAGGCCCGTACACATTCCACATCAACGGAGAAGAGACTGCAATCGACTTCAGCGAGGTAGAAGGCGCTGTGATCGGACTTCTTCAGGACGAAGAGGATCCTACATTCTCGATTTATGCAGATGAGACCGTTCCAGTGGGTGAAGTGGTACAGGTTATGAACATTGCAAAAAGAAACCACTACAAGGTAATCATGGCGACATCGCCGGAATAGGATAAATGGAAAAGTACAGAAGAGAACAGGAAAGGCAATTGAAGAATTCCAGGGTGGCAGGTGGCGCTCTGGCGTTCTGCTTATCCATTGTCGCCTTCGTTCTCCTCGAGTACAGAGGATTGACTTATCTCGACCCTCCACCACCGGACGAGTCACCGATCACACTGGACTTTACAGAGATCGAAGAGGTGCAGGTCAAGCCTAAGCAGCAGTGGAACGGCACAAGGCCGACAGCCGAAAACCCGGATCCGGAAAGACCGACTGAGCTGGTGAAGCATTCAGAAGCTCCGGAGCAAGGCACAAAGGAAAATCTCGCTCAGGCATCGACAGTGGATGATTTCGGAGACGTCGAAAAGCCCGAGCCGCCACGCGAAGAGCCGATCAACAAGAGAGCTCTCTTCTCTGCAGCACAGAACAAGGCAGACAAGGATACTCTGGCTCCTCAGACATCGTCGGAGCCAAGCGACAAACTGGAACCGGGACATGCGTCCGGCAACATCAAGGACGGAAATACAACTGGCTCACCTAACGCAAAACTTGAGGGACGATCTGTGATCGGAGCACTTCCTAGTCCGACCTACAATGTGACCGAACCAGGAAGAGTCGTTGTGAAGATCAAGGTCAACCGAGACGGAACGGTAGTTGAAGCACAGCCGGGCGAGGCCGGAACAAACCTCACTAACAAGACAGCATGGGAAGCAGCAAGAAAGGCTGCCCTGAAGGCTCAGTTCACAATGAAGGCTGATGCACCGGAGTTCCAGTACGGTACAATTACGTATATTTTCAATATTACACAATAAGACAGAAAACTGGCGTGAGCCAGAAATATTAACAATTTTAAATGCCGAGAAGGCGAAAACAAATGGAGTACAACAAGAAAGGCGGCAATGGCCGCAGAGATGGCCGTAGAGAGTACGGCTCAAGAAACGGATCTGACAGAAGACAGTCAGGCGAAGGTAGAACATTCGGAAGCGACCGCCCAAGAAGATCATTCGGTGAAGGCGGAGATCGTCCGAGAAGAACATTTGGAGAGGGCGGCGACCGTCCTAGAAGATCATTTGGAGAGGGTTCAGAAAGAAGAAGCTTCGGCGGAGACCGCCCAAGAAGATCTTTCGGTGAGAACTCTGAGCGTCCAAGAAGATCATTCGGTGAGAATTCAGAGAGAAGAAGCTTTGGCAGCGATCGCCCAAGAAGATCTTTCGGCGAGAACTCTGAGAGAAGCTACAACTCTGAGCGTCCAAGAAGAACATTCGGTGAGAACTCTGATCGTCCAAGAAGATCATTCGGCGAAAATTCAGAGAGAAGAAGCTTCGGTGGAAGAAAGCCAGCTGGAAGAGGCGGCTTCAACACAGCAAAGAAGAGCTTCTACAAGAAGGATTTCAACTACTTCCGTGATGAGGACGAGAGCGGAATCAACAAGATGATCAGCAGAAGACCTCAGCTCGAGAACGACAGATATTCTGACAACGACACAGTAGCAGTTCCAATCAAGGAAGAGGTTCGTCTCAACAAGTTCATCGCAAATTCAGGCGTATGTTCAAGAAGAGAGGCTGACAACTTCATCCTCGCAGGTGTGGTTACAGTAAACGGCGAGGTTGTTACTGAGCTCGGTACAAAGGTAAACATCAACACAGACGACATCCGCTTCAACGGCGAGCGTCTCAAGGGTGAGAGCAAGGTTTACATCGTGATGAACAAGCCTAAGGGTTTTGTCACTACAGCCAGCGATCCACACGCTGACAAGACAGTGATGGACCTCCTCAAGGGATGCCCTACAAGAGTTTTCCCTGTAGGACGTCTTGACAAGAACACTACCGGTGTGCTTATGTTCACAAACGATGGCGAGATCGCAGAGAAGCTCACTCATCCATCATACGACAAGAAGAAGATCTATCAGGTGTCACTCGACAGCAGACTCAAGCAGGAGGATTACGAGAAGATCCTCAGCGGAGTAGAGCTTTCAGACGGAGTGATCGCAGCAGATGAGCTCGAGTACATCGAGGCTGACGACCACCGCAAGCTCGGCATCGAGATCCACTCAGGAAAGAACCGTATCGTAAGACGTATCTTCGAGTCTCTCGGCTACGAGGTGAAGGCTCTTGACCGTGTATACTTCGCAGGTCTTACAAAGAAGGGTCTTAAGAGAGGAGAGTGGAGATATCTTTCAGAGGGTGAGACTAACCTTCTCAGAATGGGAGCATACCTATAATATAATATGGGAGAATCTACTAAAAAACATCGCGCAGGATTTGTCAACATCATCGGTAATCCGAATGTGGGCAAATCCACGCTTATGAATGCCCTCGTGGGCGAAAAGCTTTCTATCGTCACTGCCAAGGCACAGACCACAAGGCACAGGATCATGGGTATCGTCAATGGAGAGGACTATCAGATCGTCTACTCCGACACTCCAGGTATCCTAAAGCCTAACTACCGTCTTCAGCAGAGCATGATGAACTTCGTGGACACTGCAATCGGTGACGCAGACATCATCCTCTATGTGACAGACACAGTGGAAAAGGGTGACAAGAACGAAGAGTACATAGCAAAGCTTCAGAAGCTGAACTGTCCTGTGATCCTTGTGATCAACAAGATCGACATCAGCAGCCAGGAGCAGGTGCTTGAGCTCATGAACTGGTGGAAGGAGCAGATTCCAAACGCTATCATCTTCCCGGCATCAGCACAGGAGAAGTTCAACCTTGAAAACATTTTCGATGCTATCGTAGGCAACCTTCCTACTGCACCGGCATGGTATGACAAGGACGTCTTCACAGACAAGAACCTCCGTTTCTTCGCCTCTGAGATCGTACGCGAGAAGATCTTCCTCAACTACAAGGAGGAGATCCCGTACAGCTGCGAGGTTGTAGTGGAGCAGTTCAAGGAAGGTGCTGAAAGATATGACATCAGCGCAGTGATCTATGTGATGCGCGACACCCAGAAGGGAATCATCATCGGAAAGGGCGGACAGTCTCTCAAGAAGGTGGGCACACAGGCACGCATCGACATGGAGGATTTCTTCCAGAAGAAAGTCTTCCTCAGCCTTTATGTGAAGGTTGATCCGGACTGGAGAGAGAGCAAGAAGGAATTGAGAAAATTCGGTTACGAATATTAATACAAAGAACATTTATGAGCATTGAGGATATGGAGCTTCCTGAAGACCCTCAGGAAGAGCAGAGCGCAGAGGGCACAGAAGAGGTGACCGTGGAAACGGCGCCGGGTAAGTTCGACAAGCTGCTGGGAGAAAACAGCCGCAAGTTCAAGCTTTCCGGCATGTTCAAGGAATGGTTCCTTGACTATTCTTCTTATGTTATTCTGTACAGAGCCGTGCCGCACATCGTTGACGGTATGAAGCCTGTGCAGAGGCGTGTGCTGCATGCCATGTGGAAGATTGATGACGGCAGATATACAAAAGTGGCAAACATCGTCGGTCAGGCGATGCAGTACCACCCTCATGGAGACCAGTCGATCCTCGGAGCACTCGTGCAGATGGGAC
>JAFZEP010000090.1 GCA_017560625.1 Bacteroidales bacterium
GGAGCACGTGCACTCAAGGAGGCATTCTACCTTGATGACTACCACGCAATCGAGAAGGAGTTCCCTAACTTCAAGTTCAACCTTGCTCTTGACAGACCGGATCCAGAGGCTGATGCAGCTGGCGTTCCATACGTGGCAGGTTTCGTACACAATGTGATGTTCGAGACTTACCTCAAGCAGCACGAGGCACCAGAGGATGCACTTTACCTCATGTGCGGACCTCCTATGATGGTCGGCGCTGTCGTGAAGCTCCTCGACTCACTCGGAGTTCCACCAGAGAACATTCTCTACGACAACTTCGGTGCATAATACACAAAGAACCAGGCTCACATCAAAGCCTGGTTCTTTTATTTTTTAAGGCAAACGCAAATGCCTATGTTTCATTCACTTCCTGGTTTTACGTGCTGCATCTGCGCGGCACGTAAAACTAACATATCACTGAAAATCAACAACTTACATTTGCACTGTCAATTTCGCTAGATAGTCGTAGTGCTCGCCTTCTGCGACGAGCTCGGCCTTGAAGCCGTTCTGCTCCGCATAGTAGGACAGTGTTTCGAAGTCGACATACAGCCAGTCGAATGGCTTGCCTAGGACAGAAGCCTTCTTATTGAACGGAACATATTCCATCTGATAGTCCAGGAGGCCGTAGTATTCGTCAGCAAGGTCGATTTCAAACGATCCGTCCTCATCCTCATAGAGGTAACGCAGGTCGCTGGAATCCATCAGGACGCATCCGCCCGGCTCAAGGATCTGCTTCATCTTCTTGAAGAAGGCAGGCATGTTCTCAAGACGGCCTATAATGCCCGAGCCGTTCATGAGCATGAGCACTGTGTCGAACTTCTCCCTGAACTTTTCGTCAAATAGGTTGATCTGATAGGCATCGATGCCTTTATCGTCCATTACGTTTACAGCAAGCGGCGAGATGTCGATCGCCATGGTCTCCTTGCCCATTTCCTTGAGGGCAAGACTGTGGCATCCGCTTCCGGCTCCGACATCCAGGATTCTTCCTTCTGCCATTCTCAAGGCTGTCTGTTCCAGAACAGGCATCTGAGCGAAACTTCTGAAGAGGCCGTCGACCGGAATTTCATCGTCTTCAAACATTGATGAGTGCACCACAAGCTTGCCTGCCGGTGCACCGTTTTTATGATAATCAAAGATGGCAGCACCCATAGGGTCACCAGCCGGGAAAAGGAGGTTATGCTTCATATCGGTTAAGCTAAAAGGTCGGCAAGTTTTGACATGTCACACTTCTGTTCGGTGTAGGCCTGAGGGAAAGGAAGTCCTTCGCCAAGGAGCTCGAATCCCATTGCCGCAGCACGCTCGTTGAGCAGGCGCACGCTGGCAGGAGCCCATGTGTATGATCCGAAAGCATAGAAACGTCTGCCCTTGATGAGGCGTGCCTGGAGAGCGTTCATGAATGTCTCTACAGGCGGGAATATTCCGTTGTTGTATGTCGGTGAACCGACCACAATGGTGTCATACTTGAACACGTCTCTGAGGGCTCCGGAAACGCCCAGTTCACCGGCATTATTGCATGCAAGGTCGTGGATCGCATATGGGATGCCGCGCTTTTCAAGTTCCATCGCCAGTGCATCTGCAGCCGCGGCTGTATTTCCGTACATCGAGCCGTAGACTATGCACACTCCCCTTTCCACTTCATAGCGGCTCATCCTGTCGTACAAGGCCACCACGTCAAACGCGCACTCCTTCCATACAGGGCCGTGAGTGCTGCAGATCCTTTCCACCGGAAGTGCAGAAAGTTTCTTCAGAGCCGTCTGCACAGGAACGCCGTATTTGCCTACGATATTGGAGTAATAGCGGATCATCTCATCGCGGTACTGCTCGAAGAGGCCTTCCTCGTCAGTAGGATCATCTGCCACAGCACCGAAGGTTCCGAAAGCATCTCCCGAGAAGACGGTCTTTTCCTCCGGAAGCCATGTCACCATTGTCTCCGGCCAATGCACCATAGGGGCCATGTAGAAGTTCAATGAGCATGTGCCAAGGCTCAGGGTGTCTCCTTCACCTACGACAAGCAGTCTTTCCTCAGGAGTGCCATGATAGCCCTTGATCATAGGGACGGTCTTTGCATTGACCACGATCTTCACATCGGGATAAGCCGCACAGATCAGAGATATGAGGGAAGAATGGTCAGGCTCCATATGGTTCACTACCAGATAATCCACCGGCTTTTCGCCGATGGCTTCGCGGATCTCATCAAGGTATTCCTCTTCAAATCCGCATTCTACGGTGTCTATAAGGGCCACCTTCTCATCTACAACAAGATAAGAGTTGTAGCTCACACCATACGGCAGAGGCCACAACCCTTCGAAAAGCGCCTTATCGTCGTCATTGACACCGACATAGAATATTCTGTCACTTATCTTTTTCATCATTGGGTCTTTTAATATCCTTCAAAGTTAACAAATATCATGACATATTTATTAACTTTGTGCAGATATGAATCTTTAAACCACAGACACATGAAAAAGACATTTATCATAGCTGCACTCGCAGGAGCATTTGCTTTTGGCTGCACAAATACAAACCCAGACGTGAAGATGGACCCTAAGGCAGACGCTGAATCTTACTGCAAGATCGGCGAGAAGGACACAAAGGCAGCTTCGCTCTTCTGGGACAAGGTCGAGGAGACTTACGGCAACAACGAGATGCAGGCTCAGCTTGAGGAGTTCGAGGCGATCATCGTGGGCGCATCTCAGGCAGCAGCGCAGGAGCACCCTGTAAGACTTGCAAAAAGAGGCACACAGACAGGAGAAGTGTCATACTATCCAGACCAGGATGCACAGACTTATCTCGACCTTGCAAAGGCCAATCCTGAGGCTGCAGCAAAGTTCCTGAACGAAGTACAGGAGCTCTACAACGCAGACGGTCTCTATGAAGATCTCGCTGCATTCATGCAGATGTGCGGGCTTCAGGCAGAGTAAGACAGAATGGATCCCTGTTTTGCAATAATAGACAGAAACACTTTGAGCTACGTGGCTTTGAAACATGTTCTTCAGGACATGTTCAACCACGTAGATGTTTTTGCATATAACACCATCGACGCGTTCATACGCGACTCCAACAGGCATTTCGTGCATTTCTTCGTAAGTGCGGACATCCTGTTCTGCAATGCAGAGGAATTCGACACGCTCAAGAATGAGACCACTGTCCTGTACACAGGAGCAGCGGCAAATATCGAGAGGAACGGCTACAGAGTGCTGGATGTATCCCTTCCGGAAGACAAGATCATCGAGCAGCTGAGGCATCTTCAGAACACAGGAAAATACGAGGGCAAATCATCTTCGGCCAGGTCTGCCGAGGATGTCGTACAAAGGCTCTCACAAAGGGAAAAGGATGTGCTGCGGCTGATTGTGAAGGGACGTCTTAACAAGGAAGTGGCGGACGAACTGAAGATATCATTGCCGACTGCCATTTTCCATAGAAACAACATCTGCGACAAGCTTCAGACCCGATCGGTCGGCAAACTCACTGTGATGGCAGTGCTTTCCGGCCTGGTGGACATCAACGAGGTCTGACCGACAAATCTTCAAGACATGCTCAAACTACAGACTCCAGTTGCCGATGCGCCATGCAGAGTCGGCATTTCATACAACGACCGCATCCTTCTTCTTGGAAGCTGCTTTACAGACAACATCGGCACCATGCTGAAAAACTATGGTTTCGATGTATGCTGCAATCCGTTCGGCACTCTGTATAATCCGGCATCCATTCTGAGCAGCATCAGGCGCATGAAGGATATGCAGCCGTTCACTTCGGTAGACTGCATCGAGATAGGCGCAGGAGACATGCGTACATGCTCATTCTTCCACCACACATCGTTTGCCAAGCCGACTCAGGAGGCATTTCTGGAACATGCAAATGCAGCACTGGAAGGGGCAGGAAGATTCTTCCAGTCATGCAACAAGATCATTATAACTCTCGGCACAAGCTGGTGCTACAGGCATGTGGAAAAGGACATGATCGTGTCCAACTGTCTGAAGAGGAATCCGAAGGAATTCACACGCAAACTGCTGAGTGTCGCTGAGATCTCTGCCATCCTGACCGAGATCAAGGAACTGTGCCCGGAGAAGGAATTCATCTTCACGGTGAGTCCAATCAGACACTTCAAGGACGGAGCACACGGCAACCAGCTCAGCAAGGCTGGCCTTCTTCTTGGCATCGACAGCGTGATTTCGGAGGTATGGGGAGATTATTTCCCTGCCTATGAGATAGTTATGGACGAGCTCAGAGACTACCGCTTCTATGCGGAAGACATGTGTCATCCGTCGCAGCAGACTGTAGGATATATAGGAGAGCGTTTCCTGGATTGGGCACTTCCTGCATGCGAGCACGAAAGGCTGAAAGAGAATATCCGCGCCTTCAGGCACGGATGCCACATATCAAAATAATGCATATATCTCGCGCCAGCTCTTCGGAGAGCAGCCGGCAACTTTAGTGAACTGGCGATGGAAGTTAGATCTGTCGCTAATTCCCACCATCTCGCCGACAAGACTTACAGGAAGATCCTTCTGTTCCAGGAGGATCTTTTTTGCGTCCGCTATGCGCAGTGACGTGCGCCATGCATTGAAGTCGGTTCTCAGCACGTGGGTCAGATATGCATTCAGGAATTCCCGGGACGTATTCAATTGTGCAGCAACGTCATCACGGCTGCGGTCATATTCCCTGTAACGCTTTTCATCTGTCCATTTCCTTATAGCTTTCTCTAATCTGCGCACCTCGCCAGGATCGAGATCGTGGCGGGCGTATCGGCTTTTGAAGAGTATGGATCTGAGACGTGTGAGCATGGCAGGGTATTTAAAAAACCGGCACTGGTGAGTGCCGGTTTAAATTTATTGTCTTGTGGTATTACCAGCCAAGAACATAAGAGAAGATGAGCGGAGCTACGATTGTTGCGTCTGACTCTACGATGAAACGTGGAGTGTCAACATCGAGCTTACCCCAAGTGATCTTCTCGTTTGGAACTGCTCCTGAGTAAGAACCGTATGAAGTTGTACAGTCTGAAATCTGGCAGAAGTATGCCCAAAGTGGAACATCTGGCCATGCGAGGTCCTGAGCCATCATTGGAACTACACAGATTGGGAAGTCACCTGCTGTACCACCACCGATCTGGAAGAATCCTACTCCCTGACCGCCGCAGTTCTCACGATACCACTCTGTGAGGAAGATCATAGTCTCGATACCGTTCTTGATCATGTTAGGCTCGAACTCACCGCTGATACAGTGTGCAGTGTAGATGTTTGCTGTAGTACAGTCCTCCCATGCCGGAACGATGATAGGAATGTTCTTCTCGCAAGCTGCAAGTACCCAGCTGTCCTTAGGATCGATTTCATAGTACTGCTCGAGAACACCGCTGCGGAGGAGCTTGTAGATAACCTCCCAAGGGAAAAGTCTCTCGCCTGTAGCCTTCATCTCGTTCCATACGTCGAGAAGGTGATCCTCAAGGCGGCGGAATGCCTCCTCCTCAGGGATACATGTGTCAGTGACACGGTTCATGTGCTTCTCGAGAAGCTCCTTCTCCTGCTCTGGAGTGAGGTCTCTGTAGTTTGGAACTCTGTAGTAGTGGTTGTGAGCCACGAGGTTCATGATATCCTCCTCGAGGTTGTTTGCCGAGCAAGAAACGATCTGGATCTTGTCCTGACGAATCATCTCTGCAAGTGAAAGGCCGAGCTCTGCTGTTGACATAGCACC
>JAFZEP010000018.1 GCA_017560625.1 Bacteroidales bacterium
CTCAGACGAGGATTCGGACTCCCTACATATGAATATCAGGATGCTGTGTGGGCATACTATTTCTATAGGCTCATCTCGCGTGCGAAGAACGTCTGGCTCCTGTATGATTCGCGTACTGAGGGCCTGAAGAATGGAGAGGAGAGCCGCTACATCAAGCAGCTCAGATACCATTTCGGGGTGCCGATGACCAGTTATGTAGCAGATGCCGAGCCGGGACTTCCGTCAAAGGAACTTGCCCGTGTGGAGAAGACTCCTGAAATAATGGAGATATTGGCTAAACGCACATTGTCTCCTTCAGCGCTGCAGAATTACATAGAATGTCCTATGAGATTCTACTACTACTCGGTAGTGAAACTGAAGAAGGATAGGGAAGTGGCTGAGAATATGGATCCTGCCATGATCGGAACAGTGTATCACAATACAATGTGGGCGCTGTATACCTCTGAGGCTGAGATGATGTCAGATGCGGTCTATGACAAGCGTGGCGCCAAGCCTGAGCATATGTCGAAGGTGACCAAAGAATATCTTGAATCATGGGCAAAGAGAGATGATGATATCCGCAGAAAGGTCAAGTCGCTGATGTGTGCAGAACTGGGTGTCGATGAAATCGTCGGACGAAATCTTGTGACAGTCAGCGTGATCGTCAGGTATGTCCAGGAAACCATCAAGAGAGATGTTGAACTTCTTCAGAGCCATGGCGCCGGTTACTTCAAGATTGTGGGTCTGGAGCGTCCGCTTAAGGCAAACCTGTATGGACAGGACTTTTACGGCGTGGCTGACCGTATCGACATCATAGGGGAGAGTCCTTATGTGAGGATGGTTGACTACAAGAGCGGAAAGGACGATCCTTCTGTGCTTGCAACGGATTCGGCTGCTGCAGTAGAGAAAGCAAAACTTATTTTCGGTGTAGACGGCAAAACCGATAAGAGCGTGAAGGCGGGTCTGCAGTTCTTCATATATGACAAGATGCTTGAGGCAAATGGCCTCGCGGATCTGCAGAACATTGCAAACTCTATGTATGCAACTGCCTCTCTGTTCTCTGGACGACCTGAAGTCAATGTCTTGAATTCAGATTTCGCCAAAGAGCTGGATACGCGTCTTGAAAGTCTGATCAAGGAGATAAAGAGTCCTATGATACCTTTCGAGATGACTTCTGATGAGGATAAATGTAAGTTGTGTGATTTCAGGATGATTTGTGGTAGATAAAAGTAAAGTGCTATGATAGAGATTATTAAAGCTTCTGCCGGTTCGGGAAAGACTTTTACGCTGGCAAAGAAATACATAAAGCTTCTGCTTGAGGCTCAGGACAGATATGCCTATCGTCATATCCTTGCCGTGACGTTTACCAACAAGGCGACAGAGGAGATGAAAAGCAGAATCCTGAAGGAATTGCACATTTTGGCTGCTGAGCCTGCAAAGTCCGATTACTATGAGGAGTTTGTGCCGGCTCACTACAAAACTGATGATTCGCTCAAGGAGGCTGCCGGAACAGTGCTCTGCAACATCCTGCATGATTATGGAGCATTTGCTGTCAGCACAATCGACCACTTCTTCCAGCAGACCCTTAAGGCTTTTTCAAGGGAGATCGGCCAGTTTGCTTCATATCAGGTGGAGCTGGATAAGAATTCGCTGATCAAGGAAAGCGTGGATCGCGTACTTGATTCGATGACAGGCGATGCTAAGGATGCAAAGAAGCTCAAGTGGTTGACGGACAACACTATGTCCATGCTTCAGAAGGGCGAGGGCTATAAACAGGACTTTGCGCTGATGGACGTGGCTCTTCGTCTGAAGAAGGAAGAGCATAGAGTCCTCGTAGAGAAGGAAGGCCTTGACGAGAGTGTAATATATAGCGAGAAGGAGCTTGAGAATCTTTCAGACGGCTGTGAGGACGTGTGCAATAAATATCTGGAGGAATTGACATTAGCGGCTCAGAAAGTAAATGATGCTTTTGAGGCTGCCGGCCTGAAACCGTCTGATACATCTTATCATTTTGTTTCAAATACGGTGGATAAATATCTGGATCTCAAGGGTCCGGTAGAAATACCGTTGCCGACACCGACTTTTGTCAAAAAGAGGAACGATCCGAGCACCTGGTATGCAAAAGCCAAGGAAGGTCTTGCCAGGAAGGTTACGCAGGACATTCTGGACGCAATGGAAGACCTCATGGACATGTTCGGCCTGAAGCTCAAGGTTTATAATACGGCAAGGCTGCTGAAGTCGCAGGCGTATGGATTCGGCATTGCCAACGAGCTCCACAAGGAGTTCGAGGCCCTGCTTAAGGAAAAGAATGTGCTCAGCATCGATGACACCAATACCATCCTCAAGAACATCATTGACGGCACAGAGACTCCGTTCATCTATGAGAAACTGGGTGTCCGTTATGAACATTTCCTTCTTGATGAGTTCCAGGACACTTCGCGTGTGCAGTGGGACAATTTCCGTCCGCTGCTGAAGAACAGTGTGGACAGCGGCTTCTACAACCTTATCGTAGGAGACGTCAAGCAGAGTATCTACCGTTTCCGTGATTCCGACTGGAAACTGCTTAGGGACGATGCTCCTGCTGCGTTCGGTGAAAATGTGAAATTGGACACACTTAAAGATAACTGGAGAAGTTTCGGAAACATCATCAGATTCAACAATGCGTTCTTCTCGAAGGTTGCATTGGCTCTGGACAGGAAGAGTGACGACTCCGGAAGCGATGTCATTCGCAAGATATACGAGGACGTGGGTCAGAACGTAAAGAAGGAAGGAGACGGATGCGTGAAGCTGACTTTCTGTCCGAAGGACAACGAACTCGATGCTGTGCTTGACTCTATAAACGCAGCTCTGGCCAAGGGATACAACTATAAGGACATCGCAATTCTCGTAAGATATAACAGTGATGGATCTGCGATCGCAGAGCATTTGATAGCCAATAAGATACGAGTGGTTACTGATGACTCTCTCCTTGTTTCGTCATCGCTGAATGTCAGAAGACTTGTGTCTCTGCTCTCGAGCATAGACAACCCGGGCGACACCATGACGAAGTATCTTGCAGAACATCTCGACATCGAGGTGCCGCAGAGCTATGCTTCTCTGGTGGATCTGTGTGAGGACCTGCTCAGGAAGCTTAAAGGTTGCAATCCTGAACTTTTCGAAAAGGAGGTTCTGTACATCCAGTCGTTCATGGACATCCTTAGGGATTATGTGCAGATGAATGGAAATAGTCTGCATGCATTCCTTCAGGATTGGATCGAAGTGAAGGCTGCCAAGGTGAACATCAGTTCTCCGAAGGTCGGTGATGCGGTCAGGGTCATCACAATGCACAAATCCAAGGGACTCGATTTCCGTTATGTGATCGTTCCGTTTGTCGAGGGCATCGAACTGTATGAGTTTGACAAGAAATGGTGTAGACCGGATGTCAAGGGCACTTCTCTCGAAGGCGTAGCGAAAGGAATCTATGATGTGTATCTCTCCGGCAAGAGTGAAAACACTCTGTTCGCAAGGCATTTCAAGGACGAGACATTGCTGCAGTATATCGATAATATGAATGTGATATATGTGGCTATGACGCGTGCCAAAGAGTGTATGGAGGTGATTGCGTCTTTCCCTAAAAAACCTGAAGCTTTGGAAGGTCTGGGACAGATAGACGAGAAAGAGGGTGCAGGGGAAAAGACAAATCTTGCTCCGCTCACCACTTTTTCCGACATCCTCTATTGGTATGCTCATGCTTACGGAAAGGAAGCGAAGCTTGTACCTGTAGAACAGGAGCCTGCAGATGAGGTTTCTGAGGATGTTGCACCTGCGTATGAAAGAAAGAGCTTCATCTATGGCGAGATACCTGTGGCAGAGCAGAAGGAGGAAAAGACTGATGAGAAACCAGTTTCTGCAGCATTCTGCTCCTGGCCTCTCAATCCTCCGGTCAGAATGGAAGAAACTCTGTTCGATGAGGAGGCTCCTGTCAATGAGAGAGGCCGACTGAAGTTCAGTGCGGATTCGTCAGATTTCTTCAGTGAGGACGGTTCTGTGGGTGTGGATGCATCGCAGAGAATCAAAGGTATCGTGCTGCATGATATCCTTGCCAAAGTATGCGTCAAGGAGGATGTGGACGCGGCTGTTGATGCTGCAGTACTGGCGGGAACACTGCCGTATGACGATGCGGATCAGGTCAAGGATATGCTCAAGACCAGAATAGATTCTGTGGAGTCAAGGGGCTGGTTTACAGCAGACCGCAACTGCGTGTTCAACGAGGTCGAGCTTATCAGCTCAAAAGGAAAGATCTTCCGTCCGGACAGAGTCATTATACAGGGCAACGATGTCACTATTGTAGACTACAAGTTCGGCGAGCACTATTCTAAATATGAAGAAAAACTTTCACTTTATGCAGGTCTTTGTGCCAGAATGGGTTACAATGTGAAGTCTGTAGCGTTGTGGTATGTCCTCACAGGTGACATCGTGGATGTCCGCTGATATATTGTGAGAGATATTTTGTATATTTGCGGGTTACATTATAATAGAGCAGATGGAGACAAACGAAGTAGATACATGCAGGCTCCTCTATAACACAGAGAGAGTCAGACTTTATATCCCGGAGTATGGACGAAACGTTCAGAAGATGGTGGAGTACCTTAAGACAATCGAGGACCGTCAGAAGAGGAACGAGCAGGCCAAGGCCGTAATCAAGGTTATGGAAATAATCAATCCGGCAGTGAAGATGCTGGAGAATTACGAGCATAAGCTCTGGGACCACCTTCATATCATTTCCGGATTCAGCCTTGATGTGGATTCCCCATATCCTGTGCCGGCTCCGGAAAGCCTGAATGAGAAGCCGTTGCCGGTTCCTCTTGAAAAGCGTCCTGTAAAAGCGACTCATTATGGCAGAAACATCGAGAATATCATCGAACTTATCGCGCAGACTGAGGACGGTCCTGCAAAGACAGAGATGATCCGCTCGCTTGCCGTGTATATGAGACAGCAGTATCTCATCTGGAACAAGGACACAGTCTCAGATCAGACTATCTTCCAGGACATCGAGAAACTCTCGGAAGGCAGGATCAACGTGCCTGAAGGACTTGAGCTCAACCGCGTAGACAATGGTTCCAACTTCTCTCGTCCGGGCATGGGCCAGCAGAAGGGCAACAAGAACCAGTGGCAGAAGAACAATCAGAAGAACAGAAAACAGCACAAATAGACATGGCTGAAAAGAAAAAGAATTTCAAACTGAATATGACTCCGGAAGCAAAATCGCTGTTGCTCAGATGCCTCAGCGTGCTGCTTTTCGTGTTTGCCATATTTTCGCTGATATCATCAGTGTCCTACATGTTTACATGGAGGGAAGACCAGAGTCTGCTGGCGCAGGCTGCTTTGAGCGGCGATGAAGTCGTCAATCTCGGTGGCTCGATGGGGCTGAGATGGGGAAGCTTCCTTGTGGCCGATTTCCTCGGTCTGGGAAGTTTTGCATTCATTTTCCTTGTGGGTGTGTTCGCTGTGCGCCTCTTCTTCTGGAAGATGGACTTCAGCCTGCTCAGACTCACATTCATAACAATCAGCGGTGCGTTCGTCTGTTCGCTGCTGTTTTCGGTGATCGGTTTCAGTGAGGCTTTCGGCGGTGGTCTTGGCGGTAATGCCGGCCAAGCGGTAGTCAGTCTTATGTCTTCATATGTCGGAAAGACAGTGACCATACTCCTGGTTCTTGCATTTGCAATTGTATGGCTTTCATGCCTCAACGGCAGGTTTGCACGCTGGTTCGCGATGGCTGGAGCAGACATAGGAGCAAAGAAGGAGCAGAGCGAAGAGGAGTCAGAGGAGAATACTGAGAATCCTGCTGAGGAGGAGTCTGAAGAGGAACCTGCCGACGATGAAACTGAAGAAGAGGAAACCACTGAGGAGGAAACCACTGAGGAGGAGACTACCGAGGAGGAAACCACAGACGAGGAGACTACCGAAGAAGAGACTGAAGTTGTTGATGATAAGGATGAAATAGAGCTTCCGGACGTGGTGCAGGATGAGGAAGAGGCTGTCGTTGAAGAAAATGATCAGATCGAGATTGTCAGAGGCGACGATATCAATGTGGAAGTCGTGGAGGAACTCCCACGTATCGACAACCGTCTGGAGCTTGAGCGTTTCGAATTCCCTTCTCTTGATCTGTTGGAAGACTATGCAGACAAACAGCATACTGTCAGCCAGAAGGAGCTCGAGATCAACAATGCAAGGATCCGTAGCACCCTTCAGAACTACAGGATCGAGGTCGAGAAGGTGACAGCTGTAGTCGGACCGACTGTGACATTGTATAAGGTCGTTCCTGCTCCGGGGGTGAGGGTTTCCGCGATTGAAAATCTGCACAGAGAGATTGCCATGTCACTCGGTACCAGCGGTGTGCGTGTAGTTACACTTCCGGATAGCGTCGGAATCGAGGTCCCTAACACAAGGCCGTCGACAGTGCCTTTGAAGGCGATGCTGAACTCTCCTTCTTTCCGTGAGACTGAGGCAGAGCTTCCTATCGCGATCGGATATACAATCACTCAGGAGGTGAAGACATTTGACCTTACAGATGCACCGCATCTGCTTGTTGCCGGTGCTACTAAGCAGGGTAAGTCTGTCTGTCTGAATGTGATCATCGCATCATTGCTCTACGCAAAGCATCCGACCGAGCTGAAGTTTGTCTTCATCGACCCTAAGATGGTGGAGTTCACAGCATACAACTCTCTCCTGAAGCATTATCTTGCGGCTCTTCCGATGGCGCAGAGTGCTGAGGAGGAGAAGAAACAGGCTATCTTCAAGACTGCCCAGGAGGCAGAGCAGGTGCTCAACTCTTTGTGCATTGAGATGGATGAGCGCTACAAGCTCCTTGCTGATGCGGGTGTAAACAACTTCACAACATATAACGAGAAGTACAAAGACCGTCATCTTCTCCCTACCGATGGCCATAAGTATCTTCCATATCTTGTTGTAGTGATCGACGAGTATGCAGATCTCATCATGGCAGGAGGTGCAGGTGCAGATGCCAAGAAGTCGTCGAAGAACATCGAGTCTTCTATCATCCGTCTGGCGCAGAAGGGTAGAGCTGCGGGTATCCATGTTATCATCGCCACACAGCGTCCTTCGGTGAACGTCATCACAGGTCTGATCAAGGCCAACTTCCCTACGCGAATCGCATTCCGTGTCCTTTCGGGAGCTGACTCGAAGACTATCCTTGACACTACAGGCGCTGAAAACCTCATCGGTAAGGGTGACATGCTCTACTATGCCGGTGTAAGGATGGAGCGAATCCAGTGCGCTCTTGTGGATATGAAGGAGATTGTAAGACTCACCAAGGCTATCGAAAGCCAGAATGGATACAAACAGTGCTGCAGCACGCCATATTATCTGCCGGTGCCTGTTTCACAGGATGGCGAGGCCGGTGGTGGCGCAATCGACATGCAGAACATCGATGCTATGTTTGAAGAGGCTGCACGCCTGGTCGTAACAAGTCAGAAGGGCTCTACTTCCGATCTTCAGAGAAGACTGGGCATGGGCTATGCCAGAGCGGGACGTGTCATGGATCAGCTTGAGGCTGCCGGAATCGTAGGACCGCAGGATGGTGCGAAGCCTAGAAAGGTGCTCGTGGCTGATCTGTTCGAGCTTGAGCAGCTCCTGGGTTCATTCTTAAACTGATATAGATGAAATCTATCAAGATTATATTGACGACTGCATTGTCCATGTGGATGATGCAGTCGTTTGCGCAGATGCCTCTTGAGTCTCTGCGTGAAATGTTTGCGGATTCGGCAGTCTGCATCGAGTGTGACTATTCTACAGAAGTGCAGAACACAAAGGTCGTCGGTCACTCGGAAATCATTGTCCAGAAGGATATGTATTCCATGCATGGAAACGGCCTTGAGATCTATTGCGACGGTAAGACCATGTGGACAATAGATGACTCGGCAAAAGAGGTCATCATCGAACCCTGTGATGCTGCAGACCGCAATTATATGGCCAATCCGGTGCTTATTCTGGCTGATCTGGACAAGCTGTTCAAAGTGCGCAGCAGCAGGGCTCTTGAGGCCGGTAAAGTCTCGTACTCCCTTGATGCTGTCACTCAGTGTGGCGTTGCTGAGGCCGATGTCGTCCTTACGGGAAACGGTGCGGTCAGCAGGGCCCAATTTGTCATGGATGACGGTTCGGTCCTTTCAGTTCAGGTCGCGTCAATGAAAAAGACTGAAGAAAAACAAGCGTCTTTCTTCAGTCCTGATTGTAGATTCGACTCGGATTGGATCGTTACCGATCTGAGATAGATTATTTCTTGCGGACGCATCTTACTGATGCTCCGAATGTGTTCATGTCGCCTTTGGCAATCATCAGGTCTGGCTGGTTGAAGATGAGATATCTGTAATATGCCATGTTTTCTTCGCCTGTAACCTGGTCTGCTGTCCAGAATGCTGCATACTCCTGATAACCCTTGAAGATGGCATTAGGATAGCTGTATTCGATGAACTGGTCTTCCTTTGGCTCTGCATTCCTTGATCCCAACATTGCGAATCCTGAAGCGATGATCGACATTCCTGTTTCATTGGTGATGTCGCCGACGGCCGGCCAGTATTCCCACATTCTCACATTATTGAAATATGCGTTACCCATGAGGGCGGCAGCTACCGAGCTGATGTTTTCGTGTGCCTGAACGTCTTTTGCTCCTGCAGCTTCAGCAAGTGCAACCCAGTCGGCGTCTGTAGGGAGAGTCCATCCCTCAGGACATGCTGTGAGCGCCTCTTCGTAGCTGTAGTATCTTCCGAATACGTCGCTCATCGCCTTGCAGTTGTAGTATGGTGTGCCGGCAGACTGGTTGGCAAGGTTGCTCATCATCCAGTCGTTGCCTCCGACTGTAGTGTAGTAGTATGTCTTTCCTCCGATCTGCTCGTATCCTGATGCATTTTTAGCGATGTCCAGATTGGTGATAGATCTTTCAAGTCCTCCGCTTACCACTGTACAATAGTCTGTGTCAGACATGTTGGCATAACCTTTCGCAAAAGCGTATGCATAGATGGTGAATGTCTTGAGCGAGTCTGGGAAAGTGTGGGTGAATGTACCATCAGAAGGCTTTCCGTTGAAGTCCAGGCCAGTCTCATAGCGTGTGGTGTCGTTCTGGGTCATTGTAGGAGAGACTTTCCAGTAGTAGCCGACTTCCTCGCCGTCCGGATGGGTCACGCCGCGTGGAGTCATAGTCACCTTCGAGAGCGGTGCTATATATGCGGGCACTGAGAAGTCAAGATGTCCGTCGAGAGACGGGGATGTACTGGTCTCTTCGTCTTTCTTGCAGGAAATTACGCCCAATGTGAGCACTCCGGCAAGAAGTATCATTTTCAGCTTTTCAATATTCATTTTCTACCTCTGATTTTATCAAATAAACGCACAAAGATGCGCATTTTAATTTGAAAATCCGCTAACTTTGTGCAAATACTTTGCCCGCAAATCTATGAACAGGATATTTTTTTATTTGAGTCTGGCCTTTTCTCTGGCCGCTTTTTGCTCTTGTAACCTGAGGAACCGATATGTCACCATCCAGGGTTTTGCCCAAGGGGGAGTCTACTCTGTCACAATGAACCTCAAGGGTGTAGACGTCAGCCAGCAGGAGATAGCAGATTCGGTCGATGCGATCCTTGAGCATATAGACACAACTCTTTCCGGATACAACAAAAACTCTCAGCTTAGCCTTTTCAATGCAGGCTATGAGATAGAGCCGAATGATCTGTTCATCGATGCTTATGAGATCGGTTGCAGGATCTACGAAGAGACAGGAGGGATTGTGGATGTTTCAAGGGCACCGCTCTATGACATCTGGGGCTTCGGTTTCAGGACAGGCGAGATGCCTACAGATGAAGAGGTCGAGTTTTTTAGAGACAACACCGGGTTTGCGAAGTACGTAAGTTCGTTGAAGGGATATCAGGGGACTCTCACTTCAAAAGAGCTCCTTTTGGATGTGGGATGCTATCCTAAACTGAATTACAATGCCATAGCTCAGGGATACAGCTGCGACCTTGTTGCAAAGTATCTGTATTCAATCGGCGTCAAAGACATGCTTGTCAACATAGGCGAGATCTTCTGCGACGGTCTCAATCCTTCAGGCCAGCCTTGGAAAGTGGGCATAGACAAACCTGTGGACGGCAACAACGAACTCGGCGCTCAGGTTCAGGGTGTATTCAAAGTCCCTGCCGGCCCTCATGGAGTCGTCACTTCGGGCAACTACCGCAAGTTCTATGTCAAGGACGGAAAGAAATATGCACATACAATCGATCCCCGCACCGGCTATCCTGTCACTCACTCGTTGCTGAGTGCTACAGTCATCGCTTCTGATGCGATGCTCGCCGATGCATACGCCACATTTTTCATGGTAGTCGGACTTGAAGATTCCAAGAAGTTCCTCGAGTCGCGCACCGACATGGAGGTGTGTCTTATCTACGACGAAGAAGGGGAGTTCAAGACCTGGTGCACTCCTGGTTTCTATTTGGAGTAGCCTTCTACATCAAAGAGATTATTCTCAGAGTTTCAAGAAGAATTTGAGTAAGCCATTCCGTACCCTTGCTTATAAAGTCAGGGCATAGTCCCGCCATGCTCAGAACCGTAGTCAGCAGTCCCGCCGGGATTATCAAGGTCGCCAGCGGCAGTGCAAGCAGGTTGGTCAGGAGAAAGTACTGCGGGAATGTGCCGAAATACAGGTAGGCCAGAGGCCCGGTTGTGATCTGGCATGAGATCGACAGCGCTGCCGAGTTCCATATCCATTTCAATCCTTTCCAGCTGTTCTTCCACATGCCTTTCAGGTAGGGGAATATATACGCTATGCCCAGCATGGCGGCATAGGAAAGCTGGAATCCGATGTCTGTGGCCGCAGTCGGGTCATATGCAAGGTGTAGGATGAGTGCTGCTGTCAGCAGCACTTTCAGGCTTGTCTGCCGCCCTGCAATCTCAGCAGTTTCCTTCAGGACGATGAACAGGAATGCCCTTGTTATCGATGCCCCGGCGCCTGTGGCCAGGGTGTAAAGGCCGCAGGCCGCCATAATGAGGACTGATCTTGCTCTCCGCATGGTGGTGCTGTTGCCCGATACTGACAATGTCTTGGAAACGATCCCGTAGATGATGCCAAGGTGAAGGCCCGATAGAGCCAGTATGTGTGATGCGCCGCTGGCCCTGAAGGCTTCGGAAACCTCCGGAGTGATGCCGCTGCGGTCTCCGGTCAGCAGGGCCTTGAGGATGCCTCCGGTGCTGTTGTCGGTGAATGCTATGCTGTCTATGGCGGCCTGCATCCTTACGGCGCATCCTTCTGCAGTGCGGGTGAGCCATCCGTCTGCACCTACGGCACTTACGCCCATCTCCTTTCCGCTGATCCCGATCAATATGCCGCACGAAAGCGCACAGAAGGCAGTCGCACACCATTGTGCGGCCGGATTCCAGTCTCGTCTTGCAGTGTGCAGCAGAAGCAGGGCCGACGACAGTGTGAACGTCAGCGCCAGTATGTGATATGTCGGTTTGATGATGCAGGGAGAACCCCCTGTCAAGACTGCTGCAATCACTCCTGCAGCGAAAGGGAACGCAAATCCTGCAATCTCTCTCTCCACTCTCATTTCGTTCCTATTTTTTGCTAAAGTAGTTATTATTTTCTTAACTTTGCATGGATATACTTGAATACAAAATAAAAACAACATAAAATGATCATTTTAGTACTCAATTGCGGCAGTTCTTCGTTGAAGTATCAGCTTCTCGACATGAAGAACGATGAAGTATTCGACCTTCTTGCAAAAGGTATCGTGGAAAGAATCGGAATGGAGACCGGATGTCTCAAGCATCAGGCTACAGATAAGGAGAAACTCGTAAAGGAGATGCCTATCGAAAACCACACAGTGGGTATCAAGGCTGTCCTCGACGCTCTCCTCGACAAGGAATTCGGAGTGCTCAGCACACTTGAAGACATCGAGGCAGTCGGCCATCGTGTAGTTCACGGAGCAGAGGAGTTCGTATGCAGCCAGCTCATCACAGACAAGGTTGTAGAGCAGCTTGAGAGATGTTCAGTTTTCGCTCCTCTTCACAATCCTGCAAACATTCTCGGCATCAAGGCTGTGTCTGAGGTTCTTCCTTCAGTTCCACAGGTGGGTGTGTTCGACACAGCGTTCCATCAGTCTATGCCTGCATACGCTTACATGTATGCTCTTCCATATGAGTATTATGAGAAATACGGCATCCGTCGTTACGGATTCCACGGCACAAGCCACAAGTATGTTTCGGCTAAAGGTGCAAAGTTCGCAGGCCTCGACCTCAACAACTCGAAGATCATCACTTGCCACCTCGGAAACGGCAGCTCTATCGCAGCTGTAGTGAACGGCAAGTCTATCGACACGACAATGGGATTCACTCCGCTTGAGGGCCTTATCATGGGAACACGAAGCGGTAGCGTAGACCCTGAGGTTGTAACATACATCCAGGAGAAGGAAGGTCTTTCTGCAAAGGAGATGAGTACAATCCTCAACAAGAAGAGCGGTTTCCTCGGTCTTTCATGCGTGTCATCTGACGCACGTGACCTTGATGATGCAGCCAACGAGGGTAATCCTAAGGCTAAGCTCACTCTCAAGAAGCTTACTTACGACATCACAAAGTACATCGGTGCCTACACAGCTGCGATGAACGGTGTAGACCTCATCGTCTTCACAGGAGGTATCGGCGAGAACAACAGCCGTCTGCGCCGCAGAGTGTGTGAAAACCTTTCATACCTCGGTGTGAAGTTCGACTACGACGCAAACGTGGTAAGAGGCGTCGACACAATCATCACCCTTCCTGATTCCAAGGTGAAGGTTGCTCTCATTACTACGAATGAGGAGCTGATGATCGCACGCGACACAATGAACATCGTTCAGGACGAAGAGTAATAATTTAATATGGGGACATTTGCGAATGTCCCCATTTTGTTTCAACGCATATGTTTACAAAATTCGAACAGATCTATGCCGAGCTTAACAGCCGCGGCACAAGAAAAAGAATGGTTGCAGCTTGGGGTGTGGACAGCCACACTGTAGCGGCAGCCGCAAAGGCAGTAGAACTCGGACTTGCAGATGTGACCCTCGTCGGTGATGAGACTATGATCGCAGCAGCATGCAAGGAAGAAGGTGTGGACGTTTCGCTCTTCACAATAGTACATAATCCATCGGAGCTCCCTGCAGTTGCTCAGGCAGTGCAGATGATCCGCGACGGACAGGGCGATTTCCTTATGAAGGGTCTTTGCTCTACAGACAAGTTCCTCCGCGCTATCCTCAACAAGGAGACAGGACTTCTTCCTCCAAAGGGTACCCTTACTCACTGTACAACCCTTGAGATCCCTGCATACCATAAGCTCCTTTTCGTAGGTGACGTTGCAGTTATCCCTGCACCGGACCTCAAGCAGAAGCAGGTCATCATGGAGTGTCTTGTGAAGACAGCCAAGGCTGTAGGCGTGGAGACTCCAAAGGTTGCGATCCTTGCAGCTACAGAGCAGGTGCTTCCAAGCCAGCCGGCTTCTCTGGAGGCTGCCCTTCTTGCAAAGATGGCAGACCGTGGACAGATCAAGGGATGTATCGCAGACGGTCCGCTCGCTCTTGACGTTGCAATCGACATGGAGTCTGTGCAGATCAAGGGTCTTGTGAGCCCAGTGGCCGGTGATGCAGACTGCATCCTCTTCCCGAACATCGAGTCCGGCAACGTATTCTACAAGGCGAATTCAAAGCTCGTTCCTGGAGTACGTCAGGCAGGTATCCTCGTTGGAGCAAAGGTTCCATGTGTGCTTTCAAGCCGTGCAGACAGCATTGACACTAAACTTAACTCAATCGCCATCGCAGCGATGTCAGTAAAATAAAATCATGAAAGGTAGAATACTTATAATCAATCCTGGCTCTACATCCACAAAGATCGGTTTCTATGAGGATGGCCAGTCGAAGTTCGATATAAATCTTACACACTCTGCAGAAGAAATCGCGAAATACGAGTCTGTAATGCATCAGGGTGATATGCGAAAAGAAGCCATTGTGAAGTTCCTTTCGGAAAATGGCGTTGAGCTTGATTCTATCGATCTTATCATGGCCCGTGGCGGTCTTATCACACCTATTCAGACAGGTGTCTATCAGGTGACTGAAGAGATGCGTGAGGCTTTGATCGCGGGTAGAGATGGCGTTCATGCATGCAACCTCAGTGCTCTTATCGCTGACGACATGGCTTCAGACATCAATAAGATGCGTGAGGCAAAAGGTATGGAAGGCACATGCAAGGCATATATCGCTGATGCACCGACATCGGACGACATGCTTCCGGAACTTAAACTTTCCGGACATCCTGCATTCCAGCGTCGCCCTGCATTCCACACCCTCAACTCACGCGCAATGGTACGTCGCTATGCACGCAGCGTCGGCAAGACAAACAAGGACGTGACAGTGATCGTTGCTCATATGGGTGGCGGAACATCAGTTTCACTCCATAGAAACGGATATGTGATCGACGTGAATGATGCTCTTGGCGGAGATGGCCCTATGAGCCCTGAGCGTGCAGGTTCTGTTCCTGCATTCCCGCTCGTGGAGATGTGCTTCAGCGGCAAATATACCAAGGCTGAGATCAAGAAGATGCTTGTAGGCAAGGGTGGAGCTGTAGGTCATCTTGGAACAAATGACTTCCGTGATGTAGAGAACGGTGCTGTTGCAGGTGATCCTGCATATGTGGAGTTCCTCAAGGCCTACTGCGTTTCTGTTGCAAAGTACATCGGTGCCATGGCAACCGTAGTGTCCGGAAAGGTGGATGCAATCATCCTCACAGGCGGTATTGCATACGGCAAGCCTATCACTCAGCCGATTACTGAGATGGTGCAGTTCATCGCTCCTGTGGAGGTTTATCCTGGTGAGAATGAGCTTGAATCACTTGCCGAGAACGGCTACGGTGTCCTTGCCGGAGAGTTTGAGGTCAAGACTTACTCAAATAAGTTCTGAGCAGGCAGTTTAGAGCTGTAGGCTTTACGACATTCAGTGAAAAGGGCGTCAGTATTCTTCGTGAATCTGGGGCCCTTGTATGTACTTGTATTGGTCACAAGGATCCAGCACTCTCCGTTTGGATAGTATCTGACGAGCGCGCTTGTGCCAGCAAGTGTGCCGGTTCTGTTCCATCCCTTCTTAGGATCGGTGTCGTTCCATCCGAGAGAGTATGTGTTGGCATCGTAGTACTCTGTCATCTGGTCGAGGCTCTCCTTGGAGATGATGTCTTCCACAATGTCGTTCCCGTTGATGGATGCCACGAGTCTTGCCAGTTCGATAGGTGATGCGCACCATGCGCCGGCTCCGGAGAGGAGAGGCAGGTTTGTTCCACCATAGCAGCGCTCTACCATCACTTCCGGATTGCTGAAGTCAGCTATGTATTTGCCGTCACCCTCGTGGGTGTAGTATCTCACTTCATTTTCCCTCTTGTCTTCATAATAGATGCCTCCGATGTGCATGTCGTAGCATCCTGCCGGATAGAGTACGCTTTCTCGTATGAACTCTTCATATGGCTGACCAGCCACTCTTTCGATGACTTCAGAGAGGAGGAGGTAGCCGAAGTTCGAGTATGACGTGTATGTGCCTGGCACAGCTCTCAGCTTCTGACTGAGAACCAGTTTGTAGTAGTCTTCTTTTGTCGGAGGATGGTCAAGTCTCATCTGATTCTGAACATCTATCGACGAGAAAAGGGGATCGCGTCTGAATCCTCCACGATGGCGCATGATGTCCTCTACCGTAATCTTCTGATATCTTGAGTCCTTCTTTATGAGTTCGTTGAAGAAGTCGTCGTTGAGGATGCCTTCAGATCCGAACACCTTGTCCTTGGTGGTCATTTTGCCCTGATCCTGCAAGACCATGATGCCTACTGCTGTTATCAGCTTGGACACAGATGCCACTCTCATGATGTGACCTGGCTCCATCTGGATTTCCTTCTCCTGATCTGCCCATCCGTATCCCTTTGCGTACACAAGGGAATCGTTGCGTGTGATTGCAAGTGAGGCTCCTCTGATGTCCCATCTTCTGAGATATTTCTCTATCCTCTTGTCCAGAGCTTCAAGTTCCGGAATCTGAGACATTTCGTTGGTCACATCCTTGTTCAGTTCCTTCAATGCTGCGATTGGGGGATCGATGAACTTATCCTCAGTGCCGGTGGAACCGTTGAACGCGCTCATGATGAAGAGCACGGTCAGAACGATTGTCATCAGTATGAGGATTATAGACTTTCTTCTTTTCTTTGATGAACGTCTGCTTTTAGCCATTGTTGTCGTCGGTTCTTAGAGTTGTCCGTCCAGTGACTTTGCACTGTCTCCGTCGTGGAGGGTGTTGAATTTCTTGAAAAGCCTTCTGAGGAGGATTACTGTGAGTATCGATGACAGCAGGTCAGATACCGGGAAACTGAGCCACACTCCGTCTGTGCCGATCCACATCGGCAGGAGATAGAGCGCTGGAAGGAGCATCAGGAGCTGTCTTGAGAGTGACAGCAGGATTGATTTCTTCACAAGGCCAAGGCTCTGGAAGAAGTTGGTTCCGATCATCTGAAGTCCCACGATAGGGAACATGATGGTAAACAGTCTCAGTCCTCTTTCAGCGATGTCGAGCATCTGCTCTCCGTCTGCAGTGTTGATGAATATGCCGCAGGCGAATCTAGGGATGAACATTCCGATGAGGAAGCAGATTGTGGTCACAAGCATTCCGAGCTTGGCTGTCTTCCAGAACACTTCCTTCACGCGTGAATAAAGCTTAGCGCCATAGTTGTATCCGGCGATAGGCTGCATGCCCTGGTTGAGGCCCATGCATATCATGATGAACATGAAGATTATCCTGTTGCAGATGCCGTATGCTCCGATGTAGTTGTCTCCGTCAACAGGACCACCGTAGTTGCGGAGCTGCTGATTGATGAAGATAGTCACGATACATGCTGCCACATTCATCAGGAACGGTCCGGTTCCTATGATAAGTGACTTCTTTGCAACATTCCAGTTCAGACGGAATATTCCCTTCTCGAAATGGATTGCCCTGCTTTGGTTGTTGAAGTGGTGCAGCACTACTAGCATTGAGACCACCTGTGCGATTACAGTTGCCCATGCCGCACCTGCGATGCCCATGTCAAGTCCAAATATGAAGATAGGGTCCAGGATAGCATTGAGGATGACCGTGAATATCGTCAGCATCATCGCTTTCTTCGGGCTGCCCGATGATCTCATCGCGGCGTTGAGACCGAAGTACAGATGCGTTACGATGTTTCCGTACAGGATGATTGTGATGTATTCCTTTGCAAAAGGAAGTATGGTGTCGCTGGCACCGAAGAAATACAGGATAGGGTCAAGGAATGCAAGTGCCAATCCCATGAACATCATACCTATTATAATATTGAGGCTGACCACGTTTCCGAGCACTTTGTTTCCCATGTGGTAGTGCTTCTGTCCCAGAAGAATGGAAATCATGGTCGCAGCTCCGGCTCCTACAAGGGTGCCGAACGCTGTAGAGAGGTTCATCAATGGAAATGTTACAGCAAGACCTGAAATGGCGTCCTTGCTGATGTGGCCGATGTAGATGCTGTCCACCATATTATACAACGAAGCCGCCACCTGTGCAATGATGGCTGGCCACGCGTACTGGCTTAGCAGTCTGCCGACATTCTTTGTGCCGAGCTCTGTAGGGATTTCTCTTGTAGCTTCTGCCATCTTACTCCTCCGGCTTTGCAACAAGTTCGATTTCAAAGATCAGTGGAGCGTATCCAGGGATGCCTGATCCGCTTCCTGAGTAGCTGTATCCGAGGGTAGAGTAGAACACTCCGACACCCTTTTCCATCGCTCTCATCTCCCAGATGGTCTTGGCGAATCCAGCGATGACTGAGCTGCCGTCGTCGCCCATTGTCAGCTCTGAGTACTCTTCTCCCCATTTGATCTTTGTAGGCTTGTAAGTCCTGCTGGCCGAATATAGGCCGTTGTCCTTTGCCACTCTTTCAACGTTTGTATCGAAGACAAGACCATTGAGGAGTTTTCCTACATAGTTGATGTAGACTGTAGTGTCCTTTGCGAAAGTCGCTGTGTCTACCGGAGCCTGGATCTGCTTGTAATAGAATCCTGTAGATACGGAGTCAGCTGCAGTCATCTGGGCGCCTGTAGATGTGACGAATATCTCGTTTGCAGGCTTGCCGTCGATGCGCACTGTCCTGTTTGCGAAGAATCTTCCGATAGAGTCGATCTGCCACTTTTCGATGTCCTCTGTGTAATCGGCGATAGTGAAGTCGTAGATCGTATTCGAATAGCTTGATGCATCGTACTCCTCGCCTTTCTTGAGAGGCGGGTCAAGGTAGTCCGCTTCGTTGTCATATGCCTGGTAAGACATGAGCCAGCTAGGGATGATCACTCTTCTGTGTGTGCCCACTGGTGCGCCGACAACCGCTGCTCTCACACCTGCAGGGAGGGTGGTCTCTACAACTGTCCAGAATTTAGGGCCGTAGTATGTGGTCTGAGCATAGGTGCCAAGCTGCTGCGCAGTCAGGGCATCTGTGTATGAAGAGATGTTTCCTTCAAGATCGGTAATCCTGTAGTCGACAAGCACAAAGCCTTTCTCTCCTACAGTCTCGCCTTTGCCGAGCTGCTCTTCCATGATGTAAATGCCGATTCCGGTAGGCTTCGCCTCTGGGTGGTTGACCTGCATCCATGCATCGAAATAACGCTTGTAGGCGTCATTCGGACCGGTAGCTTCAGTCTTGGCACAGCTTACTGCAGCGATGGCTGCCGCTATGTATAGGATTGTAAAAAATGTCTTTCTCATGTTAGCTAATAAAAAATCAACTTGCAAAGATAATAAAAATCATCAGTCGTTTGACACTCCGACCACCCATATTCTGTAAAGCAGTGCGGAATTGACAGGAATTATGCCGAAAGTGCGGTTGCCATAGCCATATTTCGCTGTAAAAAGAATCTCGCACTCTTCTCCCGCGCTTACTCCTTCAAGACCGGCTCTGAGTCCCTCAAGCAGCTCAGTCTCTGCCATGTTCGCCTCAAACAGCGAGTAGTCTGCATCCGTCACTTCGAATTCGGATGTCTCGGCTGTGGTCTGATGGTTGGTGGCAAACAGGTTTGCTGCGGTCGGCGCGCTTCCTTTGAAGATATATCCTGCATAATAGAAGGATACTGCTCCATCGGCAGCCAACTTCGGACCTGAACCCTTCTTTTTGACGAGTCGGGCTGCGCCTCTGTTGTAGACGATCTGGAGTTCTTCAGTCCAGGTCGTATCCTTTTTTGTTCCGTCTTCGTAGATGATGGTAGAGTCTCTCTTTGCTGTGTTGTTCTTGCTGAGGTAGCTGTCGATCTGAGACTCCTGTTTCTGGTATATGGTTTCAAGCTTCTCCTTCACGCATGAGCTTGCAGTCATCATGCAGATGATGAGAAGGAAAAGTATGTCAGCTGACTTTATCTTCATGTTCTGTCAAATAGATGTGTACGTGTTCTTTTATGTATTCTTCGACCTTCTGGATAGGCATGTTCAGCTTTCCTCCGGCTGCGTTCTCGTGTCCTCCTCCATTGAAGAACATCCTTGCGCATGTGTTTGCAGAGGTGCCTTTCTTGGATCTGATGGATACCCTTATCCTGTCGGAGTCCTCCTTCAGCATGAGGCTCATGCGGACGCCTGCAATGGAAAGCGGCATGTTTACGAATCCTTCAGTGTCTCCCTCCTGCACGTTGTATTTCTTCTGAGTTTCCAGGTCCAGGATCATGTATGCTGCGCCGTCTTCTGTGATGGTGAGCAGATCCTTCATCATGTGTCCCATCAGTCTGAGTCTGCTTTCGCTGTGCTGGTTGTACAGACAGCTGAGAATGTAGTCTCTGTCGACGCCTGCGTCCAGGAGCGATGATGCCATCGCCAATGTGCTTGGGTACACAGAATTTGCAAAGTTGTTGGTGTCTGTGGTCATGCCTGTCATAAGTGACGTGGCTGCCGCCTTTGGAAGTCTGCGTGCGTCCTGTCCTGTCTGCGGCATAGCCATCAGGATGTAGTATAGAAGCTCGCATGCAGATGATATCCCGGTCTCTGAAAAAGCCAGGCTGAACCTGTTCAGTTCGGGGTAGAGGTGGTGGTCGATAAGCACTTTTTGCGCCGGTGACTCCTCAAGCAGGGAACAAAGCCTGTCGGTCCTGTGGAATGCATTGAAATCCAGGCAGATGATGGTGTCTGCGCCTGCAATGTATCCTGCTGCAGACTCCGGGTCTTCCGAATATATGCATATGTCTTTTCTGCAGTTTTCATCGAGCAGGAATTCCAGGGCTCTCTGAAATCCGTCGTTCAGTACGATCTTTACGTCTGCTCCATTGTGCTGTCTGATGAAGTGATACATGGCAGTGGTGCTGCCTGCTGCATCTCCATCTGGTTTCATGTGAGTGACTATGACCGTCTTCGCGGATTTCTGCAGCATTTGATCCAATTTTTGTATGTATGTCGCGTCAATCGCCTTCATGTCAGTGTGATTTTGATGATGCAAAATTACAAAATATATTGCATTTCATAAATGTATTTTCTAACTTTGTCCGGCATTTTGGAAAGTATAAAATAAATAAAAGAATACATGGGATCAAAAATCGCAAAAATCATTTTTACTGCACTGCTCTTGCCTGCAGCAATCATTGCTTTGGTATACATGAACTTCGAGAGCATCGCAGAGCCAGTACGTTATGACGAGGCAAAGGCTGCCCGTGAGAAAGTGGCTATTCAGAGACTTAAGGACATCCGTACTCTCCAGGAGGCTCACAAGAACGTTACAGGTCATTATGCAGCTCAGATGGACTCACTCCAGCTGTTCTACAACACAGGAGCAATGAAGGTGGTTCTCCAGATCGGTAACCACGATGACTCTGTTGCAACTGTAAACACAAACAACCTTGTAAAGCAGCTCAAGGCTAAGGGTGTTAAGGACAAGGACATGCAGGCTAAGCTTTATGAGGCTTACGAGCAGTCTGGCAAGACTCTCAAGATCGTTTGCGCTGTCGAGAGCCTTATTCCGGTAAAGGACACTCTCTTCAATGAGAGACCAGACTTCTGCATCGACTCTCTCGCATTCATCCCATACAGCGGTGGCGATTCAATCTCACTCAAGGCTGACGTAAGAGAGGTTTCAGGTGTAAAGGTTCCATTGTTTGAGGCTCGCGCTCCATTCAAGTCTCTCCTCAAGGGTCTCGATGAGCAGCTCGTTGTAAACACAATCGCTGAGAAGGAGGACCTCGATCTTTATCCAGGACTTAAGGTCGGTGATATCGAGAAGCCAAACAACAACGCAGGAAACTGGGAGTAGTCAGATGACTATGATAGATATGAAAGATAGGATATCCATTCAAGTCGGCTTGAGTGGATATTCTTTTAGAATACAAGCCGATGGTTGCGGGCATTCATCCGGATGGATGAGTGCCGAACACATTTTCAGCACACCTGAGTTCCAGAAACGCTATTCTGAGGTGGAGGTTTCAGTGTTCACTCCAAAGTGCACACTGGTTCCGGCTCAGTTCCATCGGCCTGAAAATTCCCGTCAGATGCTCTCTGAGGTAGTGACTCTGGCAGATGATGAAAGCGTCGAGTATGTTTCTGTGCCTGAGTATGCAGCTGTGCTCCTTTATTCAAACACTAGGGTAGGTGCGATCTCGCGCATGGTTTCAGAGACTGTTCTGCGTGTCGACGGCACAAAGGCTAAAGCTCTTCCGGAGACATATTATATGCTGAAAGATCTTCAGGGGATTACAGAGTACAACAAGGTCATGGCATCATTCAGGGACGAGAGCCTCTATCTTGTGATAGCTCAGGGGAAGAGCCTGCTGTTCTGCAATACGTTCAAGGTTCCGGACTTCACCACGGCTCAGTATTTCATCTTCCTGGCGATGAAGAAGCTTCAGCTCAATCCTGAGATGTCTTCCATCTACTTCAGGACACCGCTTGATCAGGACCAGGAGATGTCTCTTTACCGTTATTTCAGAAACGTCGAGCAGATTTGATATGAGGATAATCGGTGGAAAACTCCGCGGCAAGACAATCCTGCCGCCTCAGGGCTACAAGGCCCGCCCGACAACCGACTTCGCAAAGGAGGGGTTGTTCAACATTCTTAACAATGAATACGAGATGGAGGGGCTCAAGGTCCTCGATCTCTTCGGAGGAACAGGAGCGATCTCCTATGAATTCGCTTCAAGAGGAGCAGAGAGAGTCTACTGTGTAGAGATGCTTCCTCTCCATGCCAACTTCATCAAGTCTCAGGCTGCAAAGTTCGGAATGAACAATCTTACAGTCGTAAGACACAATGTCTTTGAATTCCTTGAGATCTGTCACGAGAAGTTCGATATTATCTTTGCAGACCCTCCCTATGCGTTGGAAGGTCTTGCAAACATTCCGGACAAGGTCTTTGAACGTGACATTCTACATCCCGGTGCATATTTCATTCTCGAGCACCCGGAAGAATTCAATTTTTCGGAACATCAGTATTTCGTGAAGGAAAGGAAATACGGCAATGTTCACTTCTCGTTCTTCGAGAAACCTTCAGAATAGTGTAGTTAATATTAGTGGATATGAAATTTAACCTTAATGAAGTATTCCAGCCCAAGCTCTTTGGGCTGTTCAAGAAGGGTCAGTACAGCAAGAGCGCATTCGCTTCTGACCTGATGGCCGGCCTAATTGTCGGCATCATCGCACTTCCACTGGCAATCGCCTTCGCTACTGCCAGCGGTGTGCCTCCTCAGAACGGACTCATCACAGCGATCATCGCAGGTTTCCTCATCTCATTCTGTGGCGGTTCAGACTTCCTGATCGGCGGTCCTACAGGTGCATTCATTGTGATCATCACAGGAATCATCTCAGGTTATGGCTTCCAGGGCCTTCTCATCGCTACAATCATGGCGGGAATCTTCCTGGTGCTGATGGGAGTATTCAAGATGGGTGCGATATTCAAGTACATCCCATATCCGATCGTAGTCGGATTCACCAGCGGTATCGCTCTTACCATCTTCTCTACACAGATGAACAACTTCTTCGGACTTGGTCTTGGAGAGATGCCTGAGGAGTTCTACTCAGGAGTGCCTAGTGAGTTCATCAGAAAGTGGATCTTCTATTTCTCTGAGGGAACTGTAAACATCTGGGAGACTCTTCTCAGCCTTGCGTGTCTTGTGATCTGCTTCACATGGAAGAAGGTGACAAAGAAGATCCCAGGATCATTGATCGCCTTGATTTTCGCGGTTGTGGTGTCGCTTCTCGTCGGCCATTACACAGACTATCAGTTCGCGACTATCGGGTCCGGCACTTCGTCTTCAGGCAGCGCATGGACATTGAACCTGTCAGAGTTCGAGTTCTCCAAGCTTCCTGATCTCCTTTCTCCAGCGTTCACTATTGCAATCCTTTGTGCAGTGGAATCCCTTCTTGCTGCTATGGTTGCAGACGGTGCGACAGGTAAGAAGCATCACGCAAATACAGAGCTTATCGGACAAGGTGTTGCAAACATCGTTACTCCGCTTTTCGGTGGTATCCCTGCGACAGGAGCTTTGGCCAGAACAATGGCCAGCATCAACAATGGCGGCAAGTCACCGGTGACCGGTCTTGTGCATGCAATCGTGCTTCTGCTCATTTTCCTTTTCCTCATGCCGTATGTGTCATATGTTCCGATGGCCTGCCTTGCTGCAATCCTCGTACAGGTGGCATACAACATGAGTGAGTGGAAGACATTCAAGTACCTCCTCCGTGGAGACAGGTCTGATGTTGCAGTGCTTCTGATCACATTCTTCCTCACAGTGATCTTTGACCTCACAATCGCTATCGAGGTCGGCGTTCTTCTCGCTATCGTACTTTTCGTGCGTCGTGTGATGCAGACTACTCATGTCAATGTTGTCAGTGGTGATTCAGTTGCCGCGACAGAGGATTCTGAGAAGGCATCGATGGAGGATACAGACCGTCTTGCAATCCCTAAGGGTGTTGAGGTCTATGAGATTGACGGACCTTTCTTCTTCGGACTTGCGAGCCGTTTTGAGGAGCTTGAGAGTGCTAAGGGCGGCAATGTGAAGGTGCGTATCATCAGAATGCGTAAGGTGCCGTTCATCGACTCTACAGGAGTGAACAACCTCAGAAACCTCTGCGAGCGTACAAGCAAGAGAGGTGTGACCGTGATCCTTTCAGGTGTGACCGACAAGGTCTACGAGACTCTGAAGAAGTTCGGAGTAGATGAGGAGATCGGCAACGAAAACATCTTCCCGCACATCGTTCCAGCTCTTGAGAGAGCAAATGAACTGGTAAAATAAAGAATAAGGCGACTTCACAATCAAGTCGCCTTATTTTTATTTACGTGATCTGTTCTTTTTCTGGTTCTGTCTTCTTTTGACTGCCGTGATAGTGAACTCGTCTACCATTGCGCTGTGTCCTGCAAGGAAGTCCAGGAATGCACCCAGGAGAGGGAAGAGCATTGTGACTGAGAATGCCAGCTCGTTTCTGTAGATCATGAAGTCGATTCCGAGCCATATCTGGAAGCCTGCCAGTGCCAGTCCTGAAATGACGCTGACTCTTGCCTGGAGCGCCGGGGTCTTGTAGGTGCATATCGCAAAGACGTGCGCTGTAAGAAGCATGATGAGCATCAGGAGGTATGAAGTCTTCTCGTAGTATCTGATGATTGCCTCATCTCCTGTGCTGGCCAGGTCGGTTGCAAACCTGCAGAAGAAGAGTGACAGCACCAGGGCTGTCGATATTGCAAGGTATAGTGTTTGAATCCTTTTCCACATAGTTGTATCATTATATTGGCACAAAAATAGGAAAATTCGGAGGAAAAAACTAAATTTGAAGGATTATTGATAATTAACAAGACTATGAGAATAGCAGAATCAGAACTTATAATCAATGGCGACGGCTCGGTGTTCCATCTTCACCTCCGTCCTGAGGAACTTGCAGACACAGTGATCCTCGTAGGTGACCCTGGCAGGGTTGACATGATTGCTGAATATTTTGAAGAAAAGGAATTCAGACATGAGTCACGTGAGTTTGTGTCTGTGACAGGAAAGTATAAGGGTGTCAGAATGACAGCACTTTCAACAGGTATCGGTACAGACAACATCGACATCGTGATGAACGAGCTTGACGCTCTCGCTAATGTTGACTTCGAGACACGTGAAGTGAAGCCGGAGCATCGAACACTCAATGTCCTTCGTATCGGCACATCTGGTGCGATCCAGCCTGAGATTCCAATCGGAGGCTTTGTGTTCTCGCACATTTCAGTTGGATGCGATGGCCTTTTGAACTGGTATGCAGACCGTGACAAGATCGCTCTTCTTGATATCGAGGAGGCATTCAAGGAGCATACAGGATGGAACAAGCATCTCCCAGATCCATACTTCGTACGCGCTGGCGAGAAGATGATCGAGAAGTTCAAGGATTGCACCTACAAGGGAATGACTATCGCTGCATCGGGCTTCTATGGCCCTCAGGGACGAGTTGTCCGCGTACCTCTTGCAATGCCTGACATGCTTGACACATTCGAGAGCTTCCGCTTCGGTGAGTGGAAGGTGACTAACTTCGAGATGGAAGGATCGGCGCTCGCAGGACTTGCTGCCCATCTCGGACACAATGCCGGCACAGTGTGCTGCATCATCGCACACCGCCACCACAAGGCCTCAAACCCAGACTATAAGGCGCAGGTAAGAAAGCTCGTCGAGCTTTGTCTTGACAAACTCGCAGAGTTGTAATAATACATCATAAAAAATGCAGGCCAAATGGTCTGCATTTTTTTGTTTACTTATAAAGCTCGTCTCGCGACTGCGGTCCGGAACCTTTCTTTACATCCGGGTCGGAGAGCCATGCTTCGATGATCCTTTCCTTTCCACCCATCACATTGCGCTCAATGAAGTCGATCTGAAGGTCGGTTGTTGTCTCCATTGCGCCGGCAATCTCGTGGCCGTATCCTATAAAGTGATACATGTTGTAGTTGTATCCGAACTTCTTGAATCTTTCAATCAGCTTTCCGCCTCCGAAGAATCCGATGTTGAAGAATTTTATCTGCTTGTATGGTACAAGCTCGTCTGCTGTGCCATGCAGCATCAGTGTCGGACATGGGGCGTTCTTGTAGTTCACCTTGCCTTCGCGGGAAAGGATAGCTCCCGAGAATGACATCACGCCTGCATAGTTGAAGTCTTCAGGCAGTACCTGCGCCCATTTTCTGCGGTTGCTCAGTTCGTATTCAGCCTGCATCACAGTGATGGCGCCTGCAGAAGATCCGCTGATTACAATGTTGTTTGGGTCGATGCCCAACTGCTCGGCATTGTCGATGATGAAGTTTGTCGCTGTGAAGAGGTCCTCCACTGCCATGTGGATAGCCTTGTCAAGCACGTTTACCTGTGCTATACCTACTTTCTTTGAGCCGATGAGTCCCAATCTGTAGTCAATGGAAACGATTCTGTAGCCATTGTTCTTCATCGTTGTGAACCACTTTTCGTAGCTCGCGTCATCTCTTGTTCCGTGTATGAATCCGCCGCCGAACATGAAGATTATCGTTGGCTTCTCCTTACCGTCGGCAGTCAGAGTATTTTCTTTCGCAGGTTCGTGGATATCCATGAATAGGTTCCACTCATCCTTCTGCGCGTACATGTATGTGGCATCCGGCTTTGCCTGAGCCTGTGCAGCAGGTGTCTGGCATAGTCCTAATGCTGCCAAAGCTGCAAATAATAATGTTCTTACCTTCATTTTCTTTTAAAATATATATATGTGTGTGCCATGGATTGGCACATTGTTGACCTACCTTTGCATCAGTAAATGATAGAAACCATTAAAATTGAATGCCATGAATACTGATTTCACTTTCTCAAACCTCAGCTCAATGTTCGCTTCGGAGACTTCTTACAACACTTTAGTAGATATGATCAATGACATGGATCTCGAACTGATGGACATCAGCATTTCCTAGTCCCATTCGACGCAGGTCGACTCCTTGTCTTTCGAAAGGCTCACCCTGATCTTTTCATGTCCGTTGACACCTTTGCCGGAGAGTATCCTCTCAGCGATGATGTGTTCTGACACCGGGTCTTCGATCATGCGCTGGATAGCGCGCTTGAGCGGTCTTGCGCCATAGCATGGGTCGTAGCCGACGTCTGCGACGAGTCTCTTTGCTCCTGCCGTCACCTTCAGGTCGAAGCCTGCTTCGCGCACGCGCTTCTTCAGGCCCTTGAGTTCGATGTCGATGATCTTCTCGATGTCCTCTTTGCTGAGCGGATTAAAGAAGACCTGCTCGTCCACTCTGTTGATGAATTCAGGCGGGAATGCCTTCCTGACTGCCTTTTCCAGCACGGCTTTCCTGTTGCCTGCGACGTTTTTGCCGGCTGTGTTGAAGCCGACTCCGCTGCCGTATTCGTCAAGTTCGCGGCTTCCGACATTAGAGGTCATGATGAGGATAGTGTTTCTGAAACTTACCGTCCTTCCGTTGCTGTCTGTCAGTCTTCCTTCGTCCATTACCTGGAGCAGGAGGTTGAACACGTCAGGATGCGCCTTTTCGATCTCGTCCAGAAGCACGACACAGTATGGCTTGCGTCTGACACGCTCGCTGAGCTGTCCTCCTTCCTCGAATCCAACATATCCCGGAGGCGCTCCTATCAGTCGCGATACGTTGAATTTCTCCATGTACTCGCTCATGTCGAGTCTGATCATATTTTCCTCAGAATCAAACAGATATTCTGCAAGTGTCTTTGCCAGCTGAGTCTTTCCGACTCCTGTAGGGCCAAAGAAGATGAATGTTCCGATAGGCTTTGCCGGGTCCTTGATGCCTGCGCGGTTTCTTTGGATGGCACGCACCACATTGTCGATGGCCTCATCCTGTCCGATGATCCTTTCCTGAAGCTTGGCCTTCATCTTCATCAGTTTTCCGCCTTCTCCTTCTGCAACCTTTCCTGATGGGATTCCCGTCATTTTCGAGATCACCTGCGCCACATCATCTGCCGTCACATGTCCGGTCTTGTGCGGGTTCTTGAGTCGTACCATCGATCCAGCCTCGTCCATGGCGTCGATTGCCTTGTCGGGCAGACAGCGATCTGTTATGTATCTCTCTGACATTCTGACACATGCCTCCAGTGCCTCGTCTGTGTAGATGACGTTGTGATGCTTCTCGTAATTGGTCTTCAGCCTGTCAAGTATCGAGATGGACTGATTGATGTCGGTGTGCTCCACTACGATCTTCTGGAATCTTCTGTCCAGCGCTCCGTCCTTCTCGACAGTTTTGCGGAACTCGTCCAGAGTTGTGGCTCCGATGCACTGGATGTCACCTCTGGCAAGAGCCGGCTTGAGCATGTTGGCTGCGTCGAGGCTTCCTGATGCGCCGCCTGCGCCCACTATGGTGTGGAACTCGTCGATGAAGAGGATGACGTCCGGATCTGCTGCAACTTCGTTGATTATAGATTTGAGTCTCTTTTCAAAGTCTCCGCGGTATTTTGTGCCGGCAACGATGGAGCCTAAGTCCAAGGAGATCAATCTCTTGCCAGTAAGAGCCGGTGGCGTGTCACCGGTGACTATCTTGATCGCAATTCCCTCCACAATGGCCGATTTTCCTACTCCCGGATCTCCGACAAGCATCGGGTTGTTCTTGCGTCTGCGCCCAAGGATCTGGATCACGCGCTGTATCTCGTCCTCTCTTCCTACGAGCGGGTCGAGCTTTCCTTCTCGGGCTGCTTTTGTGATGTCGTAGCCGAACTCCTGAAGAGGCGAGATCTGCTGCTCCTCCTGCTTCTCCTCTGCGACTGCACGGATTCTGATTTGCGGGGCTTCTTCCTCAGGTGCGCTGTTGTCTTCTCTGCCATAACCGTCTGCTCCTCCGTCAAGAAGGTCGTTGTTCTCCAGGTATCTGTAGACGTTTCCGTACTCCACTCCAAGGTCTCTGAGGTATGTGCTTCCGTATGAGTCTCCCTGTCGTGTCAGAGCCAGCAGGAGATGCTGCGACGAGGCGTTGCGGCAGTGTACTTTGGTTGCCTCCAATATAGTGAAGCTCAGGATGTTCTGTGCGCCTCTGGAGAACGTTACCTTGTCTATCTCCGAGTATGGCACGTGCTCGTTGGTGAATATCCTGCTGTCGATGAACTCCTTCATTTCGTCTATGTTGATGTCCAGGCCTCTGAGGGTGTCGACTGCCGTGTTCTCCCTGTGGCGGATTATGCCCAGAAAGAGGTGGTCGGGAGCAATGCCGTAGCTGCCTGTCCTCATCGCTTCTTCGCGAGAAAAATTGATGATGGAATTGAGTTCGTCAGATATGCTTATTTCCATGTTTAAAATTCATTTTGATTGCACAAAATTACTAAATTTTTCGTAACTTTGCCAAGATGCAATTTATAGAATAAAAAGTAGAATTCATATATGGAAAATGAAGTAAAGACAGGCAGGATCGAGCAGGTGAACATCGACGAGCAGATGAGGAGTGCGTATATCGACTACTCCATGTCTGTTATCGTGTCACGAGCTCTTCCTGATGTGCGTGACGGCTTCAAGCCGGTACACAGAAGAGTGCTTTTCGGCATGGACGGACTCGGTCTGAGACATACAAGCCAGACCAAGAAGTCTGCCCGTATTGTCGGAGAGGTTCTCGGTAAGTATCACCCACACGGAGACTCCAGCGTATACGATGCAATGGCGCGTATGGCCCAGGACTGGAGCTTGAGATATCCGCTCGTGTTCGGTCAGGGTAACTTCGGTTCGATGGACGGCGACCCTGTGGCTGCGATGCGTTATACCGAGGCCAAGCTTTCAAAGCTTTCAGATGAGGTGCTTGCAGACCTTGATAAGGATACAGTGGATTTCCAGAACAACTTCGACGACTCTCTCACTGAGCCTACAGTTCTCCCTACAAAGATTCCTCTTCTCCTTCTGAACGGTTCGTCAGGTATCGCAGTCGGTATGGCGACAAACATGGCTCCGCACAACCTTACAGAGTGCTGCGACGCCATCTGCGCATACATCGACAATCCTGAGATCACAGTCGAGGAGCTCATGCACTACGTGAAGGGTCCGGATTTCCCTACAGGAGGTATCATCCAGGGACGCCAGGGCATCAAGGATGCATTCGAGACAGGCCGTGGCCGTATCGTGATCAGGTCCAAGACAGAGATCGAGGTAGGTGAGTCAGGACGTGAGACAATCGTTGTCACCGAGATCCCATACATGGTCAACAAGAGAGAGATGATCGAGAAGATCGCCGAGCTCGTTGAGTCTAAGAGGATCGAGGGAATCTCATACATCAATGACGAGACAACCATGAAGGGTGTCCGCATCGTGATCAAGCTCAAGAAGGACGCAAACTCGAACGTAGTGCTTAACACACTCTTCAAGTACACTCCTCTTCAGTCAAGTTTCTCGGTCAACAACGTGGCGCTCGTGAACGGACGTCCTCGTACATTGAACCTCAAGCAGCTTATCAAGTACTTCGTGAGACACCGTCATGAGGTGGTCCTCCGCAGGACAAGATTCGATCTTGACAAGGCTCAGAAGAGAGCTCATATCCTCGAGGGACTCCTCAAGGCTCTCGACGTGATCGACCAGATCATCAACATCATCCGTTCTTCAAAGAATGTCGAGGATGCAAAGGCAGAGCTCATGGCTACATTCGGTTTCACTGAAATCCAGGCTACTGCAATTGTGGAGATGAGACTCCGTCAGCTCACAGGACTCGAGAGGGAGAAGCTCCAGAGCGAGTACGACGAGCTCATGAAGTTCATCCAGTACTGCGAGGATGTGCTTGCTAACGAGAGCATGCAGTACGGCATCATCAAGGACGAGACCCTCGAGATGAAGGAGAAGTACGGTGATGCGAGAAGAACTGAGATCGCGCTCTCGTCCGAGGAGTTCAACCCAGAGGACTTCTACGCTGACGAGGATGTGGTGATCACAATCTCTCACCTTGGATACATCAAGAGAACATCTCTTACAGAATATCGCCTCCAGAACAGAGGTGGCGTGGGTATGAAGGGAAGCGCTACGCGCGATGAGGACTTCATCGAGCACATCTATGTCGCTAACATGCACAGCACAATGCTCCTCTTTACGCAGAACGGTAAATGCTACTGGCTCAAGGTATAAGAGATCCCAGAGGGTTCACGTGCATCAAAGGGACGCGCTATCCAGAACGTGATCAACATCGAGCCGGATGACAAGATCAAGGCATACCTGAATGTGAAGAACCTCAAGGATGAGGACTATATCAACAATAACTATATCGTACTCGCTACCAAGAAGGGTATCATCAAGAAGACTTCGCTCGAGGCATACTCGCGTCCTCGTACAAATGGTGTGATTGCAATCACTGTACGTGACGGAGACGAGCTCCTCGATGCAGTTCTTACAAACGGTAACAGCGAGATCCTGCTAGCGGGACGTA
>JAFZEP010000091.1 GCA_017560625.1 Bacteroidales bacterium
CCGACAAAGAAGAAATGGCTGTCAGGGTCTCCGCCAAAACGGTGTGAAATGCGACATTCGTTGTAGAAGTTGATCACAGAGCCGCCACGCATCACGCGGAAATCTCCGGAGCCAGGACCGACAGGGTTGGTCTGGTCTTCACTCGAATAGTAGTCATACCAGTCGTGACACCATTCGTTGACGTTGCCGGTCATGTCGTAAAGCCCCAGCTCGTTCGGCTCCTTTGTGGCTACAATTGTCACTTCGGTCGCGGCATTCTCGTAGCACCAGCCCACTTCAGATGCATCGTTGCTTCCGGCGTATGTGTATCCGCGACTCTTCTGGCCGCCACGTGCTGCATATTCCCACTGAGCCTCAGTTGGCAAAGAGAATTCAAGACCGGTATGCTCATTGAGCTTGCTTATGAACTCAAGGCACTCTGCATACGATACCATGTTTTTAGGCAAAAAGCGCTCGTTGTTGTACCAGATCGGTTCCTCCATAGGTCCGGGGACACGACCGTTCATGACAGCAACCCACTGCTCCTGAGTCACCTCACACAGTCCGATGTAATAGTCGTCGAGTGTGACGTTGTGAACAGGCTTTTCGTAGACCTGGGCGTTTTCGTCAGAACCGCCCATCTGGAATGTTCCGCCTTCTACTCGCACCATAGTCAACACCGCACTGTTGATGTTGAAGTTTTTAACGGCTTCTGCCTTGGTGGTAAATGTGAGCTCCTCACCGTAGGATGTACCTTGTGAGTTTGTCGCATATGCCTTGAAGTGATATGTCGTGTTGGACTGCAAGCCTCGCACTGTGGCCGAGTAGCTGCCCAAGCCGCGTCCTGACTCGAATCTGGCCGCATTTTCGATGTCTGGATTCTCCGAAGTGGAATAAACGAATCCGCGCTCGATCACGCGAAAGCCGTTGTCCGCGGTCACTTCTCCTGAAAGGTCGACTGTAGTCTCAGTTATGTTCAGCGCTTCCAGAGTGATCACCTGCGGCACCTTCTTCTCTTCTGGAGCCTCCGGTGTGTCTGGATTTTCCGGTGTATCCGGCTTCTCCTGATTGTCCGGCGTTTCCGATGTGTCCGGTGGAGTCGGATCATCCAACACATCAGAACATGCCGGCAATGCCACCATTAGCATTGCCAGCATGATGAGACTGATAGATTTTCGAATATTCATATGAAAATGTCAGTTATTCTACGTTGAGGACGAGACGGAGTCCGAGGTCCAGCTGAGAATGAGTCTCAGCATATCTGTTTCGCTTAGTGTTGCGGCTCCATTTTGCACATTCGTCCCAATATCCGCCTCCACGTACTACGCACACATTGCCGCTGGCATTCGCCTCTGCGCCGGTAGGGTTGACCTGAGGCTCCTCAGTGTATGCTCCATAATAGTCGAGACACCATTCCATGACGTTACCGGTCATGTCATAGATGCCGAGTTCGTTAGGAGCTTTTGTGCCGCCAGGGCGCTGTCCGTAATCGGCCCAGTCAATGTTTTCATATACCACGCCGACCTCAGTGGCATCGTTGCTGCCGCTGTAAAGGTAGCCCTGTGACTTGTTGCCGCCGCGAGCTGCATATTCCCACTGTGCCTCTGTAGGCAGGCTGAAGTTCATGCCAGTGCGCTCGTTGAGTTTCTCGATGAACTCGAGGCATTGTACATGAGACATGCCGTCAACAGGACGGGCGTTGTCTTTGATCATCTGGCTTGGGTTTGATCCCATTACCTCAATCCATAAGGCCTGAGTCACCTCGTATTTGGCCATATAATAGCTGTCGAGAGTCACCTCATGTGCCGGCAACTCGTCATCGTCGTATGGACCAAGCTCCATGAGGTCAGGAGTCGCTCCCATTGTGAATGTGCCGCCTTCTACAAGGACCATTTCAATGGTGAGGCCGTTCACCTCTACGTTAAGCGCCGACTCTGACGGTGTCGCCTTGCGTGTTGTAAATGAATATTCCTCACCGTATGAAGTTCCTGCTTCATTGGTTGCATAAGCACGATAGTAGTAAGTTGTGCCAGCCTGAAGGCCTGTCAACTGAACTGTGTAATTTGTCGCTGTGCCGTCGAAAGTCACCTTAGTGGAAAGGGCCTCTGTAGGGTTTGGTGCAACATCCCAGACAATACCGCAAGCTGTTACTGCAGCTCCGCCGTCAGATGTGATGCTGAGGCTTGTTGTTGCGGAGTTTTCAGTTACATAGGAAGCTTCTCCGGTTGTGACTGCAGGAGCAAAAATTTCTGGCTCCGGCTCTGGTCTAGGTGCCGGTTCTGATTCTGGAGTGTTGAGAACGAGACGGAATCCGATGTCCATCTGTGCATAATTCTCCGGGTAGCTCTGACGCTTGGTGTTTCTGCACCATCTTCCGCTCTCGCATGAGTATGCACCTCCGCGCACTACATAAAGAGAGTAGCTGCTGCTGATGGCTGCACCGGAAGGGTTTGTCTGTGGCTCCTCCGAATAAGCTCCGTAGAAGTCGTAGCACCATTCGTTTACGTTACCGGTCATATCGTAGATGCCGAGCTCGTTAGGCGCTTTCTCTCCGCCAGGATGCTGGCCGAATGAGGCCATGTTTTCCATAACCCAGCCAACCTCAGTGGCGTCGTTGCTGCCGCTGTAAAGGTATCCCTTCGATTTGTTTCCGCCACGTGCAGCGTATTCCCACTGAGCTTCTGTCGGCAGGTTGAAGTTCATGCCAGTGCGCTCATTGAGCTTTTCAATGAACTGGAGACACTGCAGGTAAGACATTCCGTCTACCGGACAGTTGTTGTCTCGGATCATCTGGCTTGGGTTTGCTCCCATGATCTCGATCCACAATGCCTGGGTCACCTCATATTTGCCAATATAATAGGTGCCGAGTGTCACCTCGTGCGCAGGCAACTCATCTGGATCATATTTGTCATATAAAGCAATAAGGTCAGGAGTTGCACCCATTGTGAATGTGCCGCCTTCTACATATGCCAATTCGATAGTGATGCCGTTTACATCAACGGTCATTGTGGTTGACTTCTCGGTTGTGAATGAATATTCTTCACCGTAGGCTGTGCCTGCCTCATTGATGGCATAAGCACGGTAGTAGTAAGTCGTGCTTGGGTCGAGATCTGTCAACTGGCAAGTGTAGCTTGTCTGCGCACCGTCGAAGGTCACCTTGGTCGGAAGGTCGTCTGTTGGAGCCGCCTCTTCGTCCCAGACGATACCGCAAACTGTCACCGCAGCTCCACCGTCAGATGTGATGGTAAAGCTTGCTGTAGCCGAGTTTTCTGTCACATCCGAAAACTCTCCGGTTACAACAGTCGGTACTGAAATCTCAGGTGTCGGCTCCGGCTCTGGTTCTGGCTCCGGCTCTGGTGTCGGTATTTCCGTGTTGTCGTCTGGCTTTGGGTCTTCGACCTTGTCGCAGGCATAGAACATCATGCCTGTGGCTACTGCCAATGAAATCAGTGTTAGAAATCTTAATCTCTTCATGTCAAGTTTCTTTAGGAAAAAGCCCGGTTGCGTAGAACAGCCGGGCTTTGTTATGATTATGTCAGTGATTAGCGGATCACGGCATTCTTAAAGTCGAAACATTTGAATGCCTCAAGACCCTTGAACATTTTCTGTGCACCCTTGAGCTCCTTTGTTGAAGTTGTAGAAGCCTTAGTTGCAGGAGTGAATGTCATAGGGAATGTTGGGTATCCTGTCTCGTATGTACCAGTGACGTATGAAAGCTGGCCATGGTCATGGAGATATGCGAGGTACTCCATTGTCACAACCTTGTAAGTCATAGGTGTGCCATCCTCGAGCTCATACTCCTCCTCGTAGCCGACTGCTCCGAGTGAACCGTCCTCAAATGCTCCACCGATGCAGGTTGGGATCTCTGAGAGGTATACGCTTCCATCCTCTCCCTCGCCGAGGAACCAGATGTCGCCCTTACCGTACTGACCGAAGTTGTATGTGCCGAGGTTCTGGTTGTAGATAACCCAGATACCCTGCTCTTCAAGCCAATTTACAGTAACGTCGAGGCCATCTGCATCGTCACCCTCATAACCTGTCATGATGTAAGTCTTGTTTGCAGTGCCCTTTGAGAATGTTACATACTGAGTAATGCCGTTTGAACCTGTGATTGTCCAATCTCCAAGCCATGCAGCATAAGCGTCAGTCATGTCCTCTTCAATGATAGCGAATGACTCAGAAACAGCGTAGTATCCTGTTGTTCCTGCTGCGTCTGCTCCGATTGCGAGAGCAACGTATTCTGTGCCGGCCTCAAGCTTCCAACCTTCCTTTACATTTCCTGTATAGAGAAGTGCTGTGAGGTCATATTTTGTGCCGTTTGCCTGGTTGAACTGGTTTACATAGTCGATCCAGTATGCAACCTCGCCCTCTGCAATAGCCTCAACGCCATAAGTGTCATAAGACTCTTTGTCTACAACTGCTGTGAGGTATGCATTGTTGTCTGTGCTTGTTACAGAAATCACATGCTCATATGTCTTGCCATCGTCAGCTACACCTGCACCGATGTAAGCAACAGTCCAAGCTGGATTTACCTGGAAGCCCTCGAGAGGAGCTGCTGTAGTAGTGAACTCGAATGTTGCTGGCTGACCGTAAACCTCACCCTTAGTAGAGATACCGAATACTACGAGGCTGTACTTTGTCTCAGGCTGGAGACCTCTTACAGTTACGTTCTTGTTTGTTGAAGACTGGAGAGACTTGCCCTCTGCCATGATAGCAGCAACCTCAGTCTCGATTGCCTTTGTAACATCAGTCTCAGTAGTTGCAAAATAATGCCATGTATCAGCCTTTACGCCGTCATGTTTGATCTTGAACTTAGCTGTCTCCTCTGTAAGGTCAGTAAGCTCGATAGTGAACTTGATATTCTGGTTGAGCTCGGCAGGCTTCTCCTGCTCCTGCTCCTGGCCCGGCTTTTCCTGATCTGGAGTCGGTTTTGTTTCCGGCTTCTCTGTACAGCTGAACAAAGCTGCAGCGGCAGCTACGATAGCAGCAAATTTGAAAATCTTTTTCATGTCGTATTTGTTTAAGGATTAAATTTTATGCGAATAAGTCTCAAAGTTAAACAGATATTTTTACATATCCAAATTTATGCCGCCGGCTACTCATATCCTCCGCCGAGTGCCTGGTAGAGGTTTACTGCACTTATGATGGCGTCGTATTTATCGGCAGCCTCTGTAAGCTCGGCCTGAAGGAGGTTCTTCTGGGCAGTAAGCACCTCAAGATAATCGGCATTTCCATGCTTCATCAGGAGCTGGGTGTTCCAGATAGCGGCCTGGAGGTTGACGATCTGCTTCTTATCCAGATCTACACGCTTCTGCGCTGTCTGCCAAAGTGTCAAGGCGTTATTCACCTCCACACCTGCGTCCAGGAGGCTCTGTCTGAAGCCGTATGCCGCCTGCTCCATCTGCGACTGGGCTGTTTCAAGGCGCGCCTTGTTGACTCCTCTGCTGAATACCGGCTGGGTAAGGCCTGCAATGAGGTTTGCTATGATGCTGCCCGGGTCAACTGAGATGTTTCCGCTTCCTGTTGTCCATCCGAGTGCTCCGCTGAGGGTGATGTCCGGATAGAACGCAGCTTTTGCTGAATTTACAGTGTAGTAGGCCTGCGCAAGTTTCATTTCTGCCTGCTTGACGTCTGGACGACGGCTCAGAAGTTCTGCCGGTACTCCAGCTGTAAGCTTTTCAGGGAGCACCTGCTCGTTGAGGTTGCCTCTGTCTATCGGCATCGGAACGAGACCGAGAAGAGCACAGAGTGAGTTCTCCACTGCGAGAATCTCTTTCTCAAGGGTCAGCACGTTGGCCTCGACGCTGAGCATGTTGGCCTTGGCCTGGAGCACAGCTGCCTCGTTGGTCTTGCCGGCTCTCTTGAGCGCCTCAAGGGTGCGGATGCTTTCCTCCCATGTCTTGAGCGTACGGTTGCTGATGGCGAGCTGCTCGTCGAGCTTAAGGAGAGTGTAGTAGTAGTTGGCGATGGTGGCCACCAGTTTGGTCTGCACTGCCTGCTTGTAGGCTTCGCTCTGCTCCAGCGCTGCCTGAGCCTTGCGCTTTGAATTGCGCAGGCTGCCGAAGATGTCGGTCTGCCAGCTGGCTTCCAGACTTGCTGAGAACTGTCCCGGCAGTCCGCCTCTCATGTTGAAGTCTGCACCAGGAAGCAATGCCCACTTGGATGCCATGAGGGCAGCCTCGGCCTCCTTGACCTTCAGACGTGCGATGCTGAGGTCGGAGTTGTACTGCAGACCTGTGCGGATCCATTCCTGGAGGTAGGGGTCTGTAAAGAATGCCTCCCAGGTCACCGATGCGCTGGACACGGTGTCGTTCGGCACAGACATTCTTCTATAGAGACTGTCTACAAAATGCATGTCTTCACGCTCGTACTGCCTGTAAAGGCTGCAGCTTGAGAGCATTGTGCATGCCAATATAAGTATGAAGAATTTCCTTGTCATTATCTTGTCTCTTCTTTTTCATCTCCTTCGCCTTCGCTCAGGATGACAGTTTGACGTTTAGGCATTACCTTCTCCTCGATGTTCTTGAACACGATGAAGAGCACCGGTACTACGATGATCAGGGCCAATGTTCCGATGAGCATGCCACCTACGGTACCCACTCCGATGGAGATGTTTCCGTTTGCGCCCACACCGCTTGCGAACATAAGCGGAAGCATACCGAAGATCATTGTAAGTGATGTCATGAGGATAGGTCTGAGTCGGGCCTTGGCCGCTTCAAGCGCCGCATCCTTGATGTCCATTCCTTCAGCGCGCTTCTGAGTTGCGTACTCGGTCAGGAGGATTGCAGTCTTGGCAAGGAGTCCGATGAGCATCAGGAGTCCGATCTGGAGGTAGATGTTGTTCTCAAGGTCGAACCAGTTTGCGAACATGAAGCTTCCCGCGAGTCCGAAAGGTACGGACAGGATGATCACGATCGGAATGAATATGCTCTCGTACAATGCGCAGAGGATCAGGTAGATGAAGACAATACACATCACGAAGATGATGGCGACTGAGCTGCCGCTTTCCGCCTCCTCGCGTGACATTCCGCCGAACTCGTAGCCGTAGCCGGCAGGGAGCACCTGAGATGCAACCTCGCGTACAGCCTGGATGGCCTGGCCGGAACTGTAGCCGTCGCTGGCCTGTCCGCTGATGGAGATGGCCGTAAAGAGGTTGAATCTTGAGATGGACTGCGGTCCGTAGATTCTGGTGAGTGTCAGGTACTGATTGATAGGGGACATCTCGCCATTGGAGTTGCGTACGAACATGTTCTGGAGCGACTCGGTGTCGAGACGGAACTCCGGAGCAGCCTGAAGCATTACTCGATAGAGTTTCGAGAACCTGTTCATGTTGGATGCATAGCTGCCTCCGACATAGCCGGAAAGCACGCTGAGCACATCTCCTGGCGATATTCCGTTCCTCTTGCACTGCACGGCGTCGACTTCCACGAGATACATAGGGAACTTGGTCTCGAATGATGTCTTCGCACGCGAGATTTCAGGACGCTTGTTCAGCTCGATGATGAAGTCGTTGGTGATCTTCTCAAGGTCTTCGAGCTTGCCGCCCTTCTGGTCCTGCACATAGATCTCGAAACCGTTGCTGGCTCCGTAACCTGGAATCATTCCTCGGGTGTAGACCATCATGTCGGCTGATGTGATGTCGGCTGTCCTGGCGTAGATCTCCTCCATGATGGAGTCGATGTCATCTCCGGCTTCCTCTCGCTCGCTCCAATGCTTGAGTTTGATGACGAAGCTACCTGTAGACGATCCCATTCCGAACATCATACCGTAACCGGTTGTTCTTGAATATGCGTCGATCTGCGGGATGGTGCTGATGCGTCTGTCGATTTCTGCCATTACCTTTTCAGTCTCTGCGATGTTGGTGCCCGGAGGAGTGCGGACGTCGATATTGATCGAGCCCATATCCTCTTTCGGTACGAGACCTGTCTTGGTGTTGGCCATGTAGTAGTAAAGTCCTCCACAGGCGGCTGCAAGCAGCAGGAGAGTGATCCATTTATGCTTGAAGAGGAACTTCACAACGCTTCCGTATTTGTTTGCGATGGCGTTGAAGCCTTTGTTGAATGCCTTGCTGAAGCGTGTCGAGAAGCTGAGCTTCTTGCCCGGTTCGTCGATTTCTGCAGGACGCATTATCAGGGCGCAGAGCGCTGGTGAAAGCGTAAGCGAGTTGATCAGTGAGATACCCACAGCCACTGCCATTGTCAATCCGAACTGGGTGTAGAATGTACCGGTTGTTCCGCCCATGAAGCTCACAGGGATGAACACTGCCATGAAGACGAATGTCGTGGTGATCAGGGCTGTTGTGATGCCGCCCATCGCGCTCACTGTCGCTTTGTATGTCGATCTTTCTCCTTCCTCAAGTTTGGCCTGCACGGCTTCGACGACGACAATCGAGTCGTCCACCACCGTACCGATCACAAGCACAAGGGCAAAGAGGGTGATCATGTTGAGGCTGAATCCTGCCGCATACAGGAATGCAAATGTTCCCACAAGCGACACGATGATCGATATGGTCGGGATGATTGTCGATCTGAGACTCTGAAGGAACACGTAGACGATCAGGATCACAAGAAGGATAGCCTCGATGAGGGTCTTGATGACGTTTCTGATGGATGCGTCAAGGAAGTCCTTTGTACTCATGAGGTCGATGATCTCGAGACCCTTTGGAAGGTCTTCGCGGATCTTCTCCACCTCAGCATCGACTGCCACGATGATGTCGTTGGCGTTTGATCCTGCAGTCTGCGAAATGCTGATAGTTGTGCCTGGGTGGCCGTTCACGAGACCTACGTAGTCGTAAGATCTCTCACCGAGCTCAATGCTTGCTACATCCTTGAGTCTGAGCACTGTACCGTTGCTTTCAGCACGGATGACCATGTTCTCGTAGTCTGTCACGTTCTCGTAGCGTCCGCGGTATTTGAGTACGTAGCGGAATGTGTTTTCCGACTCTGTTCCGAGGGTTCCGGTCGGAGCCTCGAGGTTCTGCTCAGCCAGGACAGCAGAGATGTCTGCCGGCATGAGGTTGTATTTCGCCATCTTACCCGGATCAAGCCATATACGGAGCGAATAGTCGCCGCCTCGTACGTCCACCTCGCCGACTCCGGCGATACGCGAGAGTCTTGGCTCGATGTTGATCTTCAGGTAGTTGACGATGAATTTTCTGTCGAATGAATTGTCTGGGCTATATACGGCCAGAGACTTGATTCGGCTGGTCTGGCGCTTGCGCACGGTCACACCGCTTCGTGTAACCTCGGCAGGAAGAAGGCTCTGGGCAGATGCGATGCGGTTCTGCACGTTGACCATCGCCATGTCGCCGTCAGTGCCCTGACGGAAATAGATCTGGATGCTGGCCGAACCTGTGTTGGTAGCGGAAGACACCATGTACATCATGTCCTCGACGCCGTTGATGGCTTCTTCGAGAGGCACGAGCACGCTCTTCTGGACGGTCTCGGCGTTGGCTCCGGCATATGCTGCCGAAACGCTCACGGTAGGCGGAGCGATCTCCGGGAACTGCTCCACCGGAAGCTGTGACAGTCCGAGGAATCCCAGCAGCAGGATGGCTACCGAGATCACTCCCGAGAGGATCGGACGGTCGATGAAAGTCTTGATGCTCATTATTCCTGCTCCTCCCTGGTCTTGATTTCTGTTCCTTCCTTGATGAGTCCGGCACCTTCGGCCACGATGATGTCACCCACCTCGAGTCCTGCCTCCACGATGTACTCCTTACCGTTGTTCTGCGGAGCGATGCGGATCTCGGTTGCAGAAGCCTTTCCGTCGATCACCTTATAGACGAAAACGCGGTCCTGAAGCTCGTAAGTTGCTGACTGAGGGATGATTATGGCGTCCTTGAGGGTTGTCGGAATGACGATTGTGCCGCTACCTCCGTTTCTGAGGAGGTGGTTGCGGTTGTTGAATACGGCTCTGAGGCTCACCGCTCCGGTGCTCTCGCTGATGGTACCGCTGATGGCGTTGATCTTTCCTGTGTGCTCGTATGTCTGGCCGTTGCTGAGGATGAGTTCCACCTCAGGCATCTGCTTGATCGCATTGTTGAGCGAGCCGTACTGAAGCACCATATTGAGCATCTGGTTCTCTGCCATCGAGAAATATGCATACACCTGGCTGTCGTCTGACACGGTCACGAGCGGCTGGCTGATGTTGCTGTTTACAAGTGCTCCGACGCGGTATGGGATCATTGATGCGACGCCGTTTACCGGTGAGCGGACTTCTGTGTATGAAAGGTTGTTGCTTGCGTTCACCTCCTCAGCCTTGCACAGGGTGAGTCTGGCCTCTGCCTCGATGAGGTCGTTCTTTGCTGTCATGAGGTCGAACTCGGACACGACGTCCTGCTCATAAAGGTTCTTGTTGCTCTCGAGGATGAGCTGCGCTGTCGAAAGTGCTGCTTCGGCACTTTTGACATTGGCGACAGCGATCTCGTAGGCTGCCTTGTATGGTGTCTGGTCGATGACGAACAGCACCTGGCCCTTGCGTACGCTTTCGCCTTCCTCGATGAGGATCTCTGTGATCATACCGCTGACCTGAGGGCGGATCTCGACAGTCTGCACTCCGCTGATGGCAGCAGAATAGCCGGTTGTGAGCGTTCTTTCTCCGCGTGTCACGGAGAGGGTCTCGTAGTAGGTTTCCTTCTGGGATGTTGTCTTCTTTTCCTCCTTGCATGAGGCGCAAAGAACTGCGCACAGGAGCATGATTAGGGTGATCTTGTTTTTCATAGGAATGAACTTTTTACCAACTTGCAAATATAATCATTTTAATTCGTACCTTTACACCAAATTATCATCATATGCAGACATTACAGAATGAAATTCTGACCGTCGAGATCAGCGAGCACGGTGCAGAGCTGCAGAGCATCAGAAATGCTGCTGCGGAATATCTTTGGCAGGGCGATCCTGCGTATTGGGGACGCCGTTCACCTGTGTTGTTTCCTATCGTGGGAAGCGTGTGGGAGAAACGCTACCGTGTGGCAGGTCAGGAGTTCGAGCTCGGACAGCATGGTTTTGCCCGTGACATGGACTTCGTCCTCGTGTCTCAGACAGAAAATGAAGTAAGATACAGACTTGAGTCTTCAGAGGAGACTCTCGCAAAATATCCATATCCTTTTGCCCTTGAGATTGCTTACAAGCTCCATGGAAACAAGGTGGATGTGATCTGGGATGTGACTAATCCTTCTGATGAGCAGATCTATTTCCAGATCGGTGCTCATCCTGCATTCAATTACCCAGACTATTCTCTTGAGAAGGCTGAGCGTGGATTCCTCAGTTTCGGCAAGACAGATACGCTTGAGTGCATCCGCATCAAGGAGAAGGGCTGCGTGGATGCGGAGACAAAATATCCGCTTGAGTTGCCAGCAGACGGCCTTCTGCCTATCGCTGCAGACACATTCGATGCAATCGACACCATCATGCTTGAGGACAGCCAGATCGATCAGGTCGCAATGTATCGTGCCGACAGGACTCCTTGGCTGAAGGTGACATTCGATGCTCCTGTAGTGGGCATATGGTCGCCTCCAGGAAAGGTTGCGCCGTTCATCTGCCTTGAGCCTTGGTACGGAAGATGCGACAGAGCGGGATATGAGGGGGACTACAGGGAGAAGGACTGGATGAACAGCCTCGCTCCGGGAGAGAGTTTCCATAGTGTTTATAC
>JAFZEP010000092.1 GCA_017560625.1 Bacteroidales bacterium
CGACCTTCGCAACACGCTTGCCGTTGAGATGAACGTCGCTCCAGCGAAGTAATCAAATCGACATCTAAAACATAAATCGCTGATTGTCAACGATATCCTTATTATGCTTGCTGCATTCTTGCGGCAAGCATTTTATGTAAGTTGCTAAAGCTGAATAAGTTATGTTTTAGGGGCCTGACCTGATGGGTATATAAAGAAAAAAGCCGACCTTGTGCACAAGGACGACTGACATATAATTGAACCCCGTCGGGTGATATTTTTCAAAACGAAAGTCAGCATTGCTGCTGACTTGTTTTTTTGGAGCAGAAGACGAGGCTCGAACTCGCGACCCCAACCTTGGCAAGGTTGTGCTCTACCAACTGAGCTACTTCTGCAGGTTTGTGACCCTCACTTGTTGTTTGGGATTGCAAAGGTAGGCAAAATATTTTAACCTCCAAACTTTTTTGCAAAAATTTTTACAAAAAATGCACTTTTTTCTCAAAAAAGGCCAAAATCCATCAAAAATCACCCAAAATTGACTCAAGATGGCCCGAAATTTCTTCAGGCGAGAGGGATTTTCCTGCAAGAAAGTGGTAAAAATTATTCTTTGAAATTTCGTATATTTGTGTGATTATGCGAAAATTTGTTCTGATATCGCTGTTTTGCATGCTGATTTCTCTTGTCGCGGGTGCTGCTTCGAGGGGTTATGAGGTGTGCGGTACCGTGACAGAGGCCGGAAAAGACACTCTGGTGCCAGGTGCGGCAGTGCGAATCGGAGAAGATTATCTTTGGGCTGTCACCGATGTCGACGGAACTTTCACCTTCACCAATGTCCAGCCGGGCGAGTGGGAGATTGAGGTTTCGTGTCTGGGCTATCAGACTGTGACGACAAAGGTCAAGGTCGGAGGAAATGTTGAAGATATAAATATAGAACTTCGCGAAAGTTCGCTGGCTTTGGATGAAGTGGTCGTTACTGCGAAACGCACAGATGACCTGAATTCATCTCATAGCCTGGGTCGTGATGCGCTTAATCATCTTCAGGTGTCCAATGCGACGGACATCGCGGCTCTTCTGCCAGGAGGCAAGACCATCAATCCGGACCTTACGTCGCAGAATTCATTTTCTCTGCGCGAAGGCGGTGCTTCTACAGGCAATGCTGCGTTCGGAACTGCAGTTGAGGTGGATGGAGTAAGACTTGGCAACAATGCCTCATTCGGAGAGATGGGCGGTGCCGACACAAGAAACATCGCGGTGGAGAATATCGAGTCCATTGAGATCATCACCGGTGTCCCTTCGGCTGAGTACGGAGACCTCAATGCCGGAATGGTCAAGATCAACACCCGCAGAGGACGCACTCCTACCAATCTGACATTCTCTGTAAATCCGCGTACCTATCAGACGTCGGTTTCAAAAGGTATCGGCCTTTCGAAAGACAATGGCATCCTCAACCTCAGTGCTGAATGGGCCAGATCTGTAAAGAAACTGGTTTCTCCGTATGAGTCCTATAGCCGAACAGGCATCACAGCCCACTACAGCAACACCTTTGCTGATGTCTTCCGCTTCGAGGCCGGATTGTCCGGCAACATCGGCGGCATGAACACAGAGGACGACCCTGATGCTTTCTCCGGAGAATACAGGAAGGACCGCGACAATGCGTTCCGTGGAAATGTCTCAGTGACATGGATGCTCAACAAGCCGTGGGTGACCAACCTCAAGCTGGACGCATCTGCAAACTTCAATGACAACCTCTCTCATTACCATAAATACGAATCATACGCATCAAACCAGCCGGCAGTGCACGCTTTGACACAGGGCTACTACCTGGCGACAATGCTGCCGAAGACGTATTTTTCAGATCAGATTACGGATTCCAAGGAACTGGATCTCGCTGCCTCGTTGAAATATAACTGGGTGAAGCGCTGGAACGATGTCAAAAGTTCGCTCAAGGCCGGAGTGCAGTGGAAGGCTAACGGCAATGTCGGTCAGGGAGAGTACTTTCAGGATCCTGCCCTTGCTTCCAACGGCTACCGTCCTAGGCCATACACCGACTATCCGTTCATGCACAATCTTTCCCTGTATGCGGAGGAGCATCTGACCCTCCCGGTGGCTCAGACGAAGCTTGAACTTACAGCCGGTCTCAGACTGGAGAATGTGTTCATCAGGAACTCCCTTTATAATAATAAGACGACCCTCTCTCCTCGATTCAACATCAAGTGGCAGCTGACCGATGGTCTGGCTGTACGAGGCGGATGGGGCATCACAGAGAAGCTTCCGTCATATTACGTCCTTTATCCTAAGCAGGAATACAGGGATATCCTGACATATGGATTCTCGCATGGCGACCAGGCAAGCTATGTCTATTACACCCAGCCGTACACGGTGACCTACAATCCCGAGCTCCGCTGGCAGAGGAACAACAACACTGAAGTCGGCATCGACCTGGCCCTAGGAGGTATGGAGGTCTCTCTCGTGGGATTCTATAACGTGACCAAGGGTCCGTACAGCATGCAGAATGTGTACGAGCCATATTCGTATGACATCCTTCAGCGTCCGGACGGCTTTGAAATGCCAGACAACCCTCAGATAAAGGTGGATGAGCAGACCGGAATGGTCTATGTCCGTGGCTCGCAAGACGAGTATTGGACTCCGATGTCGGTTAAGGTCACAGACAGGACGTTCGCTAAGTCTATGAAGCAGAACAACGGTGCCGACATGAAGAGGGCCGGAGCGGAACTGGTGCTTGAGTTCCCTGAAATCAGACCGCTTCGCACGACTTTCCGCTTTGATGCGGCCTACACATACACGAAGTATCTGAACGAACAGCTGTCGGCATACTATCAGGACGGTTGGTCGCACACATCTTTGCCTGACCGCTCGTACCAATATGTGGGAATATATGCGACCGGAGGCAGCAACGCTTCTGTGGCAAACGGAAAGATCACACAGAACCTGGATGCGAACCTTACTGCAATCACCCACATCCCGCAGGCGCGCCTGATCATCACATGCCGTCTGGAGGCAACGCTGCTTCGCCGAAGCCGCAATCTCTCGCAGTATAACGGTCAGGACTATGCTTTCACCGTCTCGCAGAACGACAACACTCCGACAGGAGGCAACATATATGACGGCAACTCATACACTGCAGTGTACCCGGTTTCATATATGGATCTTGACGGCAACGTGCATCCGTTTACAGCAGCAGAGGCTGCCGATCCGGCTTTTGCAAACCTTATCCTCAAGTCCGGCAACATCTACACCTTCGCCCAGGACGGATACGGAATGTACATGTCGGCCAACCTGAGTATTACAAAGGAGATAGGGGACCACGTGTCGCTGTCTTTCTTTGCAAACAACTTCACAAACTCACGCCGCTATGTCAAATCGATTGCCACCGGCGTAGGAGCAATATTCACCCCGGCCTTCTATTATGGCCTGACATGCAGATTGAAATTTTAACAATTACGTCATTGCGAGGCTCGTAGAGCCGTGGCAATCTTAAAAGATAGATGAAGAAGTTTATATACATACTGACTGCCCTTTTCACCTTGGCCGCCTGCGCCGGCCTCAGGGATGCAGACCCGTACACCGGCGACCTGCACACCCTGACCGTAGCCACGCAGTGGCCGTCAGAGGACGTTGACCGCTCCGGAGCCGAGGTTAGAGTGGACGAGGTCAACACCGGCGGCAGGTATGTGACTGAGACCGACGAAGCCGGAGTTGCGAAGTTCACCCTTCCGGACGGATTGTATAGGATAACTCTCAGCGGTGTTTCGGGAAAGAATGTATTCAACGCCGCTGCCGACAGGGTGGTGCTTTCCGGCAAGAGTCAGGAGGTGACCTTGAATGTGGTGGTCTCAAGGACCGGCTCGATAGTGGTCAAGGAGATCTACTGTGGCGGCTGCAAGAAACTGCCTCTTGAAGGAGATTATCAGGCAGACCAGTACATCATCCTGCACAATAACGACTATCAGGTCCAGTACCTTGACGGTCTTTGCTTCGGCACGCTGTCGCCATACAACTCGGCCGGCTCGAATCCTTGGATTTCTGACGGATCTCTCCCTGAGTTCCTGCCGATAATCCAGGCCGTATGGCAGTTCCCTGGAGACGGTGATGATTTCCCTCTGCAGCCGGGAGAAGACGCTGTGATGTGTCTGCGTGGAGCAATCGACCACGCGGCGCAGTATCCGCTTTCAGTCAACCTGAACCGTCCGGACTATTTCGTCTGCTACAATCCGACATATTTCACCAACACGGCGTACCATCCGGCTCCGGGAAATCTCGTTTCTCAGGACAGGTATCTTGACGTAGTGATCAAGATCGGTCAGGCGAACGCCTACACGCTTTCGATTTCGTCTCCGACCGTGGTGATCTTCCGTGCGGAAGGAACGACGATCCAGGAATATGTGTCCGTTGCGGAAAACATCATCCAGGTGCCTGGAAGCATGGTGGACAAAGTGGTGAAGGTGCCTTTCGAATGGGTGCTTGATGCCGTCGAGGTCTTCGATGGCCGTTCGTCAGCGAACCAGAAGAGGCTTGTGCCTTCTCTGGATGCCGGCTATGTGACCCAGTCGGACATCTTCCTTGGACACAGCCTCAGGAGAAACGTGGACGAGCAGGCAACGGCGGTTGCCGGTTATGAGGTGCTGGCTGACACCAACAACTCGCTGAACGATTTTTATGAATCCGAAAAACAGTCGCTGCATGAATAGGTTGAGATACATATTGCTTATGTGCCTGCTTGCGTGCGGTATGACTGTGGGCGCGCAGACCTACGAATATCGTGTGCGCGAGAATTTCTGGAACTCGTCACAGAACATCACAGGTGTGCGTCAGTATATGTGGCTTTCCGGTGGGACTATGTATGCGGAGGCTTTTGGCGGATATGAGGCAGGCGGATTCCGCGAAAGCTGGCAGGCTCCGAAAGGATGGACCGCCGGCGCTGCTACTGCAAGCATCCGTCATTTCGAACGCATGACTCTCAAGGGCTCGTTCTCGTTCAAACAGACCGAGGGCTATGACATGTGCGGATCCATGTTCATCAATCCAGGATATTATCCGGTGGACGTGCTTGAGTTTACTCCTGGTCGCAAGACTCTCCAGACATATGCCTTTGACGGCGGACTGTCATACGATCTGACAAAGAAATGGAGAATCGGCGCCATGATGGACTTCGAATCATCAAACATGGCCAAGCGCAAGGACCTCAGACATTCCAACTGGCTTCTCGACATGAAGGTTGCTCCAGGATTCATGTATCACAATGGTGATTGGGCATTCGGAGCAAATTACATCTACAGAAGAAGCACCGAGAGCGTTGAGGCTGAGCAGGTGGGTGTGTCGGAATCGTCGTACTATGCGTTCCTTGACAAGGGACTCATGTATGGAGTATACAACATATGGACAGGCAGCGGCCTGCATCTGAACGAATCCGGAGTGAAAGGCCTTCCGGTGATGGAGCAGAGCAACGGTCTGGCTGCGCAGGTTCAGTACAAAGACTTTTTTGCAGAGGCAGAGTACTTGCACTCTGCCGGCAAAATTGGTGAAAAGGAGTATATCTGGTTCGTCTTTCCGGGAAATTCCGCAAATTTGCGTATGGCGTATAAGTATTCTGGCAACAGAGGCTGCCATTATGCGAGACTGGACTTGGGATGGGACGGAAGGACGATGGACGAGACTGTGCTGGAGAAGGTGACTGAAGGTGGCGTGAGCAACGTGGTCAATCATGGTCAGAACAAAATATTGACTCAAAGGGGCTGGAACCTCAAGCCGGAGTATGAATATGTATCTGTAGAGGATGGAGTGGAGGTGCTTGCCAAAGCGCAGATCGGAGTGAGGGAAGAGGCTGCATCGCAGATGTATCCGTATGTGGACTGGCAGCGTCTTATGAACTATGGCGCTGATGTGCGTGTGAAATACTATTGGGGTCCCGTTGCGCTGACTGCCGAGGCCGGATATGCTGCCGGCAAGGTGCTTGAAGACTCTTGGACCACTGATGATCAGGCCGGAGTGCAGACGGCGCCGTTCAGGCTGCAGGACTATCACGACTGGCAGATAGAGTATGCGACAGCATCGCGCGTGAAGGCCGGGTTGTCTCTCCGCTGCTACGTATGGGGTCGACTGCTGTATGTGCAGGCGGATGCCCGCCTGATCCATGCCTTTGCGCTGAAGCATATCGCTTCTCCGGATCGCCTCACCACCGCTCTCCGCATCGGCTACGAATTTTAAAAGAAAAATATAAAACGAAATAAAACTATGAAACGTTACTTTATTTTAGCAATGGCAGCCCTGTTCCTCGCAGCGGCATGCCAGAAGGTGGAGACTCCTCAGTTGCGGCCTGGCAAGATCCAGGTGGAGCCTATCATTACAAAGGCTACTGAGGTGAACTTCGAGGACGGCGACCGCATAGGTCTGACCGTTAAAGTTGAAGGTGCAGCAGAGGACTATGCGTCCAATGCTTGCTTTACATATGCCGGAGACCTTTTTTCCGGCGACCTGGAGTGGTATGCGGACATCTACACCCCAGCGGGATTCTATGCATATTATCCGTATGATGAGAAAGGTGCTCCTGCGTTATATGTTCAGCAGGAGGATCAGTCTGCAGGCATCGCAGCGGCAGACTTCATGATGGCTGCAAAGAAGGGAGTCCTCCCTTCGCAGAACGCCGTGGCGATGGTCTTCAAGCACATGATGACCAAACTTGTGATCAACATCGACAATCAGTCTGGTGCAGCGGTGGAAAAGGTTGAGGTGCTCAGCGGAACTCTTGCAGTTGACCTAGACTATGAGAATATGGCTCTGCTGCCAGCTTCTGGAGCCTTTCCTGCTGTATGTCCTCAGACTGTGACCTACGAGGCTGTTGCCGGCAAGACCTGGCAGATGATCATGATTCCTCAGACAGCGCCGCTTGAGCTTATTGTGACACTTTCAAATCACACAGTCATCCGCCAGACTCTCGTGAGCACAACATACAAGTCAGGCGGTCAGTACACCATCAATGCGCGCATCCTTCCTGACAACATGATTGTGTCTGCTTCAGGCGAGATCGAGAACTGGACAGACGAGGGTGAGGTGGGCTTTGAAGGCGGTTCTTCTTCAGAGGTGCTTCCGGTGGAATTCCAGGAGCATGATGATTATTTCGTATATGACGGAGTGGAGTATAAGACAGTGACATTGGCAGACGGCAAAAAGTGGATGGCTGAGAATCTCCGTTTCATCCCTCGTGGACGCACTGTTTCAAGCGATCCGACAGAGGATGCTGGCATCTGGTATCCGGCAGCAAATGCTGATAAGGTCGCAGATCCTGCACTCGTGGAGTCTCTCGGACTTCTCTATGATGCTGCGACTGCGTTCGGTGTTGAGGCTGTGACTTTGGAGAACGCTGCGACATTCGAAGGTGCACAGGGTATCTGTCCCAGAGGATGGCATATCCCGACTGTTGCCGAGATGACAGGCCTTGTGGGCCACTGCTCTAACAGCGCACTCGTAAATCCTGACGGTGCTTATTATGATGCTGCTGTCAAGGGTGCAAGCCTTGCAGCTCTCGAGGCTGACGGCTGGGGATGGCAGTATGCAAGCATGAGAACCAAGGCGAATGTCACAGGCGCAGGAAGCTACACAGTTACAAATTACAACGGCATCTATGGCGTGATGTCATATCTCATCGGCTCAAGCATGTATCAGACAACTACGAACACAGACGGTTCGCTCAAGAACGTGCAGTACTACTACATGATGCCGACCTACAATGCATCAAACGAAAAGGTGACTGTTGCATACGGAAACTTCCTTGCAGGAGCATCCCTCCGTTGCGTAAAAAACAACTGAACATCTCTTTGGCACGGCATTTGAAATAGCTTAAGCACGGTTAGTTTAGTTGTTAATAATAGGGTTATGGTTCATCCGGCCGACTTCCTCAAGGGAATCGGTCGGATGTTTTTATATATTGCGCTGTCATTTCGCAAATTAGGTCATTAAATACGCAAAATAAGTAGTCTGTTATTTCCGGTTTTCCTATATTTGTCGGATAATGCTAAACTATGACCCGAAATATCATGAAGACAAAATCTCTGCTTAACATTATTGCTGGAATCGTGGCAATTACGGCTTTTGCAGGCTGTAACTCCAATAAGCCGTATGTTGTGTGGACAGAGGGTGAAACAGACCCTGCAACCCGCCGCGCATGCCATGTGATCACAGTTGTCAATGCGCCTCAGGGCACAGACTGGAACCTTTGGCTTACATCAAACCACATCGTTCCAGGTGAGGTTGAGGGCACGCAGGGTACAATCGGGCAGCATCATGGCTGCCTCTACAAGATGACCCCTCTCGCTCATGAGGGAGACAGCCTTGTAGTGAAATACACAGACCGCCCGCTTCAGCGTCATTGCTGGGCACCTGAAGGATTTGCTTTGGAGCATGACGGCAAGGTCGTAGAGCTTGACGTAAAATATGAGTTCCTCCCTTCAGAGGCAATCGCAGACTTCCCATACAATCACGTGCAGACTGAGGTCTGGGACATGGTTCCGTCTCTCAAGAGCGTCGCTTTGGCTGAAGGCACTACAGTTGTAGATGTTCTTCCTGAGGCTGTCATCACCGCTTCAGATAAGGCTGGCTGGTATAAGATCACCCTTGATGGCACATGCAAGGTGGAGGCTGCTGACGAGGATGGTGCTTTCTATGCAAAGGTCACTCTTGAGAACATGATCAGAAATGCCGGCAGCAACGAGCTTCCGAACATGATCGTAGAGGACTGGCCGGATCTCGCATACAGAGGCCTCATGCTTGATATCTCAAGAAACTTCACATCCAAGGAAAATATATGCAGGCTCATTGACCTTCTTGCACACTATAAGGTCAACATCTTCCATCTCCACTTCGGCGATGATGAGGGCTGGAGAGTAGAGATGCCTCAGTTCCCTGAGCTCACTGCATATGGTGCTTATCACGCATTCCCAGTGAAGAATGAAGCCGGTGAGTATGTTGAAGAAGAGTATCTCCTTCCTTCATACGATGGCAATGTCGACCCTAAGGACATGACATCTCTTTCAAACGGTCACCTTTCAAAGGAGGATTATATCGAGATCCTCAAGTATGCTTGGGAGCGTCGCATCGCTGTCATTCCAGAGTTTGACACTCCGGGTCACTCGAGAGCTGCAATCAAGGCGATGGAGGCATATGCTGAGCGCACAGGCGATGAGAGCTATCTTCTTAGCGACAGGAATGATGTTTCAGAGTACGTTTCGGTACAGTACTACAAGGACAACGCAATCAATGTTGCCCTTCCTTCTACATACAAGTTCATCGAGGTGGTGTTCGACAACCTCATCGCTTATCACCAGGAGGCCGGCGTTCCTCTCCCTGCAATCCATGTAGGTGGAGACGAGGTTCCTCATGGCGCTTGGGTCGGTTCTGAATATTGTCAGCAGATCATGGCCGAGAGAGGTTGGGACAACATCGAACTTCTCAAGTCATACTACATCGAGAACGTTCTTGACATCGCCGAGGCAAGAGGTGTGAAGATCTCAGGTTGGCAGGAACTGGTGATGGACCTCGAGGACCACGTATACGAGAGAATGAAGAAGAACCTCTATTCGATCAACTTCTGGCACACGGGAGACGGTCAGGAGGAGTATCCATACCATTATGCAAACGACGATGTGCCGGTTATTCTTTCAAACATGACCAACACATACATGGACTTCGCGTACACTCCTGACAAGACCGAAAGAGGACTTTCATGGGGTGGTTTCGTGGACGAGCGCCGCAGCTTCTGCCTTCTCCCATATGACATTTACCGTTCAGTGCGTTGGGATGATAAGGGCAGAATCCGTAATATCGCAAACCTTCCTGAGGGCAAGACTGAGCTTGAGAAGAAGGAGAATATAGTAGGTGTTCAGGCTCAGCTCTGGACAGAGACAGTAAGAAGCTTCGACCACGTGACTTCATACATCTTCCCTAAGGTCTGCGGTGTGTTCGAGAGAGCATGGAATGCAAGTCCGGCATGGGAGGGAACTCTCCAGGCTGACGACGCAGTGTTCATGGCAGAGCTTGACAAGTACTACAGCACAGTGGTAGATCACGAGATGCCATACTATGAGCAGCAGGGCGTAGCTTACCGTCACAGAAAGAACTAACGGATAACTAATAATCAGATTATGAGAAAGATATTTTTGATTGCTTCTCTTTTCCTGGGATTTGCATATGTTTCAAATGCTCAGGTGCTTGACAGGGACAGGTCAAAGTATGCTGTGAACAATTTCGCAGAGGATGACAAGTACGTTATGTTGAACCCTTATGAGACTGTTTCTGTAAAGGAACCGAAAGGTAAAAAGGTGAAGAACATCATCTTCATGATCGGAGACGGAATGGGTCTTGAGCAGATCAGCGCAGCATGGGTGTGCAATGGCGGACTCAATCTCGACAACTTCTCGAAAGTCGGCATCCAGAGGACTTATTCGGCAAACAAGCTCGTAACGGATTCCGCTGCAGCCGGTTCTGCCTTGGCGACAGGTCAGAAGACCAACAACGGAATGATCGCCATGAATCCGGACACAGTTGCTGTGCAGTCTATCGCGGAGTATGCCATGGAGAAAGGCAAGAGAGCTGGTGCTGCAGTAACCTGCCGCGTTACAGATGCCACTCCTGCTGTATTCTTCAGCCACACGACTACCCGTAAAAAC
>JAFZEP010000093.1 GCA_017560625.1 Bacteroidales bacterium
CCAGCATGTGAGCTACGTGAGCTGTCACGACGACCACTGTCTGCGTGACCGTCTTGAAGAGGCTACAGACGCAACAGAGGCTGAGCGTCTTGCAATGGTGAAGCTCGCTCAGACAGCAGTATACACATCACAGGGTATTCCGTTCATCTTTGCCGGTGAGGAACTTTACCGTCACAAGCAGGGCGTGAAGAACAGCTACAACCAGCCAGACAGCATCAATGCTACCGACTGGACATACAAGACACAGTATAAGGATCTCGTTGACTACTATGCAGCACTCGCAGCAATCCGTCATGCACATCCGGGCTTCTGTCTTGGCGATGCCGAGCTCGTACGTGAGAAGCTTGAGTTCATCGATGTTGAGGAGCCATGTGTAGTTGCATTCCGCATCAACAATCTTGAGGGCATCGACTCAGCGAAGTCGCTCACAGTGCTTCTCAACGGTTCTAAGAAGCCTGTAGCTATCAACATCCCTGAGGGACAGTATATTGTGCTCGCTCAGAACGGACAGGCTGATGTTGACGGTCTGGCTGCATACACAGGCAATACAATCATCGCAGGATCTACCTCAGCAACTATCCTTGTAGAGGAGTAGCACAGCCTTCGATAGAAAATCAAGTAGCACAAACCATAAACAGAAAATATAATCGTTCAAAGTTTGAGCGAAGCGATGGTAAGTCCTTTCCCCGAGGGAAAGGATTTAGGATAGGGGTAACGTAGATATATTTTTCATATTTCTGCACAGCCTTCGATAGAAAATCAAGTAGCACAAACCATAAACAGAAAATATAACGTTAAAAAATATGAAGAATCTAATTTTTACCATCTGCGCTGCATTCATGGTGCTTGCATGTGCTCCGAAGGAGGCAGCTGCGCCTGCACAGCAGCCCCTTGCAAATTCAGTAGTATACGAAATGAATGTCCGTCAGTACACTCCTGAGGGAACATTCGCAGCTGCTCAGAACGAGCTTCCTCGCCTTGCTGAAATGGGCGTGGACATCCTTTGGCTCATGCCTATCTATCCGATCGGCGTTGAGGGACGCAAGGGTGAGCTCGGATCATACTATGCAGTGAAGAACTACTGCGACATCAACCCTGAGTTCGGTACACTCGCAGATTTCGACAACTTCCTCGCAGAGGCTCACAGACTCGGTCTCCGCGTGATCATCGACTGGGTGGCAAACCACACTTCTCCAGACGCTGTGTGGGTGACAGGCAAGCCAGCGGATTGGTATGAGCGTGATGCAGAGGGCAATACAACATTCACAGCAGACTGGTCAGACACAGCGAACCTCAACTATGAGAACAAGGAGGTATGGAACGGCATGGCGCAGTCAATGCGTTTCTGGATGGAGCGCGGCATCGACGGTTTCCGTTGCGACATGGCTTGTGAGGTTCCGCTCGAGTTCTGGCAGGAGACTATCGCCGGCCTTCGTGCAGACTATCCGAACATGTATATGCTTGCAGAGGGTGAGGAGCCGCTTCTCCACACACTTTCGGGCTTCAACTCTTCATATTCATGGGAACTTCACCACATGATGAACGCTATCGCTCGTGGTGAGCAGAACATCCCAGAACTCCTCGCATACCTTGAGAAGGATGCTGCAAGACATCCAGCAGAGGCTTTCCGCCTTATGTTCACATCAAACCACGATGAGAACTCATGGGCAGGTACAGAGTTCGAGAGAATGGGTGATGCAGCAAAGCTTATGGCCGTTCTTACATTTACTCTCCCTGGTGGTCAGCCGCTCATCTACACTGGTCAGGAGATCGGATGGAACAAGAGATTCGAGTTCTTCCAGCATGATCCTGTTCCAGCATGGGAGAAGAACGAATACTATGAGTTCTACAAAGGCCTCATCGAGATCCGTCACAACAACCCTGCACTCGCTGCAGGAGCAGAAGGCGGTGCGTTCGAGGTCGTTTCTGCTGAGGACAGCGTACTCGTGTTCACTCGTACACTTCCTGAGAACAAGGTAACTGTAAAGGCAGAGCTCAAGGCTCCATGGTCATACGAAATCACAGTCGAGTAATGAAAAAGACATTAATATCACTATTGACAATAGCTGCCCTTGCAGCATGCCAGGGCCCGGCTTTCGATCCTTCAACCGTAGCTGACGCAACTGCAGAGCAGGTTACCCGCGTAGAGCCGCTCTCATGGTGGGTGGGCTTGAAGACCGATCTTCAGCTCATGGTCCAGGGAGCAGGTATATCTGAATATGACGTCACAATCGAGGGCGGCAAGGGAGTGTCAGTCGAGAAGATCAACAAGGCAGAAAGCCCTAACTACCTCTTCGTAGATGTGAAGGTCGCTGCAAATGCACAGCCTGGCACATACTACATCGTATTCTCAAAGGATGGCGAGTCATTCAAGTATCCATACGAGATCGCGGCACGTGCTGAGGGTTCTGCAGAGCGCACCAGCTTCACAACAGCCGACATGGTGTATCTCATTATGCCAGACCGCTTTGCAAACGGCGATCCTTCAAATGACTCTACAGCTGACACAGCAGAAGATGCAGACCGCACAACAGGCGGCGGACGTCACGGCGGTGACATCCAGGGTGTGATCGACCACCTCGACTACATCAGCGAACTCGGTGCAACATACATCTGGACTACTCCATTCCTTGAGGACAACGATCCTCAGGGATCATATCATGGATATGCCGCTTCAGACTACTATCACATCGACTCTCGCTTCGGCTCGAACGAGCTTTACAAGGAGCTCGTAGACAAGGCTCGCGAGAAGGGCATCGGCATCATCATGGACATCGTTCCTAACCACTGCAGCTATGTGCACTGGTGGATGAACGACCTTCCGTTCCAGGATTGGGTACATCAGTTCGACACATACACAGGTACAAACGTGGCGTTCTCTACCAACATGGACCCTAACGCTTCTACAAAGGACCTTTACATCCAGGAGAGCGGCTGGTTCGTTCCTACAATGGTGGATATGAACCTCGACAATCCGTATGTGCTCCAGTATTTCATACAGTGGGGAGTATGGTGGATCGAGTATTCAGGTCTCAACGGATTCCGAGTAGACACATATCCATACAACGAGAAGAATCCTGCAGCAGAGTGGTGCAAGGCTATCATGAACGAGTATCCTAACTTCAATATTGTAGGTGAGTGCTGGACTTCGTCTATCCCTCAGCTTGCATACTGGCAGGGCGGCAACGCCAACAAGGACGGCTTCGACTCGCACCTTCCTTCAATCATGGACTTCCCGCTTCACGACGCTATGCGTGACGCTCTCGACGAGGACTACGGCGGATGGGGAGCCGGCATGAGCAAGGTGTACGACATCCTTTCACACGACTTTGTATACCACGACCTTTCGAAGATGCTCATCTTCCCTGGCAACCACGATACAGCCCGTATCGGTGACTGCGTACGCAAGGATCCGCGTGCCCTCAAGCTTGCCATGACAATGATGGCTACTATGCGAGGCATCCCTCAGATCTTTGCCGGTGACGAGCTCATGTTCGTCTCGACAAACCCTGGCAACATCGGTGACCATCCTGGTCTCCGCGTTGACTTCCCAGGTGGATGGGAGGGCGACCAGATCGACCTTTTCACAGATGAAGGCCGTAAGGCACAGACACATAACACTGACGGTCTCGAGGTCGAGAAGGGCCAGGCAGCTGATCTCTTCGACTATGTAAGCCGTCTCTTCCAGTGGAGAAAGACCAAGGAGGTCATCCACAACGGCATGACAGTGCATTTCATGACACGTGACAATACATACGCTTACTTCCGTTATAACGAAACTGACGCTGTTTTCGTATATATCAATAACAACCTTGAGGAAGTAAACGTTCCATGGACATACTATTCTGAGATTTCAGAAGGCCTTACAGCTGGTGTGAATGTCCTTACAGGTGAGCCTGTCGAGGTGTCTGATGCAACAGTAGTTGCGCCAAAGACCGCACTCGTAGTTGAATTCAAACGATAATAATATCAACACTATATGAAAAGAATATTAATAGCACTATCGATCGCCCTTCTCGCAGTGAGCTGCGCACAGAAGGAGCAGGTGGTGACTGATGTCAACACACTTCAGTCTCCAGATGGAAAGCTTGAAATGACTTTCCACCTTACAGAGGCAGGTACACCTCAGTATGCCCTCACTTATGAAGGCAAGGACATCGTCCTCCCGTCAAACCTCGGTTTCGAGATGCGTGGAGTCCTCAAGGCTCAGAAACTCATCTACAATGCAGACGGAACAATCTCTAAGGAGGACCGTGAGGACTGCTACTCGTTTGCAGAAGGATTCGCTGTAGAGAGCGTTGAGACTGCTTCATACAATGAGCCATGGTACCCGGTATGGGGTGAGGAAGAGGTGATTGAGGAGAACTACAACGAGCTTCTCGTAAACCTCGTTCAGACATCTTCAGATAAGAAGATGAGCGTACGCTTCCGTCTTTTCAACGACGGTCTCGGCTTCCGTTATGAGTTCCCATATCAGGCAAAGCTCAGCTACTTTGTGATCAAGGAGGAGTTGACTCAGTTCGCAATGGCAGGCGACCACACAGCATGGTGGATTCCAGGTGACTACGACACTCAGGAGTACAACTTCACAGAGTCTCGCCTCACTGAGATCGCAGGCAAGATGCAGCAGGCTGTAAACCCTAACGACTCGCAGACTCCTTACTCTGTAAACGGCGTTCAGACATCACTCCAGATGCGTTCTGACGACGGCATCTACATCAACATCCACGAGGCTGCTCTCCTTGACTATCCATGTATGCACCTCGAGCTTGATCCTGAGACACTTACTTTCGTGTCACACCTTACTCCTGATGCACAGGGATGGAAGGGTCGCATGCAGACCCCTTGCAACACTCCTTGGCGTACAGTTCAGGTGGCTCCAAGCGCAACAGCTCAGCTCGCTTCACGTCTGATCCTCAACCTCAACGAGCCTTGCGCTCTTGAGAGCACAGACTGGATCAAGCCAGTGAAGTACATCGGAATCTGGTGGGAGATGATCTCAGGCAAGGGTTCATGGTCATATACAAACGATTTCGCTTCAGTTCAGCTCGGCGTTACTGACTATGCTTCAGCAACTCCAAACGGCACTCACTCAGCAAACAACGAGAAGGTTCGCCGCTATGTTGACTTCGCTGCTGAGCATGGTTTCGACCAGGTGCTCGTAGAGGGCTGGAACGAAGGCTGGGAAGACTGGGCAAACTGCAACAAGGACTATGTCTTCGATTTCGTGACTCCATATCCTGACTTCGACATCGAGGCTCTCAACGAGTATGCACACTCTAAGGGAGTACGCCTGATGATGCACCACGAGACTTCGTCTTCAGTGCGCAACTACGAGCGTCACCTCGATCAGGCACTCGAGCTCATGGACAAGTATGGCTACAACTCTATCAAGAGCGGTTATGTAGGTGACATCCTTCCTATCGGCGAGCACCACTACAGCCAGTCTCTCATCAACCACTACATGTATGTTGTGAAGAAGGCTGCAGAGCACAAGGTAATGCTCAACGGCCACGAGATGGTGCGTCCTACAGGTCTCTGCCGTACATATCCTAACCTCATCGGTTCGGAGTCTGCCCGCGGTACTGAGTACCAGGCATTCGGCGGTACAATGCCTCACCACGTGACTATCCTTCCGTTTACACGTCTCAACGGTGGTCCTATGGACTACACTCCTGGTATCTTCCGCATGGATCTTGCCGAGGTTACTGGCGGAAAGAACACTTCATGGGTAAATGCAACTCTCGCTAACCAGCTTGCTCTCTATGTGACTCTCTACTCTCCACTCCAGATGGCTGCTGACCTTCCTGAGCACTATGCTCAGGATATGAATGCGTTCCAGTTCATCAAGGACGTAGACGTAGACTGGAAGCAGTCCAAGTACCTCCTCGCTGAGCCAGGTGAGTATGTCGTTATCGCTCGACAGGGCAAGAAGAACGGCCAGTGGTTCTGCGGTGGTGTGACAGACGACAATGCACGCACTCTTGAGGTTCCGATGAACTTCCTCGAGGCAGGCAAGACATATGAGGCTACAATCTACGCTGATGCTGCTGATGCACACTACAGGAACAACCCACGTGCATACCAGATCGAGAAGAAGACAGTAACATCTGAAGATGTTCTTCCGATCTACACTGCACCAGGCGGTGGATTTGCAATCTCATTCCTCGAGAAATAAATATCACGGATAAAAGGTCGCCTGATCAAGGCGACCTTTTATTATTCTGCAAATTCACGTTCGATCTCGTCAAGCCAGAGCCAACGTTTCTCGTCTCCCACCTGCTTGACCATGTTGAGGCTGATCCATCTGATGTCGTGGATGCCTATCTGGTTGAAAGTACCTTTGATCAGCGAGCCTTCTATCGAGTTGTTGAACGTGCTTTCGTAGATGGCGGAAGGTGTGTTCATGGTCGTGATGATGACAACCTGCTTCAGTCTTGAAAGCATGGAAACAAGTTTTCCTCCTTCCATCTTGTACACCATGCCGGGGAAGATTACCTTGTCCACAAAACCCTTCATCATGGCCGGCATCGTCATCCACCAGATCGGGAAGATCATCACGATGCGTTCTGCCCATCTCATCTTGTCTACATAAGTACGCACAAGAGGGTCTATGCCTTCGATCTCCGTGCCGTCATTCTTTCCGCCTTGGACAAATGCTCCGAGGTCCTTTTCCCGCATGACGGGATCAAAGCCGTCTGCATCCAGGTTGATCAGTTTGTAGCGGTGTCCTCCGTTTTCCAGACCGGTCTGTACGGCATCGCGGATGGCACTGCAGAAACTTCCTTCATGTGGGTGATTATAAATTATTAGAGTCTTCATATAGCCTTTGATTTTAAAATCCATCCGGACTATGCAAGAGCTTGACCAAAGTCTCTGACTTTTTTATTATATTTGGTGCGGCATCTCCCCGCCAAACGAAATTATGGGACTTCCTATCGATAAAAATGTCTACAACTCCTTATTGGAGCAGATGGATATTCTCGACATCTCTTGTGCGACTATCCGTCAGTCTGGTGCAATTGCAAAGGCTCTCGAACAGCAGAGCGGCACAGAATTCCTTCATCTTGAAATGGGTATACCGGGTCTTCCGCCCGTGCGTGTGGGCATAGAGGCCGAAAAGCAGGCGCTTGACTCCGGCGTGGCCTCGCAATACCCAAACATCTATGGCATTCCAAAACTCAAAGAGCAGGCCTCCCGCTTTCTGAAGGCCTATCTGGACATTGATGTCAACCCGCTGGGCTGTGTGCCTACAGTGGGATCGATGCAGGGCAGCTTCTCCACATTCCTGCTCTGTGCGCATCTGCAGGAGGGAAAGGACACAATCCTTTTCATCGATCCGGGCTTTCCTGTACAGCGTACCCAGACCCGTATTCTCGGAATCGCAAGCGATTCCTTCGATATCTATGATTTCCGCGGAGAAAAACTGGGTCCGGAGCTTGAGCGCCATCTTGCCACAGGCCGTATAGCCGCAATTATCTATTCCAGCCCGAACAATCCGGCATGGTTCAACCTTACAGAGGAGGAACTCAAGACCATAGGAGAACTTGCAACACAATATGATGCGATCGTCATCGAAGACCTGGCATACATGTGCATGGACTTCCGCAAGCCTCTAGGTCAGCCTTTCGAGCCTCCGTTTCAGCCTACAATCGCCAAGTATACAGATAATTACATCATCATGATGTCCGGTTCGAAGATGTTCAGCTATGCCGGACAGCGTATTGCCATCATCGCTATCTCTGATGCCCTGTATCATAGGGAGTATCCATTGCTGCCGAAGTGGTACAAGATGTCGCGTCTGGGCGATGCTTACGTGTTTGCGGTGCTGTACGCGGTCTCTTCTGGAGCAACGCATTCAGCTCAGTATGCACTTGCGGAAATGCTTCGCGCTGCGTGCGACGGCGAGCTTGACTTTGTCACCTCCGCCGCAGAATATGCCCGCAGAGCAAAAATAAGCAAGAAGATATTCCTCGACAATGGCTTCCATATTGTCTACTCCATGGATGGCGATGAGCCTGTCAGTGACGGATTCTTCTACACCGTAGGCTACAAGGACATGTCAAGCGGAGACCTGATGGCAGAACTTATCCGTTATGGAATGGCTACAATCGCTCTTTCGACAACCGGAAGCCGCCAGCCGGGAGTGCGCATATGCGTGTCCCAACTCAACCGCCCGGAACAGTTTGATATGCTTGAAGAGCGCCTTGAACTTTTTGCTAAAGACCACTGATATGAAGATAATGACAGCGGCCCAGGCCGTGCAACTTATAGAGTCTGGTGACAGTATATACATCCAGGGCAGTACGTCAGTCCCTGAAGTGCTTTCGCAGGCTTTGGCAGACAGGGGCAATGAACTCAGGAATGTGACCGTCTATGCGGCATTTGCCGTGGGAAGATGTGATGCTCCATACTGCAGGCCGGAATACAAGGATGCGTTCAACATCAAGAGCCTTTTCGTGGCCAATAATGTGCGCAAGTGGCTGGCTCAGGGCTATGGCTCCACAATACCTGCGTTTTTGGGTGAGATTCCGGGCCTCTTCCGTGACGGAACTCTTCCTTTGGATGCTGTGTTCCTTAATGTCTCTCCTCCGAATGAGGACGGATATTGCTCGTATGGAATTTCTGCTGACCTTGCGGTCAGCGCTACGGAGTGTGCCAGGAAGAAGATCGTCCAGATCAACAAGGCGATGCCTTTCTCTTATGGTGATGCCCTCATACATGTGTCGGAAATCGATGCGGCAGTTGAGGTGGATGATCCTTTAGTTGAGGTCCCTACAGCGACTCCGACTGAGATAGACAGTGCCATCGGCCGTCACATTGCAGAACTGATTCCCGACGGAGCGACCCTGCAGATCGGTGTGGGAGGCATCCCGAATGCTGTTCTGGCTGCTTTGAAGGATCATCAGCACCTCGGACTTCACACTGAGGCCCTTACCGACGGAGTGCTCCCGCTGCTGGAGAGCGGCGTGATCGACAATTCGTGCAAGACTGTCATGCCGGGCATTTCTGTGGCATCTCTTGCTTTGGGCTCGCGCAGACTGTACGATTATATGGACTATAGAGAGGATCTGCTGCTGAAGGATGTGGCATGGACGAATGCACCGTTCCGCATAGCTCAGAATCCGAAGGTTATGTCGATCAATTCTGCTGTCGAGGTCGATCTTACCGGTCAGGTGTGTGCGGATTCGGTGGGCACACGCATCATATCCGGAGTAGGAGGCCAGCATGATTTCATGTACGGAGGCTCGCTTTCGGAAGGAGGAAAGACTTTCATTGCGATCCCTTCGATGACTGAGAAGGGCGTATCCAAGATCAATCCTGTGCTGGCAGAGGGTGCAGGAGTCGTGACGACCCGTCATATGATTCAGAATATTGTCACAGAGTACGGTGTCGCACAGCTTCGCGGCAAGACTCTTGCAGAGCGTGCGCGTGCACTCATTGAAATCGCCCATCCATCAGTGCGGGAGGAACTTGACCGTGCTGCATTTGCCCGCTTCGGCCATGCATACCTTCGTGCGCAATTCTGAAATATTTTGTAAATTTGTAGACTGTCTGCAGATAAGCGTAGAATGGAGAAAAAGAACGATTATATAGAAATCATTGGCGCAAAGGCGCATAACCTCAAGGACGCATCGCTTTCGATTCCGCGCGGAAAGTTTGTCGTGGTGACAGGTCTCAGCGGCAGCGGAAAGTCTTCATTGGCCTTCGACACTATATATGCCGAGGGTCAGCGTCGTTATATGGACACGCTTTCCACATATGCCAAGCATTTTATGGGCATTCTGGAAAAGCCTGAGGTCGAGTCCATCACAGGCCTCAGCCCTATCATTGCCATTGAGCAGAAGACAACGGGCAACAACCCTCGTTCTACAGTGGGTACAATCACAGAGATCTATGACTTCCTGCGACTGCTGTATGCCCGCGCTTCTACTGCTTATTCTCCTGAAACAGGCAAGGCCATGGTGCGTTACAATGACTCTCAGATCGTTTCTCTGATCATGGAGAACTATGCCGGACGCAAGTGTTATCTGCTTGCTCCGCTTGTGCGTGGCCGTAAGGGTCATTACAAAGAGCTTCTGGAGCAGATGCGCAAGCGCGGATACACACAGATCCGCATCGACGGTCAGCTTTGCGAACTTAACGACGTAACAGCGCTGGACCGTTACAAGCCGCATTTCATCGAGTTGGTCATCGACCGCCTCAAGCCTTCGGAAAAGGATGAGAAGCGCATCAAGGATTCTGTGATGTCGGCTCTCAATTTCGGCAAAGGTTCCGTGGCTGTCATGGATATGGAGACGGAGGCTGTCAATCATTATTCGAAGCATCTGGTGTGTCCTGACACAGGACTCTCTCTTCCAGAGCCGGCGCCTCACTCATTCTCATTCAACTCTCCTCAAGGCTATTGTCCTCATTGCAAGGGCCTTGGCATCATAGTAGACGTAAATATCGACACTGTAATTCCTGACCGTTCGGTTTCCATTGCCGACGGAGGCATTGTGCCTTTGGGAAAGATACGCGAGACAAAGAAATTCGATGTGATCCGCTCGATCGCGAGAAAGTACAACTTCTCGCTGTACGATCCAATCGAAGACTTGCCTGACGAGGTGGTGTCTCTGATTGTTTTCGGCTCGGATGAATTGTTCAGGGTAGGAGAGGGCGGCTCTTCAGAGATGGTGGCCTTCTCGGGCATCGTCAGTGACATCCAGGATAAGATTACCTGTCCTGTCTGCGGGGGATCGCGCCTCAATCAGGAAACTACATATTTCAAGATCGACGGCAAGACAATCTCAGAAGTGGCTGCAATGGAGATCAGCCAGCTTGCAGAGTGGTTTGCCTCTTTGGACGGAAAACTTGGCAACAGAGAAAGCGTCATTGCCCGTGATATCCTGAAGGAACTCAAAGACAGGACCGCATTCCTGCTGGATGTGGGCCTGGACTATCTGTCGCTTGACCGCGCGACATCGTCCTTGTCAGGCGGTGAGAGCCAGCGAATCAGACTGGCGACTCAGATCGGATCAAAACTCGTAAACGTGCTTTATATTCTTGATGAGCCATCCATCGGTCTGCATCAGAGAGACAACAGAAAGCTGATCGCCTCGCTCAAGAAGCTCCGCGACGAAGGCAATTCTGTGATGGTGGTAGAGCATGATGCGGAAACCATGATGGCTTCAGACTGGCTTGTGGATGTCGGTCCCGGAGCTGGAGATGCGGGTGGCCGCATCTGCCTATCGGCGCCGGTAGATATGCTGCTTGCCCCTTCACGTCCGTCCGCTGCCCCTACACATCCTTCCGACGCCCCTTCATGTCAGTCCGCTGCCCCTACACGTCATTGCGAGACTCCGGAGGAGTCGTGGCAATCCCCTGACCATGTGATCATAGGCCCATCAACAACCCTTGAATATCTCCGTGGAGAGAAGGAAATCGCTGTTCCTGCCGAGCGTAGAGTCGGCAACGGACTCACTCTTGGAGTGCGTGGCGCGCGAGGCAACAACCTTAAGAATGTTGATGTGGATTTCCCTCTAGGCATGCTTGTGGGCGTGGCCGGTGTCAGCGGAAGCGGTAAGTCTTCGCTCATCAACGAGACCCTCATGCCGGTGCTGAAGAACCACTTCTACAATGCCAAGCTTCAGCCTCTTCCTTACGATGAGATTGTCGGCATCGGGAACATTGACAAACTTATCGAGATAGACCAGAGTCCTATCGGCCGCACTCCGCGAAGCAATCCTGCCACATTTACCGGCGTCTTCAACGACATCCGCACCCTTTTTGAGGCTACTCCTGATGCAAAGGTGCGTGGCTTCAAGGCTGGCCGCTTCTCATTCAATGTGGCCGGTGGACGTTGCGAGGAGTGCAAAGGCGCTGGCATCAAGGTCATCGAGATGAATTTCCTTCCGTCGGTGAATGTCGTATGCAACGAATGCCGCGGACGCCGTTACAAGAACGACACTCTTGCTGTAAAATATAAGGGAAAGAACATCAATGACGTTTTGGAAATGCCTATCAGTGAGGCATATGAGTTCTTCGGCAACATCCCGTCCATTGCCCAGAAACTTAAGGCACTGGTGGATGTGGGCCTTGGCTACGTGCAGCTCGGACAGTCTGCAGTGACCTTGTCCGGCGGCGAGAGCCAGCGCATGAAACTTGCTGCTGAACTGGCAAAGAAGGGCACAGGCAACACCCTCTACATCCTTGACGAGCCGACTACCGGTCTTCACTTCGACGATATCAAGGTGCTGATGGACGTGCTCCAGCAGCTTGTAGAGCAGGGCAACACCGTGATCGTCATCGAGCACAACCTGGATGTCCTCAAGTCGGTAGACTACCTGTTCGATATGGGACCGGATGGCGGTAAGGCCGGAGGTATGATCGTTGCTCAGGGCACCCCGGAGCAGCTGGCTAAGAACCCGGATTCGGTCACTGGTCCGTTCCTTCGCGAGATTTTACCTGAATCTTAAATTATTGTCATTCAGTGAATTACGAATTATGCTTGCTGCGTGGGTGCGGCAAGCATTTTGAGGAAGTGATTGAAAATCAAAATATTATAGTTTTGCTATGGAGAACGTAAAAGTTTATTGCGAGAATACTCAAGCGTATGAGTCAGTTGCGATGGGTACGACGCTGAAGGATCTATGTCAGAAGGTCGGATGTGACCATGTTCTGGCAGCACTTGTGGATAATAAACTGAAGTCCCTCGACTACAAGGTGATAAATCCTCATAACGTGCGCTTCATCGGCTATGAACATCCGGACGGACGTCGCACGTATATAAGGTCTCTTTGCTTTGTGCTGCAGAAGGTTGTCCGTGAGATGTTCCCTGACAAGGTTCTTGTGATCGATTATTCCCTTCCTAGCGGTCTGTATTGTGAAATCCGAGAGTTGAGGCCTCTTGATGATGGCCGTCCGAATGTGCATTTCGTTACGGATGATGAGATTGAGGCGATAGAGGCTGCCATGAGGAACGTCATTGCTGCGGACCTTCCGTTTACAAAGACAATGATGAGCCTCGATGACTGCTGCAGGATCTTCGCGGCTCAGCATCAGAGCGAGAAGGTGCATCTTCTCCGCACTATCGGCAGGTTCAACTATAATGTGTATGAACTTGACGGTTGCCTTGACACTTTCCATGGTCCGATGATTCCGTCTACAGGTCTGTTGACTACATTTGACCTTGCAGCCTTCAACGAAGGCTTCTGTCTCCAGTATCCTATGGAAGGCGACACCGGCAGGGTTCTTCCTATGAAGCGTCAGTCAAAACTCGCAACTGTCCTGAAGGAGCGTTCCGACTGGTGCTCGATCATGAATGTCCGTGGCGTCGGCTCTCTGAACGATATGGTGCTTTCCGGAAAGATCGTCGATCTGATCAATCTTTCTGAGGCTCTCCATGAGAGAAAATATGCTGAAATAGCCAACCAGATATATGCGCGTCGCGGCAGTGTGAAGATCGTCTTCATTGCCGGTCCTTCGAGCAGTGGAAAGACGTCGACTTCGAAGAGGCTTGCTCTTCAGTGTCGCATCCTCGGCCTGAATCCGCGTGTGATTGAGCTGGACAACTATTTTGTGGAGAGGGATAAGACTCCTAAAGATGAGAATGGAGAGTATGACTTCGAGGCGCTCGGCGCAATGGATCTTGACCTTCTGGGCCGTCAGCTCAATGATCTGCTTGAGGGCAAGACAGTGGAGATTCCGCGCTTCGATTTCAAGGAAGGCCGCAAATATTTCGAGGGTAACTTCATGGAGCTTCACGACAAGGACATTCTCATCATGGAGGGCATCCATGCGTTGAATCCGGCAATGATCCCTGGCGTGGATCCGTCAAAAGTCTTCCGAGTCTATGCTTCGGCTCTGACCTCGCTTTCAGTAGACGAGAACAACAACATATCCACTTCAGACAACCGCATGCTTCGCCGAATGGTCCGCGACAACCGCACTAGAGGCATTGTTCCAGAGGATACCATCATGCGTTGGCAGAGCGTACGCCGCGGAGAGAACCGCAACATATTCCCGTTCCAGGAGAATGCGGATGCCTTGTTCAATTCTGCCCACATCTTTGAGCTTCCGGTACTGAAATACTATGCTGAACCGCTCCTGCGCCGTATCCCTCCGACATCGCCGGCTTACGCAGAGGCATCCCGCATGCTCAAGTTCCTTGACTACATCGTGGCGCTTTCCCCAGCAGAAATAGCAGCCATCCCTCCTACATCCATCCTCCGCGAGTTCATCGCCGGACAGACGTTGTAGGATTAAGCATCTCGTTTAATCAGAACACCTTGGTCGTTTTATGTCGAAAAAATGACCGAGGTGTCCTGATTTCTGTTCAAAATGTGTGGTTTTAATGACACCTTGGCCGTTTCTATGGCAAAAAGTGACCGAGCTGTCAGCAGATTCAGTGCTGAAATTAAAGAATGACGGCCTCTTGATTCACATCGAGGGGCCGCCGTGCAATTCTAACCTAAAACTTAACCTATGAAAAAACTATTCGGCTCAGGATATTTCAAATCCTGTGCCGAACAGATTAAAACAAATTGCCAAAAGCACAAAAAGGCCTGTTTCCGTGCTTTTGAACGTGAAATTTCACTTCAAAAGAACAAATAAGGGCCTTTTTGTGCTTTTAATATGAAAGTGTAAGTGAGTTCTGACGTTTATCCTTCAAACGGCTCGTTGAACGGCATGAGGAATGGGTTGGTTGTGCGTTCTGTGGCTATGTCGGTGCATGGACCGTGGCCTGGAACGACTTTCACCGGACCTTCAAGCGTCATGAGTTTTTCAAAAATGCTCTTCATCAGAAGGTTGTAGTCGCCGCCCGGATGGTCGGTGCGGCCGATTGCGCCGGCAAAGAGTGTGTCTCCGCTGAAGACAACCTGCTCGGAAGGTTCGTAGAAGCAGAGGCCGCCGCGTGTGTGGCCTGGAGTCTCAAGCACATTGAAGCGCAAGCTGCCGACCTCTATCACTTCTCCCTCAGACACCTGCTTGAACCTGCTCGGAAGTGATGCCTCCGAGATGCTCTTTATCATAGGGAAGGTCTCCGGAACCGGAAGACCGTAGCACTTGCACACCTGCGGATTTGTAGTTTCCAGTGTGGACAATTCGTCTGCATGCGCATAGACCGGGATGCCGTATTCCTTTGCGAGGGCAGACATGCCGTATATGTGGTCGAAATGCGCATGGGTAAGCATGATGCACACCGGCTGAAGGAAGCGTTTTGAAACGAATGATACGAGCTCCAGCATCTCCTGTGGAGATGAGCAGCCTGGGTCAATGAATGCGCAGTAATTATCGTCGTCCCACACTACGCTGCAGCGTGTCTGGAAGGCATTAAAGGTGAAGTGCTCTATGTATATCATTGCAAAAAATCGGTTAAAACACACAAATTTACATTAAAAATTCGTATGTTTGCTAAATTAAATGAGAAGAAACTATAAAATATAAACAATATGCATATTGCAATCGCAGGTAATATCGGCAGCGGAAAGACAACACTCACCAAGATGCTCGCCGCACATTACGGATGGACTCCAAAGTTCGAGTCAGTAGACTACAATCCATATCTGGCAGACTTCTATGAGGATATGGAGAGATGGTCATTCAACCTTCAGGTGTATTTCCTCAACAAGCGTTTCAAGGATGTCGTAGACATTTCGAAGCTTGATGAAGTGATCATCCAGGACCGTACTATCTATGAGGATGCACGCATCTTTGCGCCTAATCTCCACGGCATGGGCCTCATGTCTACAAGAGATTTCGAAAACTACTCAGACCTTTTCGACCTCATGATGTCCCTTGTAAATCCGCCTGATCTTCTTATTTATCTCAAGAGTTCTATTCCTAACCTCGTGAGCCAGATCCAGAAGAGAGGCCGCGAATATGAGAAGAGCATCCGCATCGACTACATCACAGGTCTCAACGAGCGTTACGAAAACTGGATCAAGGACTACAAGCACAACCTTCTGGTCCTTGACGTAGACCGCATCAAGTTCGAAAACCGCCCTGAGGATTTCCAGGAGGTGATCGACAAGATCGATGCTGAGCTTTTCGGCCTTTTCCCTAAGAAGGACGAAGAATAATGGTTGCGTGCTACTAAACCGAATACTAAACCTAATCTAAATACACACAACTATGGCAGAAAGAATTACAATCATTGATTTCGTCGAGAAGTATGTAGCAAAGTTTTCGGAGAATCCGTTCCTTTGGGAGAAGAACCTCGATACGAATCAGTGGGAACCTACGACTTATGCGGAGACATTGCGTCAGGCCAAGCGCATCGCTGCCGGACTCATGGCTCTCGGAGTTGAGAAGGGAGACAAGATCTCTTACCTCAGCGAAGGCCGCAATATGTGGGTGATCGGAGAATTGGGAGTACTGTTTGCCGGTGCTGTAAACGTGCCGCTTTCAATAAAGCTTGAAGAAACCAATGACCTTGTGTTCAGAGTGAAGCATTCTGACTCAAAGTATGTGATCGCCTCGAAGTTCCAGCTTCCTAAAATCAGAAAGATCCTTCCTGAATGTCCTATGGTCGAGAAAGTCATCGTTTTCGACGAGGTTGCAAACATGCAGGAAAATGAAATGTATATCGGTCAGATCATAGAGATGGGAGACAAGTTCCTTGCAGAGAACGAGGAAAAGCTTGTCGAGAGATACCGCTCTATCGGACCGGACGACTATGCAAACATCAGCTACACTTCCGGAACGACAGCTGACCCTAAGGGAATCCTTCTCACACACAGAAACTACACTGCGAATGTAGAGCAGGCACATTCTGTCATCGGAGTAGATGAGGGCGACAAGATGCTCATCATCCTCCCGCTTGACCACTGTTTTGCCCATGTGGCCGGATTCTACACAATGATGTCTTATGGTGCATCCATCGGTACCGTTCCGTCAGGAAAGTCAGGCAAGGAGGCCCTCAGAAACATCCCGACCAGCATCAAGGAGTTCCAGCCGCACGTGATGCTTTCTGTTCCGACTCTTGCAAAGAGCTTCAAGAAGAACATCGAGACAACAATCAAGAAGAGCGGAAAGACAGTCGAGAAACTGTATAACTTTGCTCTCAATAATGCCATCAAGTACAATAAGGAAGGCTACAACAAGGGTGGTTTCTGCAACTGGTGGAGAAAGCCTTTGATGCTCCTTTTCGATAAGATCATCTTCAAGAAGGTGCGTCAGGGTCTGGGCGGCAACATGAAGTTCTTCGTCGGCGGAGGTGCTCTTCTTGACATCGATCTTCAGAGATACTACTATGCAATCGGAATTCCGATGTACCAGGGATACGGCCTTTCGGAGGCAACTCCTATCATCTCTGCAAACTCTCCGGCAAAACATATCTTCGGTTCGTCAGGTAAGGTCGTTTCTCCGATGGAGATCAAGATCCTTGACGCTGACGGCATAGAGCAGCCGTTCGGCTCAAAGGGTGAGATCTGCATCAAGGGTGAAAATGTGATGGCCGGTTACTGGAAGAACCCTAAGTCTACAGCTGACACAATTGTAGACGGATGGCTCCACACAGGTGACATGGGTTACATGCGTGATGCAGAGATGCTCTACGTGGTAGGCCGCTTCAAGTCACTCCTTATCGCAGCTGACGGTGAGAAATATTCTCCAGAGGGAATCGAGGAAAATCTCGTGGAAAGCTCTAAGTTCATCGACGGTGCTATCCTCCACAACAGCCAGGATCCTTACACAATCGCCCTCATCACTCCAAACAAGGAGGCTTTGAAGGCTTATGCCAAGGAACTCGGTCTTGATCCGGCAACTAAGGAGGCGAAGGTGAAGATGCTCGAGAAGCTTCAGGACGAGGTGAACATGTACCGCAAGGGCGGACGCATGTTCGGTGCATTCCCTGAAAGATGGCTGCCAGCTGCAGTCTGCGTTCTTCCTGAGCCTTGGACTGAGCAGAACCACTTCCTCAACAGTTCGATGAAGGTCGTGCGCGGAAGGGTAGAGGAGGCTTACAAGGCAAATATGGAATTCGCCTACACCCCTGAGGGTAAGAACATTGTAAACGAAATGAATATGGCTTCTCTTTAACATCTGTTTTAGAGGCCGGGTCCAGGTCGGACCATGAAACATAGGGAGCACGGATTGTCCGTGCTCCTTATTTATTGTCAAAAGGTAGAAATAATTTGTCTAAAATAGCACAAGGAGGGGGAATGTTGTATATTTGAACGTTTATGGCATTCAAAAATGAAAGATAAATCACTGTTAAATATTTCCCCAACACAATTCAAGGCCATGTTTCCGGATGCACCTTGTGTCGGATTCGGTGACGATTTCTACGTCTTGGATGCAAGACTGAAGGACTATCACAACCCTCAGAGCCATCCTTGCCGCATTGATGGCATAATGCTCTTCTATTGTATGAACGGAAGTCTGAACATCAATGTCAACCTTTCGGAAATGCAGATATCGCAGGGCATGGTGTTCATAAATGTGCCGGGAAACATCATCAGAGTCAATGAGATCCTGGACGCGTCAAAGGAGGATGTGCGCTACATCTGCATGGGCCTTTCAAAGGAGTTTTTCCAGGGACTGAATGTTGAGGTGTGCAAACTTTTCAACGAAGGGATAGCTATGCTTGACTGTCCTGGGGTGAAGCTGTCTGAATCTGACTTTGAACTTACCGGCAATCTCGTCAGATACATCATATCTCTTCTTCATTCAGAGGCTTCATATAAGAAGGAGGCAGTCCTTTCCGCATTGTCGTCGCTCTTCTACATTATCCTGGGTTCATGGACGTCAAATGCGTCAGAGTCTTCGCGGAATTCGCACACGACAAGAAGCAAGGTCATCTTCGACAGGTTCATGAGACTCGTGATGGAGTATCATACCCAGTACAGAAATGTAGGTTTTTATGCAGAAAAACTGTGCCTGACTCCAAAGTATCTCTCGAAGATCATCAAGAATGCGTCAGGACGTTCGGCTCCTGAGTGGATCGATTCGTACGTGATACTTGAGGCCAAGAACCTGCTGAAGTATTCGGAAACGCCGATCAAGGAGATCGTGTTCAAACTGAATTTCCCGAACCAGTCAGTGTTCTACAAGTTCTTCAAGGCTCATACGGGAATGACTCCGACAGAGTACAGGAATTCATAGAGAGTCCTTTTCTTAGTGGGCAAATATGAAACCGAAATAGATTCTAGGACCGAGGGGCTTGTTAAGTCCCTCGTTATTTATTGCCATAAGCCAGTCCGCCTTGACGGTCAGCCTGAGGGCTGCTCCCACCTGGATGTCGCAACCGATGAAGGGGTCGAATGCAAAGAACGGCTGCTTGTGGAGAACGGTAACGGCTTCTGGGATCCAGTCGTGCTTGTTGCCTTCGAACATGTAGAAGGATGTCTCCATTCCACCTCCGACAGTCGCTCCGACATACGGGTAAAATCTTCCGATCTTCCAGAAACAGTCGGCCAGCGCTCCAGCCCAGAACAGCTTGTTGTGGCTTCCGCTTTCAACATCCTTGTGCAGTCCCATCGTTGAGAAATAGCCCTCGAATCCGGTGCGGAAGTGGTCGGACATGTGAAGCCTCGCCACACCTCCGATGCCGAAGGTCGTGCCGCTTGGTGAGTAGTTGTATGGATTGTCTCCTCCCCAGAGGTAGCCTGTGTGTGCCATCATTCCGCCAGAGAATCCCTTAATGAGCTTTCCTTCTTTGGAACCGGTCTCGCCGGCCATGGCCAAGGCGCAAGATAATATGGTGATGATTGTCAGTAGTCCTTTTTTCATAGCGGCAGCAAAGATATAAAAAATGATGCGTATGTCGGCACGCTGTAATAATTTTTAATGTAATTGGCGATTTGTATAAAAATATTTATAAAGGCTTGCTTTTAATATTTAAATCCTTAACTTTGCATTCGGACATCAGAAATTTTTTCGTGTCTATTTGTTAAGTTCGTTTTATATACGGCAGGGTTCCTTGGGGAGGGAACCCTGCTAATTTTATATTGTTTGTCTTCTTTTGGGCATTTCGTGTTGATTTTTTTCGTATCTTAGGCCCGATTTTAACGAAATCATAATTATTAACATAAAAACAATCAAAAAATGAACAAGAACAAAATCAATTGGGTAGCGGTCCTTACCATGATGTTCCTCTTCGGAATGATCTCGTTCGTGACTAACCTTGCAGCTCCAATCGGAACTATCTGGAAGCAGGCTCCCGGTATCGAGGGCTCTAACTTCTGGGGAATGATGGGTAACATGATGAACTTCCTTGCATACCTTTTCATGGGTCTGCCGGCAGGTCGCCTCATCACTAAGTTCGGTTACAAGAAGTCTACTCTTCTCGGTGTAGGTATCGGATTCTTCGGAGTTCTGATCCAGTTCCTTTCTGGTAAGATCGGTGTAGGTGCTACTCTCGCTGGCCTCCCTGCAAACTTCTTCGTTTATCTTCTTGGAGCATTCGTCTGCGGTTTCTCAGTATGTCTCCTCAACACAGTTGTAAACCCTATGCTTAACCTCCTCGGTGGCGGTGGAAACAAGGGTAATCAGCTTGTTCAGATCGGTGGTACATTCAACTCCCTCACCGGTACACTCACTCCTATGCTCGTGGGTGCTCTCATCGGAACAGTTACAGCTGACACTCAGATCGCTGACGTAAATACAGTTCTTTACATTGCAATGGGTGTGTTCCTTGCAACATTTGCAGTTCTCGTGTTCGTTCCATTCGTAGAGCCTGAGCAGTCTGCAGAAAAGTCAGATGTTACAGTAAAGAACCTTCTCAAGTACAAGCACCTTGTATTCGGTGTGATCGCAATCTTCTTCTATGTAGGTGTTGAGGTCGGTATCCCTGGTACCCTTAACTTCTATCTTACTGATACACTCGGCGTTGAGGGTGCTGCTACAACAGCAGGATTCGTTGCCGGAACATACTGGTTCCTCATGCTCATCGGCCGTTTCGCATCAAGCCTCATCAGCGGTAAGGTTTCGAGCCGCACACAGCTTTCTGTAACATGTGCTGCCGCAATCGCTCTCGTGATCGGTGCTATCTTCTCAACTGATGTTGCTGCCAAGATGCCAGTCTTTACAGGTTCAGGTTTCGCAATGGCTGAGGTTCCTCTCACAGCAGTGCTTCTCGTATGCTGCGGTCTTTGTACATCAGTGATGTGGGGTACAATCTTCAACCTCTCTATCGAGGGTCTCGGCAAGTACTCTGCTCTTGCATCCGGTATGTTCATGACAATGGTTGTCGGTGGTGGTGTTCTTCCACTCGTTCAGAATGCATGCATCAATCCAGAGGTGGCTTCTTCATACATGTCAAGCTACTGGATCATCGTTGCAGCTCTTGCATACATGCTTTGGTTCGCACTCCTCGGTTCACGAGTTAAACAGACTAAATAACCTTTAATAAAAATATAAAACAATGAATTCATCATACGTAGTAGGTATCGATGTAGGAGGTCAGACTTCCAAGATCGGTGTTGTAGATGCAAGAGGAACAGTCCTCGCTCAGACAGTCATCCGTACAGACACTTATGACCAGGTAGAGCCTTATATCGCAGAGCTTGCAGAGGCTGTGAACAAACTCATCAAGGAGTCAGGTACTGAGGGTAAAGTACGCGGTATCGGAGTCGGAGCTCCTAACGGAAACTACTACACAGGTACAATCGAGAACGCTCCAAACCTCCTTTGGGGACGCAAGAGAGTAGAGTTCTCAAAGCTTCTTTCTGAGGCGATGGGCGGTCTTCCGGTAGCTCTTACAAACGATGCAAACGCTGCTGCTGTAGGTGAGATGACTTACGGTGCTGCACGTGGAATGAAGAACTTCATCATGATCACTCTCGGTACAGGCGTCGGTTCAGGTATCGTAATCAACGGTGAGGTCGTTTACGGACACGACGGTTTCGCAGGTGAACTCGGACACACTGCTGCTGTTCACAACAACGGTCGTGCTTGCGGTTGCGGTAAGACAGGATGTCTCGAGACTTATGCTTCAGCTACAGGTGTTGCACGTACAGCACGTGAGTGGCTCGAGCTTTCAGATGAGCCATCTGTTCTCAGAAGCCTCGACACAATCGCTTCAAAGGACGTTTACGATGCAGCTAAGGAAGGTGACAAGCTCGCTCTCAAGATCTTCGAGTTCACTGGTAAGATCCTCGGCCGCTCGTTCGCAGACTTCATCGCATTCAGCGCACCTGAGGCAATCGTCCTCTTCGGTGGTCTTGCACGTGCCAAGGAGTTCCTCACAGAGCCTATCCTCGATGCTATGAACGCAAACGTACTTCCTTTGTGGAGAAACAAGGTAGAGTTGGTTTACTCTCAGCTTAAGGAGTCTGACGCAGCCATCCTCGGCGCTTCAGCCCTCGCATGGGAGCTCTAATCATCTTATACACACAAAAACAGGACAGCCTCGATGGCTGTCCTGTTTTTGTATATGCATGACACTGCGTTATTTTAGAAGCGCAGGATGCGCATTTCAGGGGCGATGCGCAGTGGGGTAGAGCGGATGAAGAGGATCCACTGGGCCGCATAGTATGGAATCATGATCATGAGTCTGCTGTGTGGCACTGGTCCGACAAACATGCACCATGCGATTATGAAGTCAGAGAAGACGAACAGCACGGCGCCAAGGGCGTAGAGGCTGCTTCTCTGCAATAATGCAGACAGCATCATCAGACTGATGAGGCACGTGTAGATCGAGACTCCGGTTCTGATCAGTCCCGGCTCTGCTCCCGGTACAACCTTGATGAATGCGGTGGCCAGAAGCGCTGCTGTGCAGAATATTACGATTGCAAGGTAACCTTTTGCCCTGCCTGTGAGTTTCCTGTCGTGCTCGACCTTTTTAAAATATCTCTCTATGAAATAGGCAATGAACATTATATGCGCCACGGCGAATGCTCCCATCTGATACAGGAACTCTCCACTGTAGCCGAAATAGTCTCCGACTGCGGAGAATGTGAATGCCAGCGTCATCTGCCATGGGCAGAGCCAAATGGAGAATATTGCTGCTGTAAGCACTGGAAACGCAGTCTTGTGAGGTATTTCCACTGGCATGAAGAACAGAACTACGGCTGCAATGAACAGTATGCTGCCTAGAATTGCTAATGTTTTAGCCGTCTTTTCTTTAAGTTTCAGAATCCCCATATCTTTCGGTTTAGGCCACAAAGTTAAAAAATATATTGTTCTATTTCTTTTAGATTGTAATCCGAGTCCTTCCTTTTTGTTGAAAATTTTAATGTTCACTAAGGTGCACTGTGGTAAAATCGGCCGTTTTAAAGGCATTGGAAGTTTGGATTTATAAAAAAACTTTATCATCTTTGTAATTCGGGTAAATTTTCATTATCCGACCCTTCGGGGCTAGTATGTGGTGAAAACATGCTAAGAAATAATCAATAATTTATAATGTTTAACTTAAAAGTAACTACTATGAGAAAAATTAAACTATTTCTCACAGCGTTAGCGGTGATGATCTCTTCTGTAGCCTTTGCGCAGAAGCTGACAGTCACTGGAAATGTGACTGACGCCTCTACAGGCGAACCGGTACCTTTCGCTTCAGTTCATGAAAAAGGTACAATGAACGGAGTCAACACTGACGTAGATGGAAATTACTCTATCTCAGTTTCAAAGACTGCTGTTCTCGTTTTCTCTTCAATCGGATACGAGGCAGTCGAGATTGCTGTAGATGGAAAGGCAAAAGTTAACTGTGATCTCCCAGTTGATTCTGAGGTCCTTGAGCAGGCAGTGGCAATCGGCTACGGTTCTGCAAAGAAGGTCGGAACAATGGTAGGATCGGTAACAACAGTTAAGTCCGATGCGCTTAAGAATGCTCCGTCTTCTTCAGCACTCGATGCTCTCCAGGGACAGGTGGCAGGTCTTTCTGTCATGACAACTGGTGGTGTTGCCGGTGACAACAACGTAACTATGCAGCTCCACGGTATGGGATCCCTCGGATCAAGCACAGCTCCTCTTTACATCATCGACGGTGTACAGGCATCAAGCGGTGCTGTCATGGCGATGAACCCAAATGATATCGCTTCGATCTCTATCCTTAAGGATGCGTCAGCGACTTCAATCTACGGTTCACGTGCAGCAAACGGTGTTGTTTACGTAACAACAAAGGCTGGTGCTTACAACAATAGAGCGACTGTGACAGTAAGAAGCCAGGCAGGTATCTCTACACTCGCAGACTTCACTCTCTATGATAACATGATGTCAGGCTCTGAGCTTAAGGACTTCCTCGTTAAGGCCGGTCTCATGACTCCTGAGCAGATCTACAACAAGTGGACCAGCAAGGGTTGGGATGCAAACACAGAGTGGTACAAGTACTTCCAGCAGTTCAATAACCCTCAGTTCCAGAACGATATCGCAGTTGAGGGTGGTGGAGAGAAGGTAGCATACATGATCGGTGCTTCACAGTTCCACCAGAGAGGTACTGCTTTCGGTAACTTCTATGACAGATATACAGTACGTACAAACGTACAGGGTCGTCCAAAGGATTGGCTTAAGGTCGGTATGAACGTTGCGTTCTCACTCGAGCAGACAGCAGGTGCTGGTTTCTGGGGTGGTTCAAGCGGAACATCAAACAACCCTTACGGAGGTCTTTCATATGTTAAGAACCCTCTTATCCCTGCAACAGACGCTGACGGAAACGTTCCTGAGGTTATGTGGGCTGACGGTAACTACAACACAAAGTACCTCATCAAAATGCAGCCTAAGCAGACTGACAGCTACAATCTCCTCGGATCATTCAACGTAGAGATCGAGCCGTTCAAGAACTTCAAGATCGCTTCACGTGCCGGTGTTGACGGATACTTCACAACTTACGGTTACACTCTCATGCCTTCTGCACAGTTCGCTGGTGGCGTCGGTTCAAGAAGCAGACAGATGGGCTACAGCTATGCAGCTACTGTTACAAACACAATCGAGTACTCTTTCGATATCGCTAACACTCACCACTTCAGCGTTCTCGCTGGACACGAGGGTGTAGGTAACTTCTCAGAGTCGATCAGCGCATCATCAGAGAACTTCACTGATGACCGTCTTACAAATCTCCAGGATGGTGAGCAGAGCTCATTCTCTATCAGCGAAAGCCTTAGCCAGAGCCGCTTCCTTTCATTCTTCGGAAGATTCGACTACTCTCTCATGGACAAGTACTACTTCGATGCTTCAGTTCGTAACGACGCATGTTCACGTTTCGGTGCAAACAACAGAAACGCAACATTCTGGGCTGTCGGTGGAATGTGGAAGATGAAGTCAGAGGATTTCCTCAACAGCGTATCTGCTGTCGATGACCTCAACTTCAAGGTGAGCTACGGTACACAGGGTAACGCCTCTATCGGTAACTACCAGCACCTCGGACTCATCTCAGGTTCATCTAAGTACATGGATACAGCAGTGAAGGTTCTTGCTCAGCCAGCAAACCCTGGTCTTACTTGGGAGCAGCAGGCACTCTTCACAGTAGGTGTCAACGGTCGCCTCTTCAACAGACTCGACTTCAACTTCGAGTTCTACAACAGGGTCACTACTGACATGTTGATGGACGTTCCTTACAACTATACAACTGGTTTCAGCTCTCTTAAGGCAAACGTAGGTAGCCTTTCAAACAGAGGTGTGGACATCACTCTCGGCGTTGACATCCTCAGAGGAAGAGACTACTACTTGAGAGCTCAGACAACATTCAACTACAATGCTGAGAAGGTGACTGGCCTCTTCAACGGTCTCGACAGATGGGAGATGACAGGTTACGGTCTTGCATACGTAGTAGGTAAGCCAGTTATGTTCTACGCTCCGATCTTCGCTGGTATCGACCCAGCTGACGGTGCTCCAATGTGGTACGTACCAGGTGAGAACGTAGACGAGACTACAATGAACGAGACTACAAAGGTATTCGATGAGGCATCCCTCACTCAGAACACTGGCCTTAGATATACACCTCCTGTATACGGTGGTTTCAGCCTTAGCGGTGGTTGGAGAGGCTTCTCAGTTCAGGCTGACTTCTCTTACGTTCTTGGTAAGACCCTCATCAACAACGACGCATACTTCTATGCAAACCCTAATGCATTTGCTGAGCAGAACTACCACAAGGCAGTAGCTGACTTCTGGACTCCAGAGAACACAGACGCTGAATATCCAGACTGGTCAAAGGGTTACATCATGCAGTTCGATACTCACATGTATGAGGACGCAGACTTCCTCCGTCTCAAGAACCTCCAGGTGGCTTACAGCCTTCCTAAGAAGTTCCTTGCCGGACAGAATGTTCTCAACGGTCTCAAACTTACATTCACAGGACGTAATCTTCTTACAGTTACCAAGTATTCAGGTATCGACCCTGAGGTTGCTGGTAACCTTACACTCGGCCGTCTCGGTAACTCTAAGCAGTACCTCTTCGGACTTGAGTTGACTTTCTAGAAGATGGACATTTAATAAGAATTCAATATGAAAAACACATTAAGAAATATCCTTCTTGGCGGACTGGTTGTAGCGATGACTGCATCATGCGATCTCAACCTTGTTCCGACCACTTCCATCACATATGAGGAAGGCACTCCGCTTCTCCTTTCTAAGAGGGACATTGCAGAGTTTCAGAATGGTGTAATTGCTTCATATAGAGGATTGCATTACGGATCATCATGGCAGACTGTAGAGGTTATGACAGAGTGCTTCAACGCAACTATCGACTTCGGTAACAACTACGGTTTCGTACACAGACTCGGTTCTGGTTTCCTCGCAAGCGACGACTACACAACAGGCATCTGGGCAAACCACTACGGTGCTATCAAGAACTACAACATCGCTCTTGCACAGTGCGAAATGGTTACTGACGAGGCTCTCCTCCCAGCAACAAACGTTCTCAAGGGTATCACTCTCTTCTGCCGTGCATCATCATATTTGACTCTTGCAAGACATTTCTCTGCAGACTATGATCCTGCTACAGCAGCAACAGAGCTCAGCGTTCCGCTCATCCTTGTTTACGATCAGCTCCACAAGCCGGTTCGTGCAACTCTCAAGGAGGTTTATGACCAGATCATCGACGACCTCGATGAGGCAGAGGCTCTTCTCGAGGAGGCTGGCACTATCGTTCTCAACAACAACCCACAGGAGGGAACAGTAAATCTTCTTGGTCAGCCAAAGGCACCAGCTCCGACAGTTGACGCTGTGAAGGCTCTCAAGGCTCGTTACTATCTTGATATCCACGAGTACGAGGATGCTGCTGCCTATGCTGAGGAGGTAATCAACTCAGATGCAGGTTATGCACTCTCATCTTCTCTCCAGGAGATGACCAATGAGTTCATGAACGATGCAGGAAACGAGTCTATCATCCGTCTTTATGCATCTAAGTCAGAGGGTATCGTTGGATGTTCACTCTACACAGGTGTACAGTCAACTGACGCTGAGGGCAAGTTCTTCCAGCCTACATTCATCCCTTCACAGGTGATCATCAATGCATACAACAACTCTGACCTTCGTAAGCAGCTTTGGTTCCCGGTTGACATGTATCCTGTAAAGAGCCAGGGTACTCTCTACAACGGTATCGCAATGTTTACAAAGTATATCGGTAATCCTGCTCTCCAGTCTGGTGAGAACGAGGACTGCGCTCACTTCTGCAAGCCTCTCATGCTTTCTGAGATGTATCTCATCGCAGCTGAGGCATATGCACAGGCCGGTGATGATGCAGCTGCAGCAGATATCCTCGCTGAGCTCAGATCAGCTCGTAAGGCTGGTGCTTCTGAGGGCGACGTAATGGAGGAGATCAAACTCGAGTGGCTCAGAGAGACTGTAGGTGATGGTCAGAGAATCAACTGCATCAAGCGTTGGGGTGACGGCCTTCCTGCAAGACCAGCTCAGGCTGCTGCTAAGGATATCGTGATGTCTACTCCAGAGTCTGACTACACTGGCAGAACACTTGCGGCTGACGCTCATACACTTGTATGGCCTATCCCAAGCTATGAGATCAAGATCTCTCCTGCTCTTATCCAGAACCCAGGTTATTCAGCAGAGTAATTTTTAAAATTGTACGGAAATGAAAAGAAATCTTATATTTTTCTTCGCTGCTGTATGTACTCTTCTTGCTGCTTCTTGTGGTAGAAAGGTTGAGTATCATTTTGACAGCTATGCGACTATGTACAGCTCGGCTTGTACCGTAGCTGAGACTGTTGGCGAGATTAAGGTCCCAGTACTGATCAAGAATGCAACCGGAGCTGAGGTTCAGGTGTCTGTAAAGGTAACTGAGGGAACAGCGGAGGAGGGAGTTGACTATGAGGTAATCTCTCCAGCAAGCGGTCTCCTTACATTCTCAGGTGAGACAGACTCTCTTGCTGTTGTCATCAAGATCAACGGTTTCGAGGGTGAGTTCACTGGAACAAAGAACTTCACTGTAAACATTGCAAGCGCAACAGAGGGACTTCCTGTAGGTCTTTTCGCTCAGACAAAGGTTACAATTGACGACCTTGACCACCCACTCGCTGCATTCATCGGTCAGTGGAAGGGTGAGCTCGCAGGATACTTCGGTAACTGGCCTGCTGGCGAAACTACAATCAACGTAAAGGCTGATCCTAACGGTGACCCATTCAAGGATCTCATCTTTGACGGCGGTATCAACCCATACTTCCTTGCAGCTGTCGGAGCAAATCCTGATTTCTCTGCAAAAGTTAATGGAAACGTTGCTACAGTACTCGCTGAGCAGCCATGCGGCTATTCAGATGTTGTTACTCTCGGTTTCAACGCAGCAGATCCAGGTGCGGCAGACTCATACGATGACATCCATTTTGAGTTGCAGGAGGACGGCACACTTAAGTTGCTCAATGCATACGGAGCTTATACACCATCAGGTGGCGGATTCTATGAAATCTACTTGGGTAACGTGGTATTTACAAAACAGTAGTATCTACTTACATCTATAATTGAGGTGAGCGGTCAATTTTGACCGCCCACCTTTTAAACATTATTAAACTGATCTTATGAAGCATTGTCTTGCTGCCTTTTTTACGGCAGCTGTCTTGCTCTCTTGTACTAGAGAGGAGGTTTTACCTGTAAGCCCGGAAACTCCATCGGAGGTTCCAGGTGCTGTTGCAGATGGTTATGTATCCGGCGAGGTCCGTGTCTATCTCAGTGAAGAACTCACAGCTATGGTTGAAGAGGCTGCTGAGTCAGGCACTATTGTGACTAAATCTGCCGGCATGAACAGCGCTCTTGAGGAGCTCGGCATCACTGAAATGACTCGTCTTTTCCCTCATGCCGGTGAGTACGAGGAGCGTACAAGAAGAGAAGGTCTGCACAGGTGGTATGTCGTAAAATATTCACAGAGTGTTCCGCTTACAAAGGCTCAGATGAGTCTTGAGCAGGTGGAGGGCATCGATATCTTCGAGCCTGTGATGCCAGTGAAGATCAATGACTTCAATGATCCTCTTTTTTCAGATCTCTGGGGTATGTACAACGCATCAAAACCAGGATTTGATATCAATGTAAAACCTGTGTGGAACGAGTACACAACCGGAAGTTCTAAGGTTGTTGTGTCCGTTGTCGACACAGGAATCGATCTCTACCATGAGGATTTGGCTGCAAACTGTCTTGAATCAGGACACTACAATGCAGTCGACAGCAACACCTACGTTGAAGCTGGTGATCATGGTACACACGTTGCGGGAACGATAGCTGCCGTAAACAACAACGGCAAAGGTGTATCTGGCGTTGCCGGTGGTGACAAGGCTAGGGGAATCCCTGGTGTAAAGCTGATGTCTTCTCAGATTTTCGGACCTGAGGGTGCAGGTTCAGGCGGAGCAAGTGCCCGTGCGATCAAGCGTGCTGCTGATGACGGAGCCATCATTTCTCAGAACAGCTGGGGATACAACTATGACAGAGACGGTAATGGAAAGCTCGAAGGCGATGAGTATACCACTGCAATGAATGCAAGGATTTCAGCGTCTGACAAATCTGCCGTTGACTATTTTATCAAGTATGCTGGCTGTGATAATTATGGAAATCAGCTTCCAGGCTCCCCGATGAAGGGAGGTATCGTGATCTTCGCAGCTGGTAATGATGCGATCGAGATGGGTGCTCCTGCAGAGTATGAGGCTGTTGTCGCTGTCGGTTCCATCGATTCACAGGGTAGAAAATCTTCGTTCTCCAACTATGGAAGCTGGGTTGACATCTGTGCTCCAGGATCGTCAATCATGAGTACAATGCCAGGAAGCCAGTATGGAAACCTCAGTGGTACATCAATGGCTTGTCCACACGTTTCAGGCGTGGCGGCATTGCTCGTATCTTACTTCGGTGGAGCAGGTTTCACAAACGAGATGCTCAAGGAGAAGCTTCTCAACAGTGCCAACAAGTCTATTATTCCTCAGTACTACCAGATCGGTGGTCTTGTAGACGCATATGGCGCATTCGTATACGGAAACGACAAAGCACCTTCTGAGGTGACAGATCTTGAGGTTTCCGGAAGAGGAAACAATATTGACCTTACATGGACAGTCCCAGCAGATGAGGACGGTAAGGCAGCCTATGGATTCCTCGTCATCTATGGAAAAGATAAGGCAAAAGTGGAGGCCGCAACTCCAAATTCACTCGCGGGCGTAGAGTACACAACATGCGCTCCTGAACTTGCTGCAGGCGAGAAGGCTCAGTTCTCGGTTACACGCGTAGACTTCGAGGCACAGTACTTCGTGAAGATGCTTGCATATTCATACGGCCGCAGCTATTCAGCTTCTACAGGTGTGTTCGAGACACATACAACTGAAAACCATGCACCTGTGATTATCGTGGAGCATGAGGGTAATATCGCTCTGATGTCTTCAGAGACGCTTAATATTCCGGTTTCAATCTATGATCCTGATGGACATGACATCCGTATCGAGCTTAACGCAGCCTCGAATGCTGAGTCATTGTCACAGAACACTGACGGCAAGTTCCGTTTCACTATCAAGGGTTCTGCAGCAGAAATCGGTACATATGTTTCAAAGATTATTGCTGAAGACGAATACGGTCTTGCTTATGAGTGTCCTATCACTTATGTGATCAAGGAGAACTCTGCTCCTGAGAAGATCAAGGATATCGAAAATATCCTTCTTGTAAGAAAGGGACAGGAGTTGACACTCGACATGGCTGAGTATGTTTTCGATGAGGACGGCGAGCAGCTTAAGTATGACGTAGAACTCTCTAATGCAACTGTTGCCCACCTCAACCCTAAGGGTAACACAATCTATGTGACAGCGCTTTCTTATGGTTCAGTGGATGTTACACTTACAGCAAAAGATGCTCGTAATGAGAAGGTTGTGTTCACATTCAAGGTGACTGTGAAGGATCCGTCAAAGCCTCTGTCAGTATATCCTAATCCGGTAAGGGATTATGTGAATATCGGAACGCTTGAGATGGCGGAGACTACAATTCTCATCTACAACTCTACAGGACAGGTTGTTCATGAGGAGACTTCGCAGGTTAGCGGAATCGAGCCAGCTACAATCGACATGAGAGACTGTGCTCCGGGAGTATATTCTGTAGCAGTGACATTCGGTGGTAAAGAGTATAAGCAGAACATTGTAAAACTTTAATCGGCTATGAAGAAGATCATTTATATCGTTGGAGCGCTTATGCTCCTTTTCCCTGCACTTGCAGGTGCACAGGCTTTGCCTTACACTGCAGCAGAGACTGATGCTGTGAGCCTCGGAAAGGCCGGTGCAAACCTCACCCAGACAAGTTCTGTTGCAAACGCAGCATTCTACAATGCTGCAGCAATCCCTTTCTCTGAGGATAAGTTTGATGTGTCTGCAGGCTACACAATGTGGCAGCCGTCAGCAGTAAACACCACCATGATCAATGTCGGTGCGGCTTACAACATGAACAACAAGTTCGGTGTCGCTCTCGGAATGATGTACGGAATGAATCCGGCTTATGACGTTATTTCGTCTACAGGAGCAGCTAAGGGACAGTTCAAACCATCAGACATGCATCTGAACCTCGGTCTTGCTTACCGTTTCCTTCCTATTCTTTCTGTCGGTGCTAATGTAGGTTACGCTTCAAGTTCTCTCGCAACTGATTATTCATATGGTGCAGTGACTGCTGACGTATTCCTCATGACTGAGATCTCTGGCTTCAAGGCTACAGTGGGAGTCGCTAATCTCGGTACAGCAGTTACTTCTGCTGACAAGAAGAAATATGCTCTTCCTGCTTCTGCAGCTCTCGGTCTTGGCTATGAGATGGATTTTGCAGAAAAGCACAATGTGAATGTCGCGTTGGATGCAGACTACTATTTCAATGGTGGACTTGCAGCGGCAGTCGGTGCTGAGTACACATTCGGCGGACTTGCAACAGTAAGAGCAGGATACCGTTATGGCGGCAACACACCAGTTCATTCCTATGCTTCTGTGGGAGCCGGTGCAAAGTTCATGGGTATCAAGCTTGATCTTGCATATCTGATCGGTTCAGGTGCAGCAAAGAATACATTGGCTATCGGAGTGGGATACTCATTCTAGAGATTCCTCAATTAACCTATACAATCGGTGGTTCGGAAAATTCCGGATCACCGATTTTTATTTGGCAAGAGATTTGGGTTGCGCCACCTACATCTGAAAATTAACAAGTTAAATGGTTAGTTATGTGTAGGAAAATCGTAATCTCGCTTGCCGCGTTGTTGGGACTGATCTCTGCTGCGGCAGCTCAGAGTCTGGTGGTGACCGGCTCTGTCACTGACCTTGAGGGTTACCCTTTGGAGGGCGCAGCAGTCGTAGTCAAGGGCTCTGCAACCGGCACTGTCACCAATGAGGAGGGCCGTTTTGAATTCAAGGTCCCTCAAAATGCCGTCCTGGTTGTCTCGTATATAGGCTATATCTCACAGGAAAAGCCTGTCAGAGGAGAACACACCATCAATTTTATACTTACTGAAGATTCGGAGTTTCTGGATGATGTGATAGTGGTGGCTTATGGTTCGATGTCAAAGTCGGATTTCACAGGCTCTGCTGCCCAGGTAAGTGGCGATGACATCGCTCAAGCATCTTCAGAGTCGATAGATAAGGGTATGATAGGTAAGATTTCCGGTGTGCGCATCGCATCGGACAGCGGAGATCCCGGATCTGCCGGCCATGTTCAGATCAGAGGAGTGAGTTCCATTTCAGCTGGAACCTCTCCTCTTTATGTTGTAGATGGTGTTGTGATGTCTTCGTCTACGGAGGACGATCTGAATGTGGGCTATAAGAGCATGGGTGTCCTTAATACGATCAATCCGGAAGATATTGAGTCTGTCACTGTGCTGAAGGACGCTGCTGCAGCTTCATTGTATGGATCGCGTGCAGCCAATGGTGTGATCCTGATTACAACTAAGAAAGGCCGTCAGGGAAAGACTACTGTGACGTACAGCGGGGAGTTCGGACTTAGCAATATGGCCAATCAGAAGGCCTTGCAGATGATGGATGGCCCGCGGTTCATCCAATATCTCAAGGATGCCGGAGATAATGCGTACGCTATAAATCCTGCTTACTCGTATGGATATACCGGTGCTCAGATCGCATCGATGGTGGCCGATCCAAGTGGTAAGACCAGTACTGATTGGACTAAGCAGATCTTCCGCAATGCCTTTCAGCAGAACCATCAGATAAGTGTTTCCGCTGGTGGCGAAAAGACAAAGGTTTATGCGGGCCTTGGCTACAATAACACTGAAGGCATTGTGCTGGGCTCTTATTTTGAGCGTTTCTCGGGAAGAGTCAATGTGGACCACAAGGTGAACTCCTGGATGGATATGTCTGTGCGTCAGATGATTTCATTCACCAAGACCAAAGGCCACAGCGATCAGAGCGGGCAGTCGCAGGGAATGGGATACGCCACCCCGATAGGCGTGCTGACTCAGAGTGACCCTACAGCTGCGCCCAAGAATCCGGACGGAACCTGGAACGAGTATGTGAGCTGGAGTGGCCAGACCGGAAATCCTCATCTGCTATTTGATTCGGACACTGAGTACAACAGGACCCAGACAATGAGAAGCCTTTCAAGTCTGGAATCTACCATCAGGATCACTGATTGGCTGAGCCTTTCCAATACTCTCGGATATGATTATATAGACAACAAACAGTATCTGTGGTGGGCTCCTTCGTCGATTGACGGTGCAGCCTTGAATGGTCTGAGCGCGGTGTACATATTCCAGACTTCCGATCTGACGAACTCCTCATTGCTTCGTTACGCCGACCAATATGGCCCGCATTCCGTGTCTGCATTGGCTGGATTTGAGGCTGCCGATCACAGGGTGGGATACACTTATTCCGCAGCAAACAATTACCCCGGTGACAAGCTCAATGCTCTGTCGGTAGGACAGATGTACGGAGTGGGAGGCTCGCAGTCGCGCTCATTCATGGCTTCAATCCTGGCTAATGCAAACTATGATTATGCCCATCGCTATTATGCCTCTGCTTCGTTCCGCAGGGACGGCTCATCTCGCCTTGGTCCGGACAGCAGATGGGCGAACTTCTGGTCGGTGTCTGCAGCGTGGAGGCTTAGTAGTGAGGACTTTATGTCAAGTGTCTCAAGGCTCTTCAATGACTTTAAGATAAAGGCCTCATATGGAACCAATGGCAATCTTCCGTCCGGATATTATTCTTATAAGGGTCTGTATTCGGCGAATGGAGGTTATGGAACAGGTGCGGCCATCTATTGGAGCAATCCCGAAAACGATGCGCTCGGATGGGAGAAATCAAGAAACTTCAATGTTGGATTCGACTGGAACATGTACAACAGGATTGACCTTGCTGTGGAGTATTACAACAAGTATACAAGCTCTCTGATCTTCGACATGCCGGCTTCAGCTGTCACAGGCTTCAGCAGCTATACGTCCAATGTGGGCAATCTGTTGAATGAAGGTGTCGAGGTAGAGTTCGGTGCGCAGATAGTGAATCTGCTCAATTTCACATGGGCGATCGACATGAATTTCACATGGCAGAGGACAGTGGTGGAGAATCTTCCGAATGGTGGTGCTGACATCCCTTATGGCGACGGCAGCATGTACATCCATCGTGAAGGAGCATCGATGTACTCGTTCTATCTGCCTGTGTGGAAGGGAGTGGATCCCGAGACCGGACTCGGTGAGTTCTGGATCGATCCTGAAGATCATTCCAAGGGCGTAACCAATTATTACTCAGAGGCCGGCAGTACTATCGTCGGCAAAGCGATGCCCGATGTGATCGGAGGCGTCACTAACTCCATGACCTTCCTGGACGGTCTGTTTGATGCGTCTTTCCTGATCTCCTTTCAGGCGGGAGGTTCGCTCTTCGATTATCCCGGATATTTTACTCATAGTGACGGATTCCGTGCTGCATCCATGAATGCGGCCTCAGATGCTGCTGATTATTGGACTCCGGACAACACGGATGCCCTCTATCCTAAGCCGATCATGAACAATCCGTACAGATGGGACCGCTTTTCCAGCAGACTGATCAAATCGACCGACAATGTGAGGGTGCGTGAGATTGCAGTCGGAGCGAATGTGCCCGTCAAACGCCATATTGACCGCCTCAGGATATATGCTAAAGCAACCAATCCACTGATCATCTGGTCTGCTGTTCCCGACATAGATCCGGATGTGGCGATCAATGGCTATCGTACTGTAGATGTGCCTGTTACAAAGTCCTTCATCCTTGGAATCAACATCACTTTCTAAAGATCTGAAAAATGAAAACAATGAAATATATTTTGCCTGTGGCTGTGATGCTGTCCGGCTGCGATGCTTTGGATCAGGATCCTTCCACTTCGGTCACAGTGGACACCGCCATCACCAGTGTGGAAGACCTTTCCAACGCGGTGAACGGAGCCTATTACGTGGCAACGTACGGAACTACCATGACGGTGGCTTCGGAACTGTCCATTTATGCCGATCTTGTCGGCCCGGACTCTTATCAGCCGGCATCTTCAGGTCAGAATGCCTCGCGTCTTGCGCAGTATGCGCTGACTCCGGCCGACACCTACAACGCGTATTACTATCTTTATGCAGCCCTTGCCAGTGTCAACAATGCCATAGATAAAGCAGCAGATCTTGAAGATCAGGAGGCTGCGGCTCCTTATGTGGCGGAACTTTACGCCATGAGAGGCCTGTTCCATTTTCATCTGGCTACAGTTTTTGCTCCGATTCCAACTTCGGGAAGTTCAAACGACATGGGACTGGTGCTTGCTGATAAAGTGTTCGATATCAGCTATATAGGCGAGCGCGCATCCTTGCAGGATACCTATGCTATGATTGTCTCTGATTTTACGAAGGCGATCGGTTCAGGACTGAACATGGCCAGAAACAGTGGGCATATGAACTATTGGGCAGCCCTTGCCTTGAGAGCGCGTGCATATCTTTACATGGGTGATTATGATGCGGCTTTGGCAGATGCAAGGCAGGTGATAGGGGAGTCTCCGTACACTCTTTATACACCTGAAAGCTACACGAGGGCCTGGTCGCAGGAAGGTGCTGATGAGGTGATCATGGAGTATCTGCAGACTGACGTGTACAATGCGCAGAGGTATGCCCCTGGCTATTATACATCTCCTTTGGGTTATTCGGAGTATGGAGTCTCTCCTGAGTTCTATGCCTGGATGCAGCAGACTCCGGAGGATGTCCGTTCGCAGATGGTGGCGGATCTGAACATTGCCCCCGATCCTGATTACAATCCGGGATTCTATCCGTTGAAATATCCTGGCAATGCCGGAGCTTCGGTGCGCACCTACACCAACAACATCAAGGTTGTCAGACTCTCTGAAATGTATCTCATCGCTGCCGAGGCTGCGTTACATGTGGGAGAGGATGCTTCGCAGTACATCAATGCCCTACGCACCAATAGGATCGTGGGTTATGTGTCTGTGGATGAGGTGGATATGGATGATGTCATGGACGAGAGACGCAAGGAACTTTTTGCTGAAGGACATGCTGCGTTTGACTGTTGGAGGACAGGAAGGGCAGTGGTGAACGGATCGTTCACCATCGCCCCAGATGACTATAGGACAGTGCTTCCTCTCCCGGTCGAGGAGGTGGATCTTTCAGGAGGAAGATTGAAGCAGAATCCAGGTTATGGCGGTTAGGTGAAAATACCTTTGAAAATAGTTGCCGGTTGTTAGTACATATCTGATAAAAAATGTATATTTGTTAGATTATACTAACAACTGGCTAACTCATGACTAGACTAAAACTTTTTCTTGCAGTTCTGGCAATGATGGTGACATCCTGGGCATATGCTCAGGACCTCACTGTGACTGGAACTGTGAAGGACTCGTCTACAGGTGATCCGGTGCCTTTTGCTGCTATCCAGCTCAAGGGTACCATGATCGGAGGAATGACCGACGGTGACGGTCTCTACTCTATGAATGTTCCTGGAGATGGAGTCCTTGTGTTTTCTTCGGTAGGTTACAAGGATGCGGAGGTGTCTGTTGCTTCCAGGGGTGTCATCGATGTCCTTCTGGATCCTGATACCGAGATGATCGAAGAGACCATCGTCGTAGCCTTCGGTACGGCGACGAAGGAGTCCTTTACAGGATCGGCTACTGTTGTCAAGTCCGACGACATCCAGAAGACCCAGTCTTCAGATGTCACTCGTGCGCTTGAAGGTATGGTTGCCGGAGTGCAGATGACCACTTCTTCGGGATCTCTCGGAAGTTCGCCTTCGATCATGATCCGTGGTATCAGCTCCATCAATGCGGGCACTGCGCCTCTCTACGTGGTCGACGGTGTGCCGTACAGCGGTGACATGAACAACCTCAATTCTGCCGACATCGAGTCTATGACCGTCCTCAAGGACGCCGCTTCAAATGCCCTTTACGGTGCACGTGGTGCCAATGGTGTCATCATGATCACCACCAAGAAGGCAAAACTGGGAGAGGCAAAGATCTCAGTGGATGCGAAGTGGGGACTCAACACAAAGGCTCTCAGAAGTTATGATTATATCACTGACCCTGGACAGTACTACGAGACTCATTACAACGCCCTTTACAATTATTACAGAATGGAGAAGGGCATGTCCAATGAGGCTGCCAATGTGCTTGCGGCCAAGAATGTGACCGGAGCAGCTGCAGAAGGTGGTCTTGGTTATCTCACATTCACTGTTCCAGAAGGTCAGAACCTCATCGGAAGCAACGGAAAACTCAATCCGTATGCGACTCCAGGCCGCCTTGTGAACTTCATGGGCGAGCAGTTCTGGCTTCAGCCTGACAACTGGATGGATGCTACTTACAAGAATTCGCTCCGTCAGGAGTACAATGTAAGCGTTGCCGGAACAACAGGAAATGCCCAGATCTTCGCATCGTTCGGATACCTCAACAACAAGGCTATCGTGGACGGCAGTGACATGTACCGCTACACAGCGCGAATCAGAGCGGACTACCAGGCGAAGGAGTGGCTGAAGATCGGAATGAACATGGGTTACACCAACTTCAACTGGAACAACGGTAACTCAGACGAGGGATCTGCAGGTTCTGTAGGAAACATCTTCGGTTTTGCTACAATGGTCGCTCCGATCTATCCGGTATTCCTCAGGAATGCTGACGGAAGCATCAAGTACGACCAGTACGGCAACAAGAGATACGACTTCGGAGACGGAAGCAATGCCGGCATGTCACGCCCTATCTCAGGAAATGCCAACGCTCTCCAGACTGTTACTCTCGACACAAACAACAGCGAGGGTAATGCAATCAACGGTACAGGTTACTTTGAGGTCAAGTTCCTCAAGGACTTCACTTTCACATTCAACGCCGGTGTCGGTGTGGATGAGACAAGAAGTACAAGCATCAACAATATGTACTATGGCCAGTTCGCTGCGAACGGCGGTATCATTTCAAAGAGCCACGGACGTTCGTTCTATCTGAACCTCCAGCAGCTTTTGAACTGGAACAGGACTTTCGCTGATTATCATAATGTAACAGTGCTCCTTGGTCATGAGTGGTATGTGTCAAACGGCGTAAGTCTCGGAGCCTCGAAGAGCAAGATGTTCTCGCTCAACAACACCGAACTCGGTGGAGCGGTCATCGACGGCCAGGCTGCTTCTTCCGGACGCTCAGACTACAACAATGAGGGTTACTTCCTCAGAGCTCAGTACGACTATCAGAACAGGATCTTTGCAAGTGCCTCATTCCGTAGGGATGCGTCGTCACGCTTCCATCCGGATCACCGCTGGGGTAACTTCTGGTCTCTCGGTGGAGGTTGGCTGATCAACCATGAGCCTTGGTTCAACGTGCGTTGGATCGACATGCTCAAGCTCAAGGCCTCTATCGGATCCCAGGGTAACGACAACATCGCTGACTACCTCTACACAGATATGTACTCGATCACCAACAGTGACGGTGAGATCGGTGTGAAGAGAGGTTCGATCGGTAACCCTGACATCACATGGGAAACAAATACAAACTTCAATGCCGGATTTGACTTCGACCTCCTCAGAGGAAGAGTTTCCGGTTCGGTGGAGTACTTCTATCGTCTGACTTCAGACATGCTGTACTTCGTTTCGATTCCTATTTCATACGGTTTCAGCGGATACTACGACAACATCGGTGACATGAGAAATGCCGGTATCGAGTTCGCTGTCAACGGTGCGATCATGGACAGAAGGAACTTCCGCTGGGATGCATATGTGAACTTCACACACTACACCAACAAGATCATCATGCTTCCTGACACCCACAAGAACCGTGAGATCGACGGATACTATGGATATGCGTCCGGCAACAAATATGTGGCTGAGGGACTTCCTCTCAACACATTCCTTATGCCTAAGTATGCCGGTGTAGACAAGACAAACGGTCTCCCTATGTGGTACAAGGACGTTCTTGATGATAACGGAAACGTCATCGGCAGGACTATGACATCAGAGTATTCTGAGGCTACAGACTATCTCTGTGACGATCCTACACCAGACCTCTATGGTGGTTTCGGAACATCGTTCAGCTTCTACAACTTCGACATTTCGGCTGCATTCACTTATTCTATCGGAGGTCTTACCTACGACTCAGGTTATGCAAGCTACATGTCTCCTCCAGGCGGTTCGGTAGGTTCGAACTTCCACAAGGACGTGCTCAAGGCATGGAGCCCGGAGAACAAGAACTCGGATATTCCTCGTTTCGTATATAACGACCAGAACATCAACGCTTCTTCAGACAGATTCCTTGTCCCTGCAAGCTACCTGAACTTCCAGAATGCACAGATCGGCTACACTATTCCGGCTTCTGTGACAAACCGCATCAAGGTGGACAAGATGAGAGTATATGTAGCATGTGACAACATCTGGTACTGCTCATACAGACATGGTCTGGATCCTCGAAGCAGCTTCTCAGGAGGAACCAACTATGCGAGCAACTCTCCTGTAAGAACAATCACAGGTGGTATCAACATCGTATTCTAATCAGAGGAGACAAGAAATATGAAGAAAACAATACTTAAAGTTTCTGGAATTCTTGCTGCGACACTTCTCGCAGCGTCCTGCATCCAGGAGACAGTGCCTGTAGGAGGCTCTGTGACTCAGGACCAGGTGTCGGCATCTGATTTTGCGCTGATGTCGATGATCAACGCCATGCCTGCCAGCATGACAACATCCGGAACAGGAGGCTATGCCGGATCATATGGCGATCACACTGACTTCGGTATCCCAGGCATCCACCTCCGTTTCGAGCATATGCTTGAGGACATCGCTACAATGGCGGACAACCCATACTACAACCGCTTCTATGCATATGACCTGAATCAGGCCCAGGGCCCTCAGTATACATATTGTGCTTATTTCTGGGACATGTACTACACATGGATCAGACTTGCAAACGACGTCATCGCGTCTATGCTTCCTGCAATCGAGGATGGCGCTGACGAGGACACCATGGTCAAGCTCAAGCACAATCTCGGACAGGCATATGCATACAGAGCATGGTGCTATCTTGACCTTGCACGTCTCTATGAACCGAAGGAGACTGCCGAGGTTCAGATCCCTGCAGACATCTACGAACTCACAGTTCCTATCGTAGACGAGAACACTACAATCGACGACTGTAAGAGAAATCCGCGTGTGAAGCGTGATCAGATGTATCAGTTCATTCTTGACGATCTCAAGCGTGCTGAAGAATATCTTGACCCAGCGTCTTCATCATGGGGACAGCCAAACGAGATGATGGTGAACGGTCTTTATGCCCGTGCATACATCGAACTCGGATATGAGCGCTCCGGCTACAATGCGGAAATGTTCAAGAAGGCAGCAGATTATGCCCGCAAGGTCATTGACCAGAGCGGCAAGACTCCTCTTACCAAGGAGCAGTGGACCAATCCTTCTACAGGATTCAACAGCGCTTCAGCAAACAATGCATGGATCTGGGGAATCGCACTTTCGTCTGAAAACCTCAACAACCTCCTTTCATTCACAGCCCACATGTCGAATGAGGCGGCTTGGGGATATGCGGCATACGCTCAGTTCGGTGTCAGCCAGCTTCTCTATGATGCTGTGCCTGAGTCAGACTTCAGAAAGCTCTCTTGGCTCGGACCGAACAAGGAAGAGTGGACAAGCGGCAAATACCGTTTTGCCGGCACAAGCTCTGACCTTTCTGCATTCCTTAACGGAGTCGGACGTCCGGGAGCCAAGCCATATACAGCTCTCAAGTTCCGTCCTGCTCAGGGCGAGTGCAACGACTTCAATGTCGGAAATGCGATCGACTACTGTATGATGCGTATCGAGGAGATGTACTTCATCGAGATGGAGGCCAAGTACCATCTTAACCCTACAGAGGGTGTGGAACTCCTGAAGTCATTCATGCACAACTATCGCGATGCATCTTACAACCGCATTCCTGCAGGTGCCGATTTCGCTACATTCAAGAAGGAACTCCTTCTCCAGAAGCGAATCGAGTTCTGGGGCGAGGGAATTCTCCTGTTCGACTACAAGCGTCTTGACGAGCCAATTGACCGCTCTGCTTCAAACCATGCAGGCGTGTTCAAGCTCAGAACACAGCGCAGATCTCCTCAGTGGAATATCGTGATCACACGTGCTGAGTTCCAGTCGAACACTGCAATCAACGAGAGTCTCAACAATCCGGATCCTTCGGAAAAGATCGAAATACTTTAATTCATAAAGATGATGAAAAAGTACTTACATATATTTATGACAGCACTGCTGTCAGTGGTTCTGGTTTCATGCGTTCAGGAGGAACCGTATGCACCGGGCGAACTTGATGCAGAGTCCTGCTACGGCGTATATTTCCCGACACAGTCTGGAACAGGTGATCTTCAGATCGAACCGGAAGATCCGACCACGCTTACTTATCTTGTGCGCAGAGCCAATTCAAGAGGCGAACTGCGCGTGCCTGTGACAATCAAGGCGAACTATCCGATCTTCTCGGTGGATGAGGTTGTATTTGAGGATGGCTCTCCTGTGGCTGAGGTCGTGGTGCATTTCCCTACGGCAAAGATCGCTACCACTTATGAGTGTACCCTCATTATCGAAGGTGACGAGTTCGTGTCGAAATATTCCGCAAACCCTTGCCACCTGAGCTTCAGCGTGACACGCGTCAAGTGGAACGATCTTGTGGGACCGAACGGCGAGACAACCGGAAGATGGCGCGACGGTATCTTCCCTGAGTGGTTCTCTGTGACATATCCGAACCTTGAGAGGACAGTCAACATCCAGGAGCGTGATGACATGCCTGGCTACTACAGAATATTTGATGTGTACAGCGTGGATTATCTTGGTACAATGTTCAATGCCAACATGTCAAGCATCTGCGTATCACAGCATTATACATACATTGATGCTACGGATCCTGCAAAGGTATGGATCCCTACCTTCAAGACCGGCGCTATCTTCAGCCCATCTTATGGTATGACAAGCGTAGGATCATATGTTGCCGAGAACAAGGACTTTGATCCTTCTATCGCATCTGTGTATGGTACATTGAAGGATGGTGTGATCGAGTTCCCATACGGATCGCTTCAGATGAAGCTTGAAACCCTCGGATGGTATGCTACCAACTCGGCAGGTCTTCACAGAATCATCCTTCCTGGCTACAGGGCAAAGGACTATGACATGACAGTGACTGCCGGTGTTTCAGACAAGTTCGGCAATCTTCCTGTCAGCGTGTCATTCGGTGCAGACATCGCGCAGGTCAAACTTGCCGTGTTTGAGGGCGCTCTCACAGAGTCTGCTGCTGCACAGAAGGCAGAGCTCATCGTAGCCAATGCCGGCAAGGAAGAACTTGGAGATGTTGTCACTCTGTCGTCTGCCACTTCGGTAGATTATTCTTTCGACCAGACAGGAATGTATACAGTAGTGGCTGTCGGTCTTGACGTTACAGGCGCATATCGCGTGATGAAGCAGGTGACTTTCGGCTACCTCAAGAAGGGTGATGATGCAAACCAGGTGATCCTCAGCTGTGGCCTTATCTGTTCAGACAAGTACGCTTCAGAGGGAATGACAGCAAAGAACTCTCTGGAGATCTACATTACTGGAAAGGATATCCAGCGTTTGCACGCGGGCTTTTATACAAAGGACCAGTGGGAGTCAAATGAGGAAGCCATCAAGAAGAGTCTGGCCGGATCTCAGATGAACAAGGCAAGTCTTGATCTTGTGAACAGTTCGGGTCTCTTCCTCAAGCAGGGTTACCTCGTTCCAGGAACAGAGTACGTGCTTGTGCTCCTGGCTTATAACGGCTATCGCGAGCAGTTCTTCGTCGCTGAGCAGAAGACAGCTGGAGAGTGGGATCCTAGACTTGCAGAATACGATCTTTCCGACATCGACATGAACGAGCTGCCTGCAAACTATGACGGCTACTTCGGCAAGTATCACTATTATGCATTCGAGGGAGACATGTACTCAAGAGCATATCTTGGTGATGTGACCGTTTCTGACCAGTTCCCTGCTGACTTCACTCCAAGCATGACAGGATACCAGTTTGTAAACATCAAGGGTCTCTTCCCATTGGCAAAGACATTCGGTCTGGAGGATGATTCATACTCATTCATCTATTACGACAACTTCCTCTACAACTTCGAGCAGGCGTTCGAGAGCTTCTATTCGGATGGTGCACTGTTCTATCCTGCAGCATATATGTATGCGGCCAGCGGATCTGCTTACGGCGGACGTATGGGTCTGTTGGGAGCATTCGTTCAGGATGGCTATCTTGCCATCATAGACTCCGGAATGTATGGAGAATACGGTGAGGTGATCGACGGTTTTGCTGTGATCGCATACCAGGATCCTAACCATAAGACATATGCCGGAGTCATCGACATGGTGACAGGAATGCTTCTGGTAAGGGAGGATCTTGATCCGAACCCTATCTATGACGAGCGCAATCAGGCCAAGGCAGCTGCTTCTGCCTCATCTGTAAGATCTTACTTCTCTGCATATGAGCAGACTCTCAGAAGAGGACCTCAGAACTGTGTGGAGACATTTGAGACCTATCTGATGAAGGCCATTCAGACTTCACGTCAGCAGGTGAGAATCAAGAACTATCTTGATGTGAACAATCTCCAGATCGTAGAGTCTGTGGAAATGAAACCAGCAGCTCATAATGCGGCTGTCAAATAACCAGATTAAAGTATGAAGATGAATATGATAAGAAGAATTTTCAGTCTGATGCTTCCTGCTGCACTTGTTGCAGTAGGATGCGCAGAGAAGGAACTTCCGGTGCTTGAGCAGCCTTCTGCAGAGCAGACCAAGCTGGCTACAAAATGTCTGAACAGCTCTGAGAGGGCTGAGGAAGGTACGCTTCTGCTGTATCTTGATGATGCTGTCGCTTTGCAGCTGGCTGCAGGCGAGGGCACTGCTCAGTGGGAGGAGGCATGCGCAGCTCTCGGAGTGGAATACGTAGAGAAAGTGTTCCCGAACACTTCTGACGAACTCTCGCAGAGCCTTGGTCTCCATCGTTGGTTCATGGTTTCGTTCCCAGATGAGACAGATGTGGTGAAGGCAGCTCAGCTTATGGCAGACCTTGCAGATGTGGATGCAATCCAGTTCAACACATCCATCGAGAGACGTTTCGGAAGCGAGGCTCCTATTCCTTGGACTCCATTCCAGCAGGAGGGACACGGCGAGTTCAATCTCCCGTTCAACGATCCTATGCTCGTAGACCAGTGGCATTATATCAACAACAAGGACCTCAGTGTCGCTCAGACATCACGCACAGGTGCCGACATCAATGTCAAGAATGCATGGGGCCTCACTGCAGGTGATCCACGCATCATCGTTGCAGTGTGCGACGAGGGTGTCAAGTACACTCATCCGGACCTTGCTGCAAATATGTGGGTAAACGCAGGTGAGATTGCCGGCAACGGCATCGACGACGACGGCAACGGTTACGTTGATGATATCCATGGCTGGAACTTCCTTTCTACAGAGAAGTATCCGAAGGAGATCAGCTGGAACGAGCCTGGTGATGTGAGCCATGGTACTCACGTAGCTGGAACAGTTGCTGCTGTAAACAACAACGGCATCGGTGTCAGCGGTGTTGCCGGTGGATCCGGCAACGGTGACGGCTGCCGCATCATGTCATGCCAGGTGTTCTCGGGATCAAGCTCGGCTACAGTTGCTGCGCGTGCAAGAGCATATCACTATGCTGCTCAGATGGGAGCCGCGGTTCTTCAGTGTTCTTATGGACAGGAGGCCGGTCTGCTTACTTCTGACCAGGGATTCGAGAGTTCTTACACTGTAGAGATCGCTGCGCTGAGATATTTCCGTGACTATGGCAACCAGAAGAACGGCTCGCCTGTCAACAAGAACATCATCGTGTTCGCATCAGGTAATGACGGAGCAAACATTTCAGGATATCCGGCAGCTCACAAGGAGATCATTTCAGTGTCGGCATTCGGTCCTGACTATCTCCCTACAAACTACACCAACTATGGTCCTGGAGTAAATATTTCAGCTCCTGGTGGAGACGTTTCCATCAATCTGACATCACATTCCGAAAGAGCCCAGATCCTTTCGACTACAGCTGTAGAGTCGGCACAGTATGACTCCAACTACGGATGGATGCAGGGAACATCGATGGCGTGTCCTCATGTTTCAGGTGTTGTGGCTCTTGGTCTTTCCTATGCACTCAAGCTCAACAAGACATTCGACTATGATGAATTTGTGGCTATCCTCTATTCGTCAGTCAATGACCTCGACTACTACATCGAGACATGCAGCAAGCAGGCAAACGGTGTGACATTCGATCTCACTCCATTCTGGAGAAAGATGGGAACAGGTGCAGTGGACACATGGAAGTTCCTGATGAACATCGAGGGCACTCCTAACATCGTGACAAAGGTCGGAGAACTGTCGAAGGTTTCACTTGTTCCATGCTTCGGTGAGCCGGCAGCAAACCTTACATACACAAAACTTGAGATTGACGATCAGGCTAGGGAGACTCTCGGCATCGAGGGCGAGCCTTACATCAACAACGGACGTCTCTTCATCAAGTGTACAAAGTACGGTTCTGCAAAGATCAGGATCACTGCGATTGCAGGCGGTGACAATGTTGCAACTGATGCAGAAATGGGTGGCAGTGAGTTTACAAGAGAGGTCTCACTCCTCTCACGTGACAGCATAGCTGAAAACGGTGGTTGGCTCTAATATGTATATGCTTATGAAAAAGATATTTACAACGATAATGATTTGTGCAGCGGCTATGTTTGCCTTCGCTGCATGCGGCGACCCGGAGGCTGACAAGCTGGAGAAGGTTGCAGGTGAGTGGCATTATACAGGCGTAGAGTCCGGTGTCGAGATCGACATCTATCTTGGTCTGTATACAGACAGCACATTCGATCTGTATCAGAAGGTCGGCGAGGGCCCTCATTACCTCTATAAGGGTAAGTACAACTTTGATGGCCAGGTTCTTTCAGGAACATATTCCGACTACACTCCATGGGCGCATGACTACAATGTAACCAAGTCAAACGGATCATTGACTTTGACATCAGTAGCTGCTCCTGATTATTCGATCACATTCAGGAAGGAAGCGATCCCGCAGTCGGTCCGCACGCATTACATGCCTGTGACCAAGGCTGAGGGCGAGACTCCAGCGATATTGTAAAGCTAAAACGAAGGCTGACCAACGGTCAGCCTTCGTTTTTTATAGAGTTTCAGATCTAAGCTTTTCAACATACCTGTCGATCTTTCTGATCTCTTTCGGAATGTCGATGCTCTGCGGGCAGTGTGCCATGCACTCGCCGCAAGCGATGCAGCGTGCTGCCTGTCTGAGCTTCGGAACAGCTCTGTCGTAGCTTACCAGGTATGCCCTTCTGGCCTTGCTGTAGTTGCTGTCCTCGCTGCTTGTTGCGATCTCTCCTGCATTCACGCACTTGTTGTAGTGCAGAAGGATGGCAGGGATGTCGATGCCGTATGGACATGGCATGCAGTATTTGCAGTCGTTGCAAGGGATGGTAGGGTAGTCCTGCATCAGGATCACAGTCTCCTCAAGGAACTCAAGTTCATTCTCTGTCAATGCATTCAGTGGAGAGTATGTCTTGACGTTGTCCTGAAGATGCTCCATGTATGTCATGCCGCTGAGTACGCAGAGGACTCCTGCCGGTGTGCCGGCGAAGCGGAATGCCCAAGATGCTACGCTGCCCTGCGGGTTACGTTCCTTGAGACGCTCAGCTATGTTGTCTGGAACCTTTGAGAGTCGTCCTCCGAGGAGCGGCTCCATGATGATAGACGGGATGTTTCTCTTGTCGAGTTCCTGCTGGAGATATTCTGCATTGGCATTGCGTCCTCCGGCATGCTTCCAGTCTACATAGTTGAGCTGGATCTGCACGAAGTCCCAGTTGTATTGTTCGTGGGTAGCCATCAGCTCGTCAAATCCCTCAGTTGAACCATGGAATGAGAATCCAAGGTTTCTGATTCTTCCGGCCTTTCTTTCTTCAAGCAGGAAGTCGATCACGCCGTTGTCCACATATCTCTGCTGGAATGCATCCATGCCGCTGATGCTGTGCAGCAGATAGTAGTCGATGTAGTCAGTCTGAAGGTTTTCAAACGACTTGTAGTACATTTCAAGAGAGTTTTCTCTTGAATAATTGCTGAAGTTGGAGAGCTTTGTCGCGATGAAATAGCTTTCTCTAGGATGACGCTTCAAGGCTATGCCTGTAGCCTTCTCACTCTGTCCCTGAAGGTATACCGGAGCCGTGTCGAAATAGTTTACACCATGCTCGATAGCATAGTCCACCAGTCTGTTGGTTGTCTCCTGGTCTACAACATCCTTACCCTCTTCGTTCTTGATCATAGGCCATCTCATGCAGCCGTATCCGAGGATGCTGACCTTGTCGCCGTTCTGAGGATGAGTCCTATATGTCATTTCACCGTCACCCTCAACAGGGGCTGTCGGATTGTCTGTAGATCCACCGCAGCCGGCTATGATTCCCAAACTGCCTGCGCCGAGAGCTGCAAATCCTGCAGCCTTCAGAAATTCTCTTCTGCTTACGTTCTCTTTCATAGTCAATTGCGTTTAGATTTCTCTTTGTACTTCGTGTCCTTCGACGTGGATTGCTGCAAGCGGTCTTGCAGGGCAGAGGTTCTCACATGCTCCGCAGCCGATGCACTTCTCCTCGATGACTGTAGGGATGAAAGGTGAATTCTCGTCATCCGGATTCATTCTGACATATCTGATGGCCTTAGTAGGACAGTGGTCTGTGCAGTTGTAGCATTTCACGCCATCTGTGATCATTACACAAAGCTCTGGATTGACCACTGCATGTCCTATCTGGATAGAAGACTTCTCCTCAACTGTAATCGGCTTGATTGCGCCTGCAGGGCAAACCTGTGAACATTTGTTGCACTCCGGACGGCAGTAGCCACGCTCATATGACATCTCCGGCTGCATGAGTGTCTCAAGATCTGTAGACGGTCTGAGAACGTGGTTTGGACAAACGCTCACGCAAAGCTGACATGCAGTACAGTGACTGCTGAAGTTCTTGAGACTCTGTGAGCCAGCAGGAACGATAGGAGTCTGACGGCATGGCTTTGTCGCATTGCTGACAGCAGTCAATCCGCCGTCTACCTTCATGTCCTGAGCCTTGAGTGCAGCAGCACCGGCAACGAATGCGCCAGTAGCGATGAATGCTCTACGGCCATTGTCGTGTGAGTTGTCTGCCGGAGTGTTCTTTGCAGCCTTGTTCTTTGGTCTGAGGGCAAAATGAACTGCGCCGTGCTTGCAGTTGTCGATGCAATCCATGCAGGCAACGCAGCGGCTGTAGTCGATCTGGTGCTCCTTTGTGTCGATGCATGATGACTTGCATGCCTTTCCGCAAAGTCCGCAGTTGTTGCACTTGTCAGTGTCGATCACCGGTGCGAAAAGACTGAAGCGTGACAGGAATCCCAATGTAGTGCCCACAGGACATATTGTATTGCACCATGTCCTTCCGTGCTTCCATGCGAGGACGAACACAGCTACAAATGTTACAATTGCAATTATGAATGTAGGAAGCGACTTGATCCACACGTCCACTTCATAGAAACTATAACTTCCGACCCTCTCTGCAATTGCAGCCATGACGTTGTTGCCCCACTGATAGACAGGAGCCATGAGGTTTGCAGCAATTCTTCCATATGCGCTATATGGAGCCACAAGTGCAACCAATGAATGAACTCCCAGCACGAGCGCGATGATGAAGATCACCAGCACACCATACCTGAGCCAGTTCTTGGCAGGAGAGTATGTAAAGCGAAATTTATTTCGCTTTTTAAGTTTGCCCCGGAACCATGAGATGATGTCCTGCATCACTCCCAGAGGGCAGATTACCGAGCAGTAGACCCTTCCGAACAGAAGTGTCAAGACAACGAGTCCTGCGATCACGGCGAAATTAGCCGCAAGCACAGCAGGCAGGAACTGGACCTTAGCCATCCATCCCAGCCACGCATGAATAGTACCCGTAAAATCCAAAAACAGCAGAGTCACACCTAAGAAAAACACCGCCGCCAATACAATCCTGATTTTTCGTAGCATATAGTTTAGTTTATATTTCTACAAATATAAAAAAAAGGTATGAACCTGTCAGGTTCATACCTAAAATCTTTAGTTAAGTATCGCACAATCAAAGTACTCATTGAAAAGCGCCATCGCTCTGTCAAGCTGCTCTGGAGTGTTGGTTGGAGTGTCCTTCAACTGG